>JBJDYK010000102.1:0-38717 GCA_051867275.1 Faecousia sp.
GCGAAAAACAGAGTTCCTGCGTCCTCAGGAAAGCGTATTATTACCCCGAAAAGGCAGATAAGCAATAAGGGGGCGAAGCGTAGCGAGGCAACTTATCAAAAAGCTAAGCCGTTGAGGGGACGCGAGTTGTAAACCATGTCCCTTCACAAAGTGTAAACCATGTTGCTATTGACATATATCCGGCCCCTACAGAAGACGCGCGGTTAATTCCAATTTTTCTTGCAATCATGGTTAAAATTGACTATAATGATCAAAATGCTGCAACTTGGATACATGGAGGTACCATATTATGGATTATCTGGAAATCGCCCGGAACCGTCAGAGCTGCCGCGCTTACGACCCGGAGCGGGATATTGAAGACGAGAAGCTGGAGGCCTGTCTGGAGGCTGCCAGGCTGGCTCCCTCGGCCTGCAACGCCCAGCCCTACCACATCACCCTGGCCCGGGGAGAATCCGCCCGTCAGGTTGGGGAAGCCACCCGCAGCATGGGTATGAACCAGTTCACCAAGGATGTACCGGTGTTCCTGGTGATTTCCGAAGACAGCTACAACCGCACTGCCGCCGTAGGCGCCAAGCTGAAAAAGCAGGACTACCGCTCCGTCGACATCGGCATCGCCGCCGCCTACATCACCGCCGAGGCCCATACCCAGGGGCTGGGAAGCTGCATTTTGGGCTGGTTTGACGAGAAGCGGCTCCAGTGCCTTCTAGGCATCACGGAGCCGGTGCGTCTGGTCATCAGCCTGGGCTATGCCAAGGCCGGAGACCCGCTCCGGTCCAAAAAGCGCAAGGAGCCTGACCGTCTGGTCAGCAGACTGTAAGGGCTGCCTCCGGTTGGGGCATACTAGCACTGATGCCGGTATATCCATTCTGACAAAACCTGGGGTTTGTTGACTTTATTGCCGGAACGTGGTACAATTTTGAACGAATCATCTCCATCTGCAGAAAGGCTTTGATTATGAGTTGTGAACGTTCCTTCCAGCAGCGGGCAATTGCCATGCTGCCCCGTTTTGTTTTTGTACTGCTGCTGATCCAGCCCCTGTTGGATGTCCTGTCCTACTGGATGGATGTATCCGGTATGCCCAACACCCTGACGCTGGCCCTCCGGTTTGCCATGCTGGCCCTGATCCTGCTGGTGGGCTTTACCGTCAGCCAAAGGCGCTGGGTTTACTGGACCGCCGCGGGAATCCTTCTGGCTCTGACAGGGGGCCACGTCTATGCCTGTATTCAGGCGGGCTACGACAATCCCATTCAGGATCTGGCAAATATGCTGCGCATCTACCAGTTCCCTCTGGTGTGTATTTGCTTTATCTCCTTCCTGAGGGCAAACAAAGACGTTTACCCTGCCATTCGGAAGGGCTTTTGCTGTGCGCTGGGAATCATTGCCCTGGTGGAGCTTTTGAGTCTGATCACCGACACCAACCCCTACACCTATGCCAATAAGTCCCTGGGCCTTCTGGGCTGGTTTTATTTACCCAGCGCCCAGAGTGCCATTCTCTCCGCCCTTGTCCCCGTTGTTCTGGTGTGTGCCATCCAGCGGTGGAAGAATCGGAACCTGCGGCTGTGCCTGGCCATTCTGGGCTGCCTGGGGATACTGTACTTCTTTGGCACCCGGCTCTCCTATCTGGCCCTGTTTGCCACAGGCATTGGGCTTGTAATCACCCTGCTGATTACGGATCGCTCCCAAAAGCGGGTCATGGCCCTGCTGCTGGCCTGCACCCTTTTGTTTCTGGCAGCGTTCCCCGTCTCCCCCATGTACCGCAATCAGGTGCTGGTGGGACAGAACGCCGTGAAAAAACAGGAACGGATTGACACCCTGGTGGCCCAGGACCAGCAACGTGCTTTGGACGCAGGTCTTTCCCAGGAGCAGGTAGCTCTGGCCCGTCTGTCCGGCGCTTATGAGTATTACCTGGGCGGGCTGGTGCACCGGTACGGTCTGGAGCGTACCGCCCAGCGGTACAGCTACAGTGACCGGGCCTCCGATCTGGCTGATACCCGGCGGATGCGCATCAGCTACTGTGCCATGATGCTGGAAGACGCCCCATTTTCCAGCCGCCTGTTCGGCCTGGAACTGGGGGACCTGACCTACGAGGGCGCCATCTATGACGCGGAAAATGACCTTCACGGCATCTACTATCTCTGCGGCAGCGTAGGTCTGGGACTTATGTTTCTGTTCCTCCTGTATTTTGTGAGCCTGGTGATACGGGCGCTGCTGCGTTCCTGGAAGCG
This sequence comes from Faecousia sp., assembly GCA_051867275.1. Classification (GTDB taxonomy): domain Bacteria; phylum Bacillota; class Clostridia; order Oscillospirales; family Oscillospiraceae; genus Faecousia. The sequence continues at coordinate 2,226 of JBJDYK010000102.1, forward strand.
GTATTTTACCCTGGAATCCGCTGGCTGGGGCATCGCGTTTCTGACCTGTCTGACCCATATCTATGCCACCGCCGGCGTTCTTCGCCGCCCCAACGTTTCCATCTATCTGTCCGCAATCCTGGCATGCATCTACTTTATTGTGAAGCAGCCAGATCTAAGCCGTCCATCCCCGAAAGGAACCTCTAACTATGAATAATAAATCCTGGTATTCTGAACGAATTCACATCTATCTCGCTATATTCCTGGCAATCCAGCCTATTTTGGATGTGGCCTCCTACTGGCTTCAATATTGGAATCTCACCACCGCCCCCATGCTTGCCCTGCGTATGTCCCTGCTGACCATCACGGTCCTGGCCGCCTTTCTTCTATCCCGCAGGAAGCGGGTTTATTGGATCGCCGCTGGCATATGCCTGTTTCTCGCGGCGGGGCATATATTCGCCTGCCTTCAGGAGGGCTATCTGGATCCCATAGGGGATTTGACGAATTTCATCCGCGTGATTCAAATGCCTCTTCTGGTCCTTTGCTTTATAACATTTATGCGTGAAAGTAGCAGAGCTTTTGAGGGAATGCAACTGGGCCTGTCCCTGGCTTTCCTGGGCATTCTGGCAGTTGAGGTTCTCAGCGTTGTCACCGGAACGGACCCCCACACCTACACCTACCCATCCGACGCAGGAATTCTGGGCTGGTTCTATTTCGCAAACTCCCAGAGCAACAATTTATCCATGCTGCTACCTCTGTGCCTGGCATGGCAGTTGACCTGGAAGCACCGGCGGCCTGTGCTGTTCTGTGCCACCGCCGTTCTAGGCATGCTGGCGCTATTCTTTCTCTGCACACGTCTTGCCTACCTGGGCATTCTGGTTACAGCCGTAGGTCTGTGCATCACGGTTATCCTGATCCGCCGGTCCGACTGGAAGGTGGCCGTGGTTATGGCCTTGCTGGCGGTCGTGTTCGCCGGTCTGGTGCCTGTGTCCCCCATGTACCGCCGTTTGTATGACGACAGTGCCTTTCAGGACCTCCGCCAAGGCTGGATCGCGGCTGAGCTGGGTGAGGATCAGGCGGAAGTGGAGGCCCTGCTTAAGAAAAAGGATGAGGAGAGTGGAGAGGCTGATGGCATCCACAGGCTGACCAAAGAAGAGCGGCGGCAGTTGATTGAAGACCTGACGCCGATCTACGAGATATATGTGCCGGATTTCGTCGAAATTTTCGGTGCGGAGAAGACCATCGAGATGTATGACTACACCATCGATGTCCGCAGCTTCTCCTCAACGCGGGCCAAAAAGCTGATGTTCGCCAAAATCCTCATGGACGAATCCGGCTTCCCTTCCCGGTTGTTCGGCCTGGAGCTGTCCCGCTTTACCGTAGGTGAAAACATCTACGATGTGGAAAACGATTTCCACGGAATTTACTATCTCTACGGCTGGGTGGGCCTGGGTGCCTATCTGCTGTTTATCGCCTATTTCGTGTATCTGGTCCTGTGGGCTCTGATCCATGACGCCAAAAAATACTTCACTTGCGAGGCGGCGGGCTATGGCATTGCTTTCCTGCTATGCATGGCCCACGCCTACAATACGGCCGGCGTCCTGCGCAGGCCCAATGCTTCGGTCTTCCTGTCTGCAGTGCTGGCAGGTATCTACTACTTGGTAAAACTTCGTGTTTATCCGGAACCCGAAAGGCTGAAACCCCAAACATAAGGCTGTGAGGTGTCCTATGCTTCTGAGTATCATCATTCCTGTCTACAATACGAGCGCTTATCTGGAGGGCTGCGTCCGCTCCATTGTGGCAAACAACTGCACCGACTGCGAGATTATCCTGGTGGACGACGGATCCACTGACGGAAAGAGTCCCCAGCTATGTGACCGGCTGGCAGCAGATTTTCCTTGCCTCGTCCGCGTCATACACCAGGAGAATCAGAGCCAAGGAGGTGCACGGAACACCGGTCTGGAAGCTGCCCAGGGGGAATATCTGTTCTTTGTGGACAGCGACGACACCATCACCCCCGACGCTTTGTCCCTTATCAAGGCGGCAATTGCCAAAAACCACCCTGATGTGGTTGCCTTTGACTTTTTCTCCGACGACGGTGAGGGCCACCATACCCCCATGGACGCCTGCGCCTTCCATGAAGACGCGCCCTTTGCCCCCAAGGATCGTCCGGAATTTCTGCTGTCCCTTCCCAGTGCCTGGAGCCGGGTCTGGAAACGGAGCCTGTTTCTCAATACGGGCATCCGGTATCCCTCCAGAGTCTGGTATGAGGACCTGCGGACCACGGTGAAGCTGTTTGCCCTGGCAAGCTCCGTTGTGACGCTGCCGGAGCATCTGTACCTGTACCTGCAGCGGCCCGGGTCCATCATGCGCTCGTCCAATCTGGACCGAAACCGGGAAATTCTGGAGGCCTTTGAGGATCTGCTGCCCTGGTTTCATGCGCAGGGCCTCTGGGCGCTTTATCAGGATATCCTTTGCCGGCTGTGTATCGACCATGTGTACATTGCGGCCTCCGTCCGTGTCCTGCGGGAAGACCCCCATCACCCTCTTTTGGCCCAGTTCCGGGCATATCTGGAAGAGCAATTCCCGGATTACGGAAAAAATCCGTTTCTTCCTCAGCTTCCCCGTGCAAAAAAGCTGGTATTCCGTCTCCTGGAGGGGCGACACTATGCCACGCTCCGATTTCTGTTCCAGCTGCAGGGCAGATAAGACTTCGAGGTAACCGCTATGAAATTCAGTATCGTAATTCCGGTATACAACACCGCCGCCTACCTGGAGGCCTGCATTCGGTCCGTCACCGACAGCGCCTTTCAGGACTATGAGATTCTGCTGGTCGACGACGGCTCCACCGATGATGTGAGCCCCGCCCTGTGCGACCGGCTGGCAGCGGAGCGGCCGGATCGCATCCGGGTCATGCACCAGAAGAACCTGGGCCTGGGCGGCGCCAGAAATACCGGCATTGAGGCCGCAGCCGGGGATTGGCTCCTGTTTCTGGACAGCGACGACACCCTGACACCGGACGCGCTGCCCATACTGGCAGAGGCCAGCGTTACGGAGGCGGAGATCATCGCCTTCTACACAAGAAGCGTCACCGAGGACGGTGTTCTGCAGGACTGCCAACTGCACCATGTGCCTGCCGGAGCCTCCGTGACGCTCTCGCAATGCCCCTGGCTGTTGCTGGACACTCCCTCCGCCTGTGCCAGACTATGGCGCAAAGAGCTGTTTTTACGAACCGGCATACGGTTCCCCCAGCATTTGCGCTACGAGGATCTGCACACCACAGGTAAGCTGCTGCTGGAAGCGAAGGGAATACTGGGTGTGGAGAAGGCTCTGTATCTCTATTTACAGCGGGGCGGCTCCATTATGCATGGCGCCAATCCCGACTGCAACGCCGAAGTCATCACCGCCCTGGAAAGTGTGCGTGGCTGGTTCCGTGAACAGGGACAGTCGGAAAAATATGGGCCATGGCTGGATAGTCTGGTGCTGCTGCATATCTATGACGCCACCCTACGCGCTCTGCGTCTGTCCCCCCAGGCGCCTGTGCTGGAGCGGCTGCAAGCCTATTTGCGCCAGACCGTACCCAACTGTACCTGGTGTCCCGCCTATTCCTGGCAGTCCCTTACATGGCGCATGATTCTGTGGTGTATGCGCCACGGTCATTATATCCTGCTGGCCAAGCTGTTTGCGCTGAAGGACCAGCTCAAGAGTAGGAGGAGCCAGGCTTGAAGCGTCCGATTCGTCTGCACAAATCCAAGCGTGTTCTTCTGCAAAACACGCTTATGCTCTACATCCTCACATTCTCCAATTATCTGCTGTCCTTTGCCCTGGTGCCCTATGAGTCCAGGGTTCTGAAGCCGGAGGCCTATGGCGATCTGGGCGTTGCTACGGCCATCATGGTCTATTTTCAGCTCATCATTGACTTCGGCTTTCTCCTGTCCGGCACCCAAGAGGTCTCCATGTACCGGGATGACAAGGCCCGGCTGCGTCATATCACCACCTCCATCACCTGCTGCAAGCTGCTGCTGGCATGCCTATCCGTCGTCATGGTCAGCATTCTTTGCCATGTGATTCCTGCCTGGCAGGGCAAGTGGGGCTTTTATATGCTCTTTCTGCTGGGGACCACCTTTAACTCCCTGATCCCCGACTACCTGTACCGGGGCCTGGAGAAAATGGCTGCCATTACCGTCCGTACCGTCTGCATCAAGGCCGCCTTTACCCTTTGCATCCTGCTGTTCCTGAAAAAGCCGGAGGATGTGTGGATGGTTCCCTTTTTCACCGCAGTCGGCAACGCCGCGGCCATGGTGTTCTGCTTTCTCCATCTGCGAAAAAAACTGGGCATCCGGTTTTGCCGTGTCACTCTTGCAGACATCCGCAGCAGTCTGCGGCGTTCCTCCGTCTTTTTCTACTCCCGCATCGCCACCACGGCCTACTCGGCCCTGAACACCATCATTCTGGACTTCATCAGCGCCAGCGGTGCCACTACGGGCTACTATACCTCCGCTGAGCGGCTGATTACCACCGGAAAAAACGCCCTGTCCCCCATTTCCGATAGTCTCTATCCCTACATGGTGAAGAACCGGGACTTTAAGCTGGTGAAAAAGGTGCTGATGATTATGGAGCCGATCATTCTCGTTTTCTGCACCTGCTGCTTCATCTGGGCCGAGCCCCTGTGCCGGCTGGTTTTCGGTCCCGACTTCGCCCCTGCCGGTCAGGTACTGCGCGCCATGCTGCCTGTGGGCGTGGTGATCCTTCCCAGCTATATCCTGGGTTTCCCGGTGCTGTCCGCCATGGGTATGCCCAAACACGCCAATTACTCCGTGATCTTCGGCTCCGTGATCCACGCCGTCAATCTGCTGATTCTGTTCTGCACCGGCAACATCAATATGGTCACCCTGGGCGTTTCCATGTCTGTGGCGGAAGCTCTGATTTTGGGCTACCGTGTTGTCGTCATCTGGCGTCACCGGGATGTCTTCCAGAAAGGAACGCAACATGACAAAGCTTCGTAAACTTGCCTTCGCCGCTGCCCGGCGACTGTTTCTGCTGCTTCCTGTGGCGAAAAACAAAATCGTCTTTTGCAGCTACTATGGCCGGGGCTATTCCGACAGCCCCAAGGCCATCGCCCAGGCACTGCTGGATTCCGGCAAAAACCTGCGTCTGCAATGGCTGGTGAAGGACGACCGGGAGGCACAGTCTTTGCCGCCCTCCATTGAGCCGGTGATCTATGACAGCCTGCATCGTATCTATACCCTGTCCACTGCCCGGGTGTGGGTGGATAACTGCCGCAAATACGAGCGGTTCAAGCGGAAAAACCAGTTCTATCTTCAGACCTGGCACGGCTTCGCCCTCAAGCGCATCGAGGCCGATGTGGCCGATGTGTTGGAGCCAGAGTATATCCGCGGCTGCAAACAGGACTCCCGGCAGTGTGATCTGGTGGTCTCTGGCAGCGCCTTCATGACCGGGCTTTACCGGAATGTGTTCTGGTATGACGGAGAGGTGGCTGAATTCGGCACGCCCCGGAATGATATTTTCTTCACGCCCCAACCCCAAACCCGGCAAAAGGTTTTGGACTGTTTCGGGCTGTCCCGGGAGCGGAAGCTGGTACTCTACGCCCCCACCTTCCGGGCTGACCATTCCGTGGATGCCTACCGTCTGGAGGCCCGGGGGCTGCTGGAGGCCTGCCGGAGCCGCTTCGGTGGGCAATGGTCCCTGCTGGCGCGGCTGCACCCCAATGTGGCCTCCCAATCCGGGAGCCTGTTCGCCTACGATGGGGAGCAGGTACTGGATGCCACCCTGTATCCCGATATGCAGGAGCTGCTGTGCGCCTGCGATCTGCTGGTGACAGACTATTCCTCCTGTATGTTTGACTTTGCCCTGTCCGGCAAGCCCTGCCTGCGGTTTGCCCTGGACATTGAGGCCTACCGTCAGGACCGGGGCTTCTACTTCCCCCTGGATGAAGTTCCCTTCCCCCTGGCAGACAGCAACGAAGCCCTCCAAAATGCCGTCATGAACTTTGACCAGGCCGCTTATGAAGCCCGCTGGCAGGATTTTGCCCGGGCCAACGGCTTCCGGGAGGACGGCCATGCGTCACAGCGCTGCGCCCAATGGATTCTCGACCGCATCAACTGAGAGGAGTGAACCGCTTTGAAACGTGTCATTACCTACGGAACCTTTGATCTTCTGCACTACGGCCATATCAATCTGCTGCGCAGGGCCAAGGCCCTGGGGGATTACCTGGTGGTGGCCCTGTCCACCGACAGCTTTAACTGGGAGCAGAAGCAGAAAAAGAGCTACTTCTCCTACGAGGAGCGCAAGGCCATGCTGGAGGCCATCCGGTATGTGGATCTGGTGATCCCGGAGGAAAACTGGGACCAGAAGAAAACCGACATCGGTAAATACAACATTGATGTATTCGTCATGGGAGACGACTGGGAGGGGAAGTTTGACTTCCTGAAGGACCAGTGTCAGGTGGTCTACCTGCCCCGGACACCGGAAATCTCCACCACAAAGATCAAATCCGAGCTTCACAAGTAAATAGATTTTTATGCCGGAAGGGATTGACAATCGTCCCTTCCGGCTTTATCATATGGCTGGTTATCAATAGGTAACTCATCTTACATACGAGGTTGATACCATGGATTATTTGCTGCAAATCATTCTCATCACCGCCCTGGCCGGTATGGGCGGCACCGGTTTGGGTGGACTGACTTCCTGCCTGTTTAAAAAGGATTCCGGCCAGACCGTCAGTTTGCTACTGTCCTTCGCCGCCGGTGTGATGACCTCGGTGGTGTGTTTCGACCTGCTTCCGGAGGCCATCTTCCCGGAAAACGCCGCGGCCCAAACCAACATCTTTGTAATCATCGCCGCCACCCTGATGGGCTTCGCCGTCATTGCCGCCCTGAACGCCTGGATCGACCGGGGCACCAACCATGAGGTGGCCCACATTGACAGCAGTCATCCCAAGACCGCCGACTCTCTGGAGGAGCTGTCCCACGCCAACCACTTCCATGAGCATCGCACCGGCCGTCAGCCCCGTAGCGGTCTGTTCCTGGCGGGTCTGGTCATGGCGGCGGCCATCGCTCTGCACAACGTACCGGAGGGTATGGTCATCGGCGCTTCCTTTGCCAAATCCGCGGACCGGATTCTTCTGAACCGGGGCGGCATCGCCATGGCTGCCGTCATCGGCCTGCACAACATTCCCGAAGGCATGGCCGTGGCAGTTCCCCTAATCTCCGGCGGCATGAGCAAGGGCAAGTCCGTCCTGCTGACGGCCCTCAGCGGTCTTCCCACGGTTCTGGGCGCCATTGTTGGTTATTACCTGGGCACCATGGGTCCTCTGGCTCTGGCGCTCTCTTTGAGCTTTGCATCCGGCGCCATGCTGTATGTGGTCTTCGGCGAGCTGCTGCCGGAATCCATCCTCATGTGGCGCTCCAAGCTGCCGGCCTTGGCCGTGATCATCGGCATGATGACGGGGCTTGTGATTATATACGCGTAAGAGAACGCTTCCCGGTTTTTCCCGGGAAGCGTTTTCCTATCCATCCGGTTCTAGCCTGACTGCCCGGGACATACTCTTTAGGGAACCTCCGCAAACCGGCAAGCCGGGTTTCTGAGGCGACCTTTCGTAAACCATGGCAGGAGCGCCCTCCTGCCGCGCCAAAAAGGAGGCAGGATGGCGATGGAAAAAACCGTATATCAACAGATCGCTGCCAGAACCGGCGGCGATATTTACATCGGTGTGGTGGGTCCCGTGCGCACCGGCAAGTCCACCCTCATCAAGCGGATCATGGAGGAGCTGGTGATTCCCAACATTGAGGACGCCTACCGCAAGGAACGGGCAAGAGATGAGCTGCCCCAGAGCGGCTCCGGCAAAACCATAATGACCTCGGAGCCAAAATTTGTCCCGGAGGAGGCGGTGGAAATCTCCCCCGACGGCACCGCCCGGCTTCGGGTGCGGATGATCGACTCCGTGGGCTACATGGTAGAGGGGGCAGCGGGAGCCATGGAGGACGGCAAGGAGCGCCTGGTCACCACCCCCTGGTTTGACCAGGAGATCCCTCTGTCCCATGCGGCGGAGCTGGGAACCAAAAAGGTGATGGAGGACCACTGCTCCGTTGGCCTGGTCGTCACCACCGACGGCACCGTCACGGAAATTCCCAGGGCGGATTATGAGACGCCGGAGGCCAGAGCCATCCGTGACATGAAGGCCACCGGCAAGCCCTTCGTGGTACTGCTGAACAGCCGCAATCCCAAAAGCGCCGCGGCCCAGGCTCTGGCCAAACAGCTTGGGGAAGTCTATGGGGTGGGTGTCTATCCGGTGGACTGTCAAACCCTGACCGCCCAGGAGATCGGCGCCCTTTTGCAGGATCTGCTGTACGCCTTCCCCATGCAGGAAATGCGGGTATATCTGCCCCGCTGGATGGACGCTTTGGAGTATGACCATCCGGTGAAGGCCGCGCTCTATGACGCGCTGTCCGACCGGGCGGCTCGGATCGGGGCCATCTGTCAGGCCCGGTCCGTACTGGAGACCCTGACGGAGCTGGAGCCTGTGACGGGGGTCACGATTCAGGACATCGACCTGGGCTCCGGCACCATTTCCTGCCGTCTCCAGTTCCCGGAGAGCCTGTATTATGAGATTCTCAGCGACCGCACCGGCCTGGAAATCACGGGCGACGGGGAACTGCTGGCCCTCTTAACGGAGCTTGCCCAGGTCAAGCAGCGTTACGACAAGATCGCCTCCGCCCTGGATCAGACCCAGGCCACCGGCTACGGCATCGTCATGCCCACCCGGGCGGAGATGCAGCTTCAGGCTCCGGAGCTGGTCCGCAAGGGCAGCGCCTACGGCGTCAAGCTGAAGGCGGCCGCTCCCTCCATCCACATGATGCGGGTGGATCTGGAGGCGGAGATCAGCCCCATGGTAGGCGGTGAGCAGCAGTCCCAGGAGCTGGTAAGCAGTCTGGCGCATCAGTACGAGGAGGACCGGGAGAAGCTGTGGGAGAGCAACATCTTCGGCAAGTCCGTCTTCGAAATGGTCAACGACAGCATTGAGGGGAAGCTCCGCCGGATTCCCGATGAGGTGCAATTGAAATTCCGCAATTCCCTGTCCAAAACCGTCAACGAAGGTGCCAACGGCATGATCTGCATTTTGTTCTGAACCGTCGTTTCCAAAAGGCGCAAAGACTCGTACAGGTCGGAATGCTGCCTGTACGAGTCTTTTTATTGGCTGCGACGTCCCTCATTTTTTAAGGATTCGTTGTAGAGAGGCTGCATCCAGCAAATTCACCGTTTCAAATTTCCCTTTGTAAAACACCGCCCAGTTGTTAAAAACGCATGGCAATTCCTTCGCTTTTTGCAGCGTGTCCACCTGGATAAAGGACACGGGAACCTGGTTTGCTTCGCAATACTGCCTTGTTTTCTCTATGCTCTGGCAGATATATGGGCATTGTGCGTCATAATAAATTGTCAGCTCTTTGCGTTCGATTTCCTGCTTTTTGGCGTTCTCCGCAAATCTTGGCCTGGTGCCGTCAAAGGAAAGCGCCAGCAATTCATAGCCCTGATCGGTGGTATCCACAGCCTCAAACCCATATTCCTTCGCGAATGCCTGGTCGGAAAGCCAGGATTTTTGTTTTTGGGCTCCGAGCATACAGACGCCGGATTTTCCCTTTTCCTTGGCGTCAGCCAGACAATACTCCATCAGCGCTTTTCCGTACCCTTTTCCTTTGCAATCGCCTAAAACCCATAAACAATAGATATAATAATAGTTCTCACCGGTGATGGGAACCCAGGCCGTTTCAAGCGGCGCGTATTCTATAAAAACCGTGGCCTTCTCGTTTAGCTTCCGGAAGACATGGCCCTCCTTCAGCCGCTGGGATAGCCACTGCCGCTTCGCCTCAACCCCCGGATGCGGCTTTTTACTGCGGATGATACAGCACAAATGCTCATTGGCAAGGTTTTCCGGGGTTAAATTTATAAAATCCGTACACATATTTTTCCCTCATCTTTCAGATTACCATCTGTAGGGGCCGGATATATCCCAATGCAAATTTGACCAGCGTTCACCTGTACACGGAGTTATCATACCACATTTTTCTGATTATGCAATGGTCACTGTTCCTTCCTGGTCACCACACAGACCCACCCCCACGGCCCTGAGGCCGTGGGGGTGGCTTGTAAAGAAAGGAGGTAGGGGAAGAAACGGTCGGTTTAGAATTTCTGATCCAGAACAGTCAGGATTTTTGCCATTTCGATACGGATGAGGTGGCCCTTGGGCTGCAGGGTGCCATCGGGGTAGCTCTGGAAGATGCCCTCGGCGGTGGCCCAGGCAATGGCCTCCCTGGCATAGACGGAAGTGCTGTCAGCATCCTTGTAGGCAGACAGGTCAGCGCCCTTCACAGGCTCCGCCTTCAGATACTCTGTCACATACCGGTACAGGAATGCTGCGGCCTGCTCTCTGGTTACGAGAGCATCAGGGCAGAAGACAGTCTCGGTAACGCCATTGGCAACGCCCACATCCTGCGCCCAGGCAATGGCACTGGCGTACCACTGGTCAGCGGGAACATCCGTAAAGGTGGACTTTTCCGAGACCTCCGGCTCACCAGCCATGCGATACAGGGTCGTCACCAGCATGGCCCGGGTGGTCTCGCCGTTGGGGTTAAACTTGCTGTTGCCCACACCGTTCATGAGGCCCGCGTCAATGACATAGTCGGTGTAGGGGTGATAGGAGCTTAAGTCCATGCCCATGGGGCCGGGTACGTTGTTATAAATGATGGTGGCGATGGTGCCGTACTTCACGGCGTTCTCCGCCTTCTGGTAGAAGGAGTTTTCACCTCTGGAGCAAATGGCGACCTTGCCCTTCAGCACGTCAGCCAGAGGCGCAAAGTCCTCCTCTTTGCCGAGGCCGTCGATGAAGATGTAGTCCTGCTCACCCGCCAGGGTCAGCAGCTTTTTGTTGGAGTACTCGCTTTCCATGTAGGTAATGCTCTTGTCCGCCACATGGAAGCAAATGGTGGTGCTGCCCGCGTTGTCCACGGAGGCGACGCACAGGGAGTTGGTGAAGGTGCCGGGGGAGCCGCCGGTGTGGGTGCTGACATCGTCACCGTACAGGTAGCCGGTCAGGGGAAGCTGAGAGGCCTGTGCCCAGTGACCGGCGTTACCGGCAGAGATGGCAACGGTGGTGCCGCAGGCTTCCAGATTGTCCATGATCTGCTGATACTTGGCAGACCGGGTGAAGCCCGCGTTGGCGGAGCCAAGGGACAGGTTCACGGAGGCGCAGCCCAGAATGACGGCATCCTCGATGGCCACCATGTAGTCGGAATCGTAGGCTCCGCCTGCCTTGCCGAAGACCTTCATGACCACGATCTGTGCGTCAGGGGCGACACCCTGCATCTTTGTGGTTTCCAGCGCGGGGCTGAAGGTGCCGTCTCCGTTGGATACATAATCATTGGCTACGGCGATGCCCGCCACGTGGGAGCCATGACCGCCCTGGATATCCTTGTCGTGATCCACATAGGAGGCCGTTTTGTCGATGTAATTGTAGCCGTAGGGAATCTTGCTGGTCTTATAGAGCTTCTCCGCCGTGAGAGAGGGGGTGCGCTCCTTGGCGTTCAGCTGATCCAGGACGGCGGCGATGTCAGCCGTGTCCAGCAGGTCATACTCGCCGTCCAGCTGAGACAGGGAGTATTCAAATGCCTCCGCGTCGAAGCACTGGTGATCCATGTCCAGGCCGGTGTCGATGATGGCTACCCGGGTGCCCGCACCGGTGTAACCTGCCGCGTAGGCACTGGCCGTGCCAATCATATGGCGGGAGGTGGCCATGTTGGGATCCGCAGTCCCCGCCTCATCCACAACACAGGGCTCGTACCGGGTCTCCAGAACCACTTCCTGAACACCGGGAACAGCCTCGATGGCCTCGATGTCGCCGTAGGCCACGTTGGCGGAAATGATGTTGGCAGCCAGAGTCAGATTCCACTGGACATCCAGCTTGGAGCCGACCGCCTTCTCGATCCGGGCCGTCATCTCCGTCTGCTCGTCCCGGAGCCCATCACGGTAGGACATGGCCTGGGCATTCAGGTCGATGTTCTCCGTAGAGAAGCCGGCCTCCAGGGTGGACTTCTTCTCCATTACGATGGATACACGCACTACATCTGTTGGCGCGTATTCCGGCTGCTGTTCCGTCTCTTCCACAGGCTCCTACTGGAGCCACATGGAGACGCCGGTGGTTTCCCTGAAGTTCAGGTCAAGACTCTGGGCGGACTGTGCGTTGACAGGCACAGCAAAACCGCAAAGAATCGCCAGAACCAGCAACAAGGAAAGAATGCGGGAACCAATAGGCTTCATCATAGTTGATCTTCTCCTTATAAAATAATATCCGTTTCGGGGCGGTGCCTCTATATAACCGGGCAGGCTGCGCCGGTAATATACGCAAAAGACAGGTAAAACCGCTTTTGGACTGTTACGGTAAGCTGCTGACATCTTTAGTTTTATTATAGGGAAAGAATGCGGAAAAGGAAATAAGCCGGTATTTGGGCCGTATCTCGTCATTCTTTTGATAGCTCAAATGCTGTTTGTATTCTTCGGCGATTTTTTTCTGACTTTCACGCAATATGAGAGCAGAAGTAAATTTCTCATGAATTACTGGAAATTCTTTCTCTTTTCTCTTGCTTTTAGGGGAAATTTATATAATACAAACGATTGCTAGAAAGGGGAGTGTGGTGAACTTGAACGAAAATTTTTTGAGCGAAAACATCATTCGCTACCGCAAGGCCGCAGGGCTTACCCAGGAGAAGCTGGGAAAGCTCTTGTCGGTGTCCATGCAGGCGGTCTCCCACTGGGAGCGGGGCGGCGCGCCGGATGTGGCACTGCTGCCCAAGCTGGCCAGTGCCCTGGGGGTCAGCATTGATGATTTGTTTAACTATACCAGCCAGAAATCTCCGGATATCTCAAGACTGCTGCGGGATGAGTTTGTCCGCACCCCGGAGGAGCTGCGGTTCAGCAAGGCCAACGACCTGGCATGGGAGCTGTTTAAGTCGGCCATCGGTGCTTATGACAACCAGGGCGATATGCTCTACCAGGTGGCAAACATCCATGAGCGCATCAACCGGAAGCAGTACAAAGACCCCAGCTCCGTCCCCACCATCATCAGCTACGACTCCGACGACGGCATTATGAAGGCATCGGTGGCGGAGGACTTTCAGTATACCCTGATCATGCCAGAGCCGGAGGATGGCTATGCCGCCCTGATGAAAAACGAGGAGGAGTACCTGCGGCTGTTCCGCCTGCTGATAAAGCCCTACCGGCTCCGGGCCCTGGCCTACACCCATACCCGGCAGCAGCGTTCCTTCTCCGCTGCCCTGCTGGCCAGTGAGCTGGGGATCGGTGTGGCCGAGGCGGAGGAGGCGTTGACGGAGCTGGGCCAGCACAATCTGCTGATGATGTCCCAACTGGACACGCCGGATGGGCCTCTGAACACCTACCAGCTCCGGCCCGGGTGCAATCTGATTCCGTTTCTGTATTTTGGCGCGGAGCTTATGCGGAGCCTGGGACAGTACACCCTGGTGTTCCCCGCCCGCCGTGAGCCGCTGTTCCGTGGCCCCCTGGGGGAGAACGGCCTTTCGCCCCAGTGGATCACAGCGATCCCTGAGGAGGAAAACCAGCTTCCACACGGAAAATACGGTATGGACTGACAGACGTGTCATTCAGTCCCATGGGGTATGACAAAGGATGAATTATTAAAATGCAGGAGCTTCCCAATTCCGGAAAGCTCCTGCTGTGTTTTATAGTGCGTTCTTTAACAGCCCGTTTCCTGTTTTTTTCGTCAGAGTTCAGGCGGGGTCTGCGGCGTAAGCAGGCGGTCTACGAAATACACCGCCGAAAGAAGGTCTGCGCAGCCGCCGGGGGAAAGGTTTCGCTCTATAAACCAGTCGTCCAGGGCTTCCATCTGCTCCCGGGCGGGGTATGTCTCCCGTTCCAACAGGGCGGCTGCTCTGGCGGCTCCCTCTTTTGCTCCCTCCAGGCCACCCCGGGAAATCATGTTGGTATCCTCCACCCGGGCAATCAGGTGCAGCAGGGTGACGGCTCCGGCGTGGTTCCGGTCCAGACCCTTTTCCAGGCAGGCTCGGAAAACCGGCAGACCGATTTTCGCCACCGCCGGAAGCCCCCGGGCCGCCTCGCCCCGAATACCCCGGATCCCGTACCGGGTATACAGGCGATGACCCACGGTTTCCGGACTGTCCCACTGGGCCTGAGACGCCATGGCGGAGACCTGGCAAAACAGTGCCTCCTGTTCCCAGCCGCCCTCCGGCTTCCAGAGCCTTCCCGCAGCGCCACACAGCAGGCCCATGGTAAAAATCGCGCCCTTGTGAGTGTTGACGCCCTTTGTTGCTTCGTACATATCCTGCTCTGCCCGGAGTCCCGCCGCCTTCAAAAGCTGGAAGGTCTCCTCCGGGGCGCAGGCGGCGGTTTCCTGGCCAATCCGGGCGCACCGCTCAAAATAGGGCGACAGGGCCGCAGCACTGGCCAGGAAGGTGAAAAGGTCCATGTCTCTGTGGCTTCCGTTATTCCGGCAGTCCACCAGACCGGGCTTGGGGGTGGTGCAGACCTCGTCCAAAAGGCTCGCTGTGGCCCAGGTGCCGATTTGCCGGGCGTCCTTTTGGGCGAAATACCCGGTCATAATATCCCGCACCGCCTTTTGCAGCTCCGGAACACTGTGGGTCCTTTGGGACGCGCAGCCCCGCCCCGGGGCACCGCAGACCATGCAGCCTCGGGCTCCCACCCGCTCCAGCTTACGGCCTGATCTGTCCAGCACATCCATATCAAAGAGCCGACCCAGAGCTGTGCCCTCCTCCAAATCGGTGCATATCTCTTTGAGAGAACCCGCGTCCATGGAAACCACATACATGGCCTGACACCCGGTCACGTCACACCGGGTCTCCCGATGCAGCACCCGATCCCTGGGCAGGCGGTAGTCCAGCGCATCGCAGCCCTCGAAAAAGGCGCGGCGGATCAGGGCCGTGTTCTTCACGGGGCCGGGAATATTCATGGTAAAGCAGATGAGAGGCTGGCCGTACCGCTCCAGCAGATGATGCTGCTCCCGTACCCGATTCTCCCGGGCCTCCAGGATCTGCGCCAGGGTTACTTCCTCCATGCCTGTGTCTCCTTACAGCTTTTTTGCCCCTACAGTATAGCATATCCGGCGGGGAAAACGCAACCATCCGGAGCGGGAATGCAAAACGCCACGCCCGGTGGGCGTGGCGTTTCGGTGATTAAGTAGGGTTTAAGGATTAGTCGTTGAAGTTGGCAACGTTGTCCTTGGTGACGACGGAAACGCCGGTATCAACCAGGGTCTCGGTCAGGGCAGTGCCTTCCATCAGAGCCACAGCGGCTTCGATGGCCTTCTCACCCATGACGTTGGGGTTCTGAGCCATGAAGGCCAGCAGCTCGCCGTCCACAACGTGGGCGCGGTTGGAGGAGCTGTTGTCAAAGCCGACGCAGTAGATGTTGGCACCGTTGGCATTGGCTTCCTTGACAGCGTTGGCAGCGCCGTTGGTGGCACCGTCGTTGGCGCCGTAGACAGCGATCACGCCGTCCTGAATCAGAGCGTTGGTCAGCTCCTGAGCCTTAACGGCGTCGCCGTCAGAGTACTGCACTTCGCTCATGGTGAAAGCAGTGCCTTCGAAAGCGGAAACGAAGCCGTCCACGCGGTCGATGCAGGACTGCACACCAGCCTGAGCGGAAACCAGGCCGATCTTGCCCTCGGTCAGGCCAGCGTCGGTCAGGTACTTCAGCATGGTCCGGCCAGCCTCAGCGCCGGCAGCCTTGTTGTCGGTAGCGAAGGTGGCGGAAGCCTCCAGGGTAGCGGTGGCGTCCACATAGATCAGCTTGATGCCCTTGTCCAGAGCGGCCTGCAGGGCGTCGTTGCAAGCGGTGGAGTCGTTGACGGAGATGATGATGACATCAGCGCCGTTGTTGACAGCGGTCTCGATCTGGGCGATCTGCTGCGCGTTGTCCTTCTTCTCGGGAGCCAGCCATTCGTACTCGATGTTCTTGCCGGCAGCCTTCAGCTCGTCGACCTTGGCATGGGCAGCCTTTTCCAGCTTAACCCAGTGCACGTCCATCTGGTCCATGGTGATCAGGCTGATGTGGATGGAGTCGCCCTCCTTGCTGCCGCCGTTGCTGCAGGCCACCAGGCCGGCAACGAGGATCAGCGCGAGAGCCAGTGCGAGAATCTTTTTCATGTTGTTACTTCTCCTTTGATGAATATATTTGGTCAGGGGAATTATCCCCGGACTCACAGGTTCAGTCCCCCTCGGGGAGATTATTGGGCGGCGGCCTTCTCGGCGGCCTTGTTGGCCTTCTTGCGCTTGCCCTTACCATCCCGGCGCAGCACGTCCAGCATGACGCAGACCACAACGATGATACCGATGATGATGTTCCGGTAAGCAACGGGAACGTGGGCATAGGTCAGGCCGGTCTGCAGGATGGCCCAGACGGAGGCGCCGGCAATGACGCCTACCAGCAGGCCACTGCCGCCCAGGGTAGAAATGCCGCCGATAACCGCCGCGGCAACACCGTACATCTCATAGCTCATACCGGCGCTCATATCGCCCATACCGGACTGGGCCATGGTGATCAGGCCGGTCAGGAAGGAGCAGAAGGAGGAGACCAGGTAAGCCTTGGTGGTGGTGGCGAAGACATTGACACCGGAAAGACGGGCAGCGTCCACATTGGAGCCGATGGCGTAGATGTGACGGCCGCTGCGGGTGAAGGTCAGGATGAAGAAGAAGACAGCCCAGACAATCAGGGCGATCCACACGCCGTTAAAGACGCCCAGGGTCTTGCCGTAGTACAGCACATCCTTGAACATCTGGGCAGCACCCGTGGAGCCGATGTTGTCGGTATTGTAGTTGCCGTTGGCCAGCTGGGCAATACCGCGGGCAATGGTCATAGTGCCCAGGGTCGCGATGAAGGGGGGCAGCTTGAACTTGCCAACCAGCACGCCGTTGATCAGGCCGACGGCCATGCAGCAGACGAAGGAAACCAGAACAGCCACCAGGACGCTGAAGCCGTTGCAGACCATGGTGGCACTGATCATGGCGCTCATAGCCAGAACCGAGCCGATGGACAGGTCAATGTTGCCGGTAATGCAGACATAGCCCTGGCCGATACCTACCAGCAGGAAGGGCACGATGGACCGCAGCAGGTTCATAATGCTGTCGGGTTTAATAAAATTGGGGTTTGCGATGGCGAAGACGATCATCAGGATAATGACACCGGCAAAGGCGGTCAGAACGGAAGCCATGCCGTTGATGGACAGCAGGCGTTTCATGGGGCTCAGCTTTGCGGGCTCGTTCTGCAGCGGGCTCTGTTTTTGACTCATTTTTCCATACACTCCTTAACTGTTAGATCAGACGACCGCATTGTCGCCAAACTGGGTGGCATAGGTCATGATTTCTTCTTCCGTGGTATGTCTGGGATCGACCTCACCGGTGATCCGGCCGTTGCACATGACCAGAATCCGATCGGAGATACCCATAACCTCGGGCAGCTCGCTGGAAACAATGATGACAACGACGCCCTGCTTTTTCAGTTGGTTGATGATCTCATAGATTTCAACCTTCGCGGCCACGTCGATGCCGCGGGTAGGCTCGTCAAAGATGATGACCCGGGAGTCGCGGGCCAGCCACTTGGCCACAACCACCTTCTGCTGGTTGCCGCCGGACAGGCTGCCGGCCATGACCTCAGCATTGGCCATTTTAATGGTCAGGGCGTTTTTTCCCCGCTCGATCATTTCGTTCTCGGTCTTGCGGCGGACCTTTCCCGTAATCTTGGAGCAGATGCGATCCAGATTGGGAAGGGCGATGTTGTTGCGGATGGTCAGCTTGGTGCAGAGGCCGTCCTTTTTCCGATCCTCAGGGGCCAGAACGATACCCTGACGGATGGCGTCCGCGGGGCTGTGGATGGTCAGCTTCTTGCCGTCCAGGATGATCTCGCCGCCGTCCTTCACATCGGCGCCGAAGATGGCACGCATGGTCTCGGTACGGCCCGCGCCCACCAGACCGGAGAAGCCCAGAACCTCTCCCTCATAGGCGTCAAAGCTCACATCCTTAACCATTCTGCCGGCCTGCAGGTGCTTGACCTCCAGGACCTTCTTCCCCTTCTGGGTATCATCCCGGGGGAACTGGTTGGTGATCTCACGGCCCACCATGTTGGCAATGATCTGCTCCATGGTGAAGTCCGTAAACTTGCCCTCTGTAATATAGCGGCCGTCCCGCATGATGGTAACGCTGTCCACAATATGGTGCAGCTCCTGCAGGCGGTGGCTGATGTACACGATGGCGCAGCCCTGGGACCGCAGCTCCCGGACGATGCGGAACATTTCCACAATCTCCGCGTTGGAGAGGGCCGAAGAGGGCTCGTCCATCACCAGGACCTTGGCATTGATCAGCAGGGCCTTGGCAATCTCCACCATCTGCTGGCGGCCCACGGTCAGTTCGCCCACGATGGTATTGGGGTCCAGATCCGTGATGCCCAGCTTTGCCAGCTGTTCTCTGGCCTGACGGTTCATCTCCGCCTTATCCAGGCGGCCGCCCTTCAGAATCTCGCGGCCCAGGAACATATTGGCGGCCACAGACAGATGCTGGCACATATTCAATTCCTGATGAATGATGGCGACGCCCAACTCCTGGGCCTTCTTGGTATTCAGGTCGCCCTCCACCTTTTTGCCGAAGATCTCGATTTCGCCGGAATCCCTCGTATAAACGCCGGAGAGAATCTTCATCAAGGTCGATTTACCGGCGCCGTTTTCTCCAAGCAGCGCCATGACCTCGCCGGGCTTCAGATGGAGCTGCACATCGTCCAGGGCCTTGACGCCCGGGAAGGACTTGTTGATATGCTCCATAGAAACGGCATATTGGCTCATTTCCTGTCTCCTTTCATAGTTCATGCCATTGGGCGATTCGGGTGTTCCAAACTCCGGAATCAGTCCTTAGCAGGGGGGTACTCGTTGCAGAGCAGGCGGTAGGCAGGCTCGTCCTCCTCAATGGTGGGGAAGCGGCCCAGAGGCTCATAGAAGCGGTTATCGGTGTTGTCATCGTTGCACATGGAGACCTCACCCACCAGAGCGGTACCGCTGCCGGGCTGGACAGTGAACTCATGGTAATAGTAGGGGTACAGAGACAGGCTTTCACCGGGCTTCAGGACGATCTCGCTGCCTGCGGGAACCATATAACGGCGGCCGTCGCGGCAGATCTCCACATCGGTATCGGCCAGGCCCTCATCCTTGGTGGCGTTCCACAGTCTGAAAACCACGTTGCCGCCGCCCCGGTTGATAATATCCTCCATCTTGTTCCAGTGGAAGTGGTTGGGAGAAATCTGGCCTTCCCGGACCATCATGATCTTTTCGGCATAGGTCTTGGTGTACTTGGGGTTCTGGACGTTGCCGTTGCGGATGGTAATCAGAGCCAGACCCAGCTTGTCGTAATTGCCTTCGCCGTAGTCCGTGACATCCCAACCCAAAGCATTGTCACGAATCTCATCATACTCGTGGCCCTTGGTGGCCCACTCCTCCGGGGTAAAGCTCAGGAAGGGAGGCAGCGCAAACTTGTATTCCTTCAGCATTGCCTCGAATTCCTTGATGATCTTATTGATCTCAGAACGTTTCATATGGCATCAGACTCCTTTGCATGGAAGAATATTATTTCTGCAGCCAGGCAACTCTCCGTCGGCTGTATGCAACTCCACAGGAAACACATTCCGTAGGTGGATTTGCCTTTACTATTTTAAACAAGTTCTGAGAAAATGTCAACCCTTCCCAAGAACAAATTTATCTGTCAGGCGGACACCGTGCGGAATTTTCCGTACTCAGGACGACAGATGGCGCAGTTTTGGGGTTCGGCCCGTCCCATCGGGCTTCCGGCCGAAGCGGGATATGACCAGCTCTCTGAAGCGGTCAGCGGAGTAGAAGTATTCCTTCTTTCCGTCAACCGTTCGCGTGAACAGCCACTCCCGGTTGAGGCTCCGGTTTATCTCCCTTGTTTTGAGAATGTTTCCCTCAAAATAGTTGTAGAATCGGTAGCCGTCATCGGCGAAGACCCGCTGCGTATGATTGAGCGTAGCGATGACGCTCCGGTCCTTGAGCCGGGAAAACACCACCCCGGGGCTGGCAAGGAACAGCTTCTCCAGGCACTGCTCCATTTCGGTATCTCCGGCATAAATATCCATGAGGAAATACGCGATATAGTTGCCCACATCATGTAAATCCTCCATCTTCACATCCACCAGAAACAGGGAAAACCTGCTGGCGAAATTCGCCACCTGGATGCACTTGCGGCGGTCAAAGTAAAGCAGCTTGGCACCCCACTCCAAAAGAGGGTCGCCGGACTCCTTATCAAGCACGGCCTGCGCAATCATACTATTGGGGAAACGCATATCCTGGGGCAGCTTCAGCTTATAGCGTTCAAAGGTTTCTTTTGTGGCATATAGAATCATCTGTCTCATCCTCCGGTGTGGCTTCTCCGCGTCTTTCATGGCGGCTCATATCGGTTCTCTCATTGCCGTAGTCTGGAGTAATTATAGCACGGGCGGAAGAAATAAGCCATACTGTCAGTTCTCCAGGCTGTTCTCATCCAGAAGGAAATCGTAAACACTCATAATCAGAACCCCATCCTCGTTGTAATGCGGTGCCGGAGTATCCTTGGTGATGATAATGCGCTTAAAGAAATCTCCGGTCAGCATCAGAGAACGCTGTTCCTGCTCCATCTTTGCCTGATCAGGTATCGCATAGGCCGACTGAA
Organism: Faecousia sp.; assembly: GCA_051867275.1. Taxonomy (GTDB): domain Bacteria; phylum Bacillota; class Clostridia; order Oscillospirales; family Oscillospiraceae; genus Faecousia. Next base: position 22,988 of record JBJDYK010000102.1, read on the forward strand.
TATAGTAGCGCTTGGAACCTTTATTGCAGACGAAGTCAATCTCCAGCTGCTTGCGGATGCTATTGCCCTTCTCGTTTTTCTCATACTGCATGATAACGCCCACATCCACATTGAAGCCGCGGATTTTCAACTCATTGAAGATGATGTTCTCCATGCTGTGCGTTTCTTCAAGTTGTCTGAAATTCAATCGGGTATTCCGCAGTCCCATATCAGTGAAATAGTATTTTACCGGGGTGTCAATGTATTTCTTGCCTTTCACATCATATCGAACCGCGCTGTCGATCAGGAATGAATCGCAGAGATAATCAATATACTTCTTGATTGTGCTGCTGCTGATTTTCTTTTTCTTGACCGTTCTGAAGGTTGCGGACAGTTTTTCAGGGTTTATCAGCGAACCGATGGCAGAAGAAAGAATGTTCAGAAGTTCTTCCAGCTCTGCCCTGTTGCGGATGTTGTGCCTTCCGACGATATCTGAAATATAGGTTTCCTCAAAGAGTGATTTCAGAAAGGCAATTTTTTGATCCGGAGTTGTAAAACTGAGCACCAGAGGCAGTCCGCCGTATAGCATATACTCATTCCAGCCATCCTGTTTCGTGCCGGGATAAACAGACATGAATTCCACAAAGCTGAGCGGGTACATATGCACTTCATCGCCGCGCCCTCTGAACTCGGTAATGACATCTTTGGAAAGGAAGCGGGCATTGCTTCCGGTTACATACACATCCACGTTTTTCTTTCGGGTTAGGCTGTTCAAAATTGCCTCAAATTCTCCCAGCAGCTGTACCTCGTCAAACAGCACATAATACATACTGTCGTCTTTGAGCTGTTCTTTCAGATAAGGATAGAGTACATCGGGATCACGGAACTGTTTGTTTTCATAAGCATCAAAAGCAATCTCAATAATATGATCTTTGTCTATTCCTTCCGAAAGCAAATACTCCTTGAAGAGATTGAACAGAAGATAAGATTTTCCGCATCTCCTCATGCCGGTTATGACTTTAATCAATCCGTTATGCTTTTTGCTGATCAGCGTATTCAGGTAGCGGTCTCTTTTAATTTCCATGCAGCACACCTCCTATAGCAGATTTTTGCTGTTTGCCGCAAAAATCCGCAATCGTATTATACCGCACTCGGAGACGTTTTACAACCGCTCTGCGAGAGATTTTTGCGGCATGGCGCAAAAATCTGAAATAGAACCAACCATCAAAATCCGCAAAGAGTTCCGGCTCTCCAAGCACCTCATCCGTCAGTGCAGAAGCACAATATTAAGAAAGCAGACCCTTTCCGCCACCGGAGAGGATCTGCCTTTTTACTTTGGGGTTAATTAACAGTCCCTTTTTTTATTATGCCTGTCCGCAGGTGTATTCCAGCTTTCTGCCATAGACCGCCTCATAGGTTCTGCCACAGAAATCTTCCGCCCCGGTCTTCATATCCTCTCTGGCCTCCTGGCGGGAGAGGGTGGGGTCGGGGTAGATGGGCGCACCCAGGTGGGGGGTATAGGCCTGAACCGGGAAACCGTCGGGGCCGGTGCGGTCACAGTCCTCCATGGTGATGAAGCAGGGGATCACTGGCACGCCGTTCTTCACCGCCATATCGAAGGCCCCGGGCTTCATGGGCTTGGGCTTGCGGTAGTTCCACCACATGCTCTGCTCCGGGTAAATCAGCAGGCAGTTGCCCTCCTTCAAAACCCGCTCCACAGCCCGGAGGAATTTCTTCATGGTGTTCAGATTGGAGCTTAGAGGCAGGGTGTTGCAGTTGCGCATGAGAAAGCCGTAAAATCCGGGAAAGCTGGTATAATTCCCCTCCCGAATCACCCGGTACATCCGCTTTTTATGGCCGGAAGCATCAAAAACCAGCTGCATGATGAAGCTGTCCAGGGGATGAAAGTGGTTGCAGGTGATGACCGCGCCGCCCTCTACGCCGGCCAGATGCTCCAGACCCACCGTGGGCCGAAGCACCACCTCTTTTTTCAGCCGCAGCCACCAAAAGAAGGAATAGGCCCCCGCGAAGGCCAGCGTTCGCCTGCAATTGCCCAGGAAGCCTTTGTCCAGGTACTCGATTTCCTCCGGCATCAGAACTCTGCTGGGGGGATCCTCCTCCACGTCCTGGTCGAAGATACCGGCCTTCTCCAGAGCCGCCATTTTTTCCAGCACCGCCAGCCGGTCCGGCGCCTTGGGTGTCTCCTTCATCGGCCCACCACCCTGGCAATCTCTCCGTGAATACGGGCGTTTTCCCTGTGGTCTAAAGCCTGGCGGTGGCTCAGTGCAATGAGATTCACCGTCTGTTCAGCGGAGCGCTGCCGGTCCTCCTCGGAATAGGCCGCCTTCCCCGCCTGGATTTCCTGCCGGAAGCCGGAGGGTTCGGCATACTGCCAGAACCGGTCCTCATAGGTCACGCCGTCGGTGTGCCAGGGCTTGCTGTCCAGATTGAAGTGAATCAGCTTGGGGGATTCCACCGGTACACCCGCGGGCATGGCGTTCCAGTCATAGCTCAGGTAGGTGACCCGGTCCCGGCAGATCACGTTCAGATAGTCCTGGTCCTGGGCCACCTGGAAGGTGACGGCCCCCAGCAGCTGCAGGAATACCTGTTGGAACCGGAATTCCCGCATGGCCTTCAGATTCATCAGCAGGACACCGGCGTTAAAATACCGGCTGCAATCCACACCCAGCCGGTTGCTGGCATAGAGCCGCAGTTCGGCGGTGGAATTGACAAACCCGTCGGGAACGGCGCCCACCAGGTTGTCCCCCAGAGGCGTGTCGTAGAACTCCGTCACATCGCCGCAGAACACCAGGTCGCTGTCCAGGTACAGGGCCTTGTCCAGCTCCGGGAACAGCTCCGGGATGAACAGGCGGTAGTAGGTGGTCTTGGAATAGTAGTCCCGGGTGTGGAGCTGCCGGGAGAAGGCCTCCACCGTGGAGGAAATATCCAGAAATTCCACCCTGAAATCCGGCCCGTCAAACCGCTCCGAAATGCGCCGCATATACGCTTCACGCAGGCCCGTATGCAGCACCCGGACAGCATAGTGTCTGCCGGGGTCGCAGTTTTCCCGCAGAGAGGCCAGGGTCACTCCCAGAAAAGGAATATAGTTGTCATCACAGGAAAAGAATAAATTTACACAATCCATTGACTGCTCTCCTTCATCTCCAGGTATTCTTCATAAATGTCATCAAAGCAGGTGTAGCCGAATTTCTTGTGAACCTGCTCCACGTTCCACTGCTTCACATTCTCCGTATGGGGATAGGGAAGGTAAAACAGCCGCTTGGAAAAATGGCGTATAACCGTCCTCTTATGGAGGAATTTCTGGTCGTTGAACCGCTGGGGCAGCACCTTCCGCCTGGTGGTGGAGCGAATCAGAGCCGACTGGTCGGCAAACACCAGCTTCTTTTCCCGCAGCAGCTTTCTTGCCTTCTCAAAAATCCGGTTCTTACGGCACAGCTCCATGTTGAACAGCAGCACACCGGCGTTGATATAGTGGGGATGAATCAAAAACTTGCCATAGTGATCCGGGGCGGCGGCATATTCATAGTCCTTCAGATCCATGTCATAGAGGACGGACACATCCTTGCACAGCATCACGTCGGCGTCCAGGTACAGCACCTTATCCGGCAGCTCCACCAGATCCGCCAGCAGCCGCAGCAAGGTATAGGGCGAGCAGTAGCAGCCCTCGTTGGCGTTTTCCTTCAGATGGGTCTCATAGAGATCCGTCACATCCAGGAGCCTCACAAAGGTTTCCGGGTTGTGACGCCGCAAAGTCCCCTCCAGGGCTTCGGCCTGGTCCTGGGTCATGGGGGTATAGGTGGGCTTCACCCGGGTCAGCTCCATGGTGAAGATGTACACGGTCAAGGGCTTCGGCCGCTCCAGCCGCCGGACAACGGACAGGCAAGAGGTGAGGACGCCGTCGAATACCTTGTCATTGCCGCAGTACAGCAGATTGATCACACTGGTTCCTCCTTCTTTTGATAGCGGATATATTCGCAGTCGCTTTCCCGGCTGCGGCGGGTCATGGTCTCATGAATCCGGTCCCGCAGGTCCTGAACCTGCTGCCGGGGCGACAGGCTCTCGTCCGGATAAAATGGCCCGTCCAGATACGTCACCGTCCGGGGCTTCCGTCCGAAGCGGCGGCGGCGATAGGTGGTGGTCATCACCAGGCTGGGGGCTCCCAGCTCCACGGGGTATTTCATGGAGGTGGCGGGGAAGTCCCGGATGCCCGTATAGTATGGCCAGATGTGGGCCTCCGGATAGATCATGACGCAGTGGCCCTCCTGAATTCTGGTTTGCAGGGCTTCCTTGAAATTACGCATGGCCTTCAGATTGGAGGGCAGCGGCAAGGCCCCCAGATAGGGCGTCACCTTCCCCAGCACCGGCATGGACACGTTGTTGGGATGCACGATCACATACACCTGCTCCGGACACAGGGCCAGTGTAGGCAAAAACGCGTCCCCGATTTCCTGGGTGTGGTTGCCGTAGACGAAGAAGCCCTTCCCCTTCACCTGCCGTAGCACCTGACGGTTGCGGAAGGTGCTGCGGAGGGCCAGCTTGCAGTACAGCCAGGCGATGGGTGTGGCCACCAGGCGGTAGGCAATGAAGTGCCGCACCCGCCAGCCCCGGCCTGCCGGGGTGTAGACATAGGCTTCATCGATGGTTCTGGGGGTGATCTCCGCCCGGGAGAACTCATCGTTTCGTTCATCGGTGTAGTAAACGGTCCTTACGGGCCTCTGTTCTTTTTTCATATTTCTTCCTCTGTCGGGATGGTTTTCCGGTCTCCATAGTTTAACCCATCCCCCCCGCTTTGACAAGAAACACCCGTCGCTTCCCTCTCTACCGCAAGGCGGCGCCGGTCTCCCCGCCGTAGAGTCCTCGGAAACGCGCTCAACGGGAAACCCTCCGCCTTGTGGAATGCCCCGCCCGGACACAGGGGAAAGCGTCCGGATTCAGGTCTTTCTTTCTCATGGCTCCATGATGCTGTCCATAACGCGCCGGACAGTGTCGCAGACATCGTCAAAGGAAATAGCCTTTGCATAATCAAAATCACGCTGATACTTGTCCCAGAAGGCCCGGAGCTGTTCGCTGGAGCGGATCTCCGTGATAATGACCGGGTACACTTCCAGCACCTTGCGGCTGCCCCGCTTGTCCGCTGTCCGTTCCAGAGCTTGCCGCAGTGTCTTTGAGCTGCACTCTGCGCCGCGCAGGGTGTACAGCATATGTATGTCATAAAAATCTCTCGGTCGGGTATTGGCAATGCCGCAGGACAGCACCGTCTCGATCTTCTCCGCTAAAACCGTTTCTAGGTTATAGGCAAGGATGCTGATTGTGCGATCATCGAGCAACAGAGAAAAGTGTATTCAATTTCTCTCGGTGTGATAACATCCCCGGTAGTGACATCCACGGTCAAGGGTACGCTGATCGGCGGGTAGTTCGCTTTCAGATGGACGCGAATGCCCGGATAATCATCACCCTCGCGGATGTCTGAAATGTCCACCAGTTCAAACTTCACATCGTCGGCAATTTCCACTGCACAGATTTCTCCGAAGATCTTACGGATAGATTCATGCGTCAGCTTAAAGCCTTTGATGGTGGTATCTAAATCCATTGTCGCCCTTGTGTCCAGACCGACGATTGCGGAAATGAGAAAACCGCCTTTCAGAATAAAATTGTGGTTGTACTTTGACAGGGAAATTCGTTCCAGCAGCCTTTCCAGCATATAGTTCTGCATGACGAGTTGGGCAGAAATGTTTTTCGCCGCAGCTTTCTTCTTGATAAGTGCTTTCAGCTGCATTGGGTTCTTTGTAATCATAGTAGTATCTCCATATAGCGCAGCACTTTGGGCTTCACGCGAAGCTGCTCCGCGTACCGCATCAGTTTGTGTATGTCCTTTCCTCTGGAAGATGCGTACTTCTTCATTGCCGCACCCACAATCTGAATGTCGCTGCCGCTGCCGCGCAGAATGTCGCACAGCGTTCTTTCAAGGTCATAGACACGGATGGGATTGCCGCAGGGGGACTGCAATTCCATTACACCAAACGAATAATTCTCCGGCACAACACGCCTGACAAGGATATTTTCCTGCTTCAGCGACGGTGTATTGTAGCCCTTGGGGAACGTCATGGTGTACTGCGCCGGCGTGCGGTCAGAATAGCCTAGCAGATACAGTGCGGTATCGTGTGAGTATATCCCACGCCCATATTTGCGCTGCAACAGGTAAAAATCATCTTCCCATGCGTCGGTGCGCACATACAGACCGCGCCCGAAACGGTACAGCTCACCATTCTCCACAAGCTCCCGCAAGATGCCGCGGTGCAGCCCTGTGGCTGTCACCTGTTCAGCGGTAATCGTTCCGTTGGTTGACGCTTCCAATAGTTCGTTGATTTTGTCCTTTCCGGTCATAGCAGGCACCTCGCTTTCGACTACTGCACATTATATTATATAGAAATAATGTGCAGTTGTCAATACAATTCGTGACAATCACACATTAAATTATCTGTAAATAATGTGTGACTGCAAATTCGCGTTCACCGGACGCACGAAAAAGCACCCATATCCGCCGGGTCAACCATGCGGATATGGGTGCTTTACTCCAGCCAACCTGCCAGGCTGTCTTGCAGTCTCTATTGTATCTCCTGCTCCAGCGAGTCAAACTCAGGCGTATTAAAGAACGTACCCAGCGTGATGTCCAGTCCATCACAGATCATTTTAATCGTCAGAAGTTTCGGATTATGGCTTTTGCCGTACAGAATGTTCTTGATACTGGAAGGCGGAAGCGCAGAGATTGTCGCAAGCCTGTTAATGCTGATCTCACGCTCCCCGCAAAGTGCCAATATCCGGTTTCTGACTGCGGTTACAGTATCCATGTTCATCCCCCGAATCATTTTTCCTATAGAATAAACAATTCCGGTGGACTTTATAGGCTATGCGTGCTACTATATAGGCTACACATAGCCGAAAAGGAGCATGCGCATGGAGGGAAAGGTTTGTACGTTCTTTGGACACAGAGAATGCCCGGATTCCGTGAAAACTATACTGAGAATCGTGTTAGAGGACTTAATTGTGAATCATGGAGTGAGTATGTTTTATGTGGGCAATCAGGGACAGTTTGACGCCTGTGTACGTCGCGTTCTAAGGGACTTAAAGAAGGAGAATTACCATATCCGGTACGCAGTGGTGTTAGCCTATATGCCTGGAAGAAAAAATGATTGTGACGATTACGCAGACACCATGCTCCCGGATGGAATCGAGTCTGTTCACCCCAAATACGCCATTCACTGGCGCAACCGATGGCTGCTTCAGCAGTCGGATATGGTTGTTGCCTATATTGTCCACCAATGGGGCGGCGCGGCACAGTATGTCAAAGTGGCGGAGCGTCAGGGCAAAAAGGTGATCCACATTTCCCCCTCGGAGGTAACGGACCCCCGGAATCCACCAATTTTCTCAATATCAAGTTCAAAAAATCCCCGCAAAATGGAAAAGCACTTCGCACTTTGCGGGGGATATGCAATTTTTTCAGAAAGTCTTCCCCTTTATTCCCGCTTGCCGTGCCAGCCCTGGAGGCAGTAGGGCAGCTCCATCCGGTTGGCCTCCAGCAGGGCCTTGTCCCGGAGGATGGTTTCCGTATGGCCGTCGGCCACGATTTTTCCGTGGGACAGCAGGATGACCCGCCCGCAGGTGTCCAGAATCATATCCAGGTCATGGGAGGCGATGAGCTTTGTCTGGGGGAGGCTATTGATGGTGTGGATGACGGTACGGCGGTTGACTGGGTCCAGGGCCGTGGATGGCTCGTCCATCAGAATCATTTCCGGTTCCATGGCGAGGATGGTGGCAATGGCCGCCATGCGCTTCTCGCCGCCGGAAATTTTGTGGTTGTAGCGGTGCTTCAATGCCTGCAGCCCCAGACGCTCCAGCACCTGGTCCACCCGATGCTCCGCCTCCTCTTTACTGAGGCCGTAGTTCCGGGGGCCGAAAATCATATCCTCGTACACCGTAGGCATAAACATCTGGTTGTCGGAGTCCTGGAGGACAAAGCCGATTTTCTGGCGGACACGGGACAGGTTGCCCTTTGTCACCGGCAGCCCATCCACCAGAATCTGCCCCTTGCCGGTCAGCAGCCCCAGCAGCAGCTTCATGATGGTGGATTTTCCCGCGCCGTTGGCCCCAATCAGGCCCACGGACTCCCCTTTTTCAATGGAAAAGCTGAGATTCTCCAGAACCGGCTCTTCGCCGTCGTAGGAAAACGAAACATTCTGAAACGCAAGCATTCTTTCTACCTCACAAACAAGCTCCCCAGAAGCTGAGGAATGTCAAAAATCCGAACACACAGAAAGCACCCGATACACAGTACCGTATAGACAACGCCGGAGATTTTACAGGGCGGCACATCGGCGTAGAAAAAGTCCCCCCGGAAGCCTCGCAGCAGCATACTGTTGTAAAGCTCCTGAGCCCGGTCCATGCTCCGCAGCAGGAGCTGGCCCAAAAAGGAACCCCAGGCGGAAATATGGATGCCCTTTTGCCCCGGCGCCCGGAGGCTGTAGGCCTGGGCCATCACCGAGACCTGTTCCAGCATAACCCCGACGTAACGGTAGGTCAGCAGCAGCAGGGTGGTCAGGAGGGAGGGCACATGGAGCTGTCGCAGAGCGGCGCACAGGGTATCGATGGAGGTGGTGGCAATCAGCAAGAAGGAGGCCATCAGGGAAAAGACACCCTTCAGCATCAGCGTCACCATGGACACCACGCCGCCGGTTACGGTGACGCTGCCCAACTGCATCAGAGGCGTATGATCCAAAAAGGGATTCACCAGCCCCACGGCGCACACCAGCGGCAGCACGATGCGCAGCTTGTAAAAGCACAGCCGCACCGGGATCCCCGCCGCCTGAAACAGCACCACCGGGTACAGCGCCATAATAACCAGGCCGGATAATTGATACTTCGGGAAGGACACCACCACGATGATATAGGCAATGGTGGTAAGCAGCTTGCACAGCGGGTGCAGCCGGTGAACGGGAGAGGCTCCGGCAGCCAGGGCGTCCATTTCCCGCAGCTCCGACTGGGCCTGAGACAGTTTATCCATACCGCTTCTCCTTCAAATCGCAACATTAAGAGGCATCCACTGGATGCCTCTTAATCATATCACACATTTTGTGGTTTTGCAGCAGTTTTTTTCCTGCGGAAGAAGCCGCCTGCCACACAGATCAGGACGGCCACCCCTGCCACAATGGCGGAGCCCACCAGGCCGGAAACCGATGTACCAGCGGCACTGTCGCTGTCTGCGAAGGCGTAATCCGGCAGGAACGCGGTTTTTTCCTGAATGGCCCCGGCGGTATCGGCAGCCTTACTGGAAACGCCGTAGCTTTCCTCATCCAGTCCCATGTTCTGACTGTAGCCGGCCTCGGCGTTGCCGAACATGGACCACTCCAGACCGTCGGGGTTGGAGCTGGCCAGCAGGCTCAGTCCGCCGCCCACCACGGCCACCGCAACGGCCAGAACCACCAGGGTGGTTTTGAGAGAGCACTTGTTCCCGGCCCCATCCTTTCCGGCATTGGCATCCATAACCAACTCCGGGCGGGTCTCATAGACGAACAGCAGCACGGCGGAGGTAATGAGGCCCTCCACCAGACCGATGGCCAGATGAATGGGCTGCATAATGCCCACGAAGGCACCGAAGGGCAGCTCCGTGACCCCGGAAAGGGAGGTCTCCAGAACAACGGAGAAGGCGCCCAACTGAAGCGTCAGGATGCAGCCCAGAACGGAGGCCAGGATGATTTTGATTCTGCCCGCTGCCCTGGAGCCCAGGTTGCCGAACAGCTTCCCTCGCATAATAGGTCGCCATAGGAGGTAGTACCCCACAAAGCACCCGTAAAAGGCCATATTCCAGCAATTGGCGCCCAGGGCCAGCAGTCCGCCGTCGGCGAAGAACAGGCATTGGATGGTCAGAATCACCACCATGGACAGGAAACCCGCCTGGGGTCCCAGCAGCGCCGACAGCAGCATACCGCCGCACAGGTGGCCGGAGGAACCGGTACCGGGAATGGTATAGTTAATCATCTGTCCGGCAAAGACCAGGGCGGAGGCCACTGCCATGGTGGGGAGCTTGGCCGGGGTCTCATCCTTCCGCAGCACCTTGATGGAAGCGCCGGCCGTGACGCCGGAGGCCACATACATGGTGGCGGCAACCGCAGGAGCCAGCAGCGCGTCTGCCATATGCATAGACATGCACCTCATTTCTCTTTGATGCCTCTATTGTAGCAGCCCGGCTGTCGGATTTTAAGCCCCCCGGGGGGATATTTTTTTAAAATTTTTGTCTAAAGAATAATGAATAGATAAGATATTTTTCACAGTTTCTGGGCGTTTCTGTTTTATTCTTTATTCTTTCTTCTCTATTCTTTATTCTTTATTCTTTATGTTTATCGGGTTGACTCAGCAAACCGGTGAATAACCGCTTACGCTTGCACCCACTGTAGGGGCCGGATATATCCGGCCCGGCAGAGAAAATCGGTTCAAGTTGCGCACCTATGCGAATCCGCAGCATTCTGTGATTTGGGGGTTCTGCTCTGTCTCATCAGATTTCGGGCCGGATATATCCGGCCCCTACAGCGCACGATCGATACCCATCTGTAGGAGGTCTTGCCCTCCCCTGTCGGTGGAAATCCATCAGACGTCCCGCACCGGCGTATCACACACTACCGAAGCATTCCGTACGCCCTTAAGTTTGTGACATTGGATCATGACCCCGCCCTACCATGGATGCTATGCCAAACGATTATTTCCGCGCAAATTGTATCACTCCAGGCTCCGCAGGACGGAATACTCGTCAAAGCGGGTATCCCGGGTCTGGGCCAGGAAAACGGTCTGGGCCACCGGGTCCTGGGCCGTGGACCTGGCCACCAGTTCCCCCGCCTGCTGGGGGTCCACGTTCTCCAGATACAGCCTTGTCTGACCATCAGGCAAGGGGAAATCCATGGTCCCCACAAAGGAAACCGTGAACTGTTCACTGCCGCAGGTGGTCACCAGCCGTTGGGCCGCCTGCTTCAGCACCTCGTCCTTGGACACCTCCGCGGAATAGACAATACTGCCGCTGTCCGGAATCCGGAAGTCGGTAAACACCACCTCGTCAAAGCCCAGGTCCCGCAGCTCCCGACAGATTTGAATCAGGTTGGTTTGGACCGTGTCGCTGGCAGGGTCCAGCCAGTAGCACTTCTCCTCATCGGTCCACAAGGCACCGGAGGGCAGGGCCAGGCCGCTGGTCTGGTGCAGCTTCGCGAATGCCGTGTCACGGAAGGCAGGCAGCCGTGCAATGAGGTAGCAGTCCCGCTCCGCCAGAGACGAAATCAGAGCATCCATGGCACTGATGTCGATGCTGTCGGACAGGCTGGCGTCATGGATGTCTGTGGAATAGTAGTAATTGCCGAATTTGCTTTTCACATCCAGCATCACCGCCGTTCCCGGTTCCAGGGTGGACAGGGCCTCCGCCACCGGCTCCACACCGTTCAGCAGCAGCTTCGTATCGGCGTACACACCGTTCAGCACCTGCAGGCCCTCCGTGGGCTCCTGGGTGGCCTGGACGTCGCCCAGGCGGATATTCACTTCGATGGTCTCCTGGGGAGGCGCGGTTGGGGCCTGCTTATCCGCCAGTGCCGTAGAGGGGCGGTTGAAATCGAACACCACGCCGTCCCGGGTGAATACCACATACCGCTGCAGCCAGATCAGCCAGCAGATCCAGAGCAGCAGGGCAACCAAAAGCATGACACCCAGCACGATTGCCAGCTTCTTCAGCCGCATTTTGGATTGATAGGATAGTCTTGGCATCTCAGTTCTCCTTCCGCCGGGCCACCAGGCAGCGCCAGTCCTCCTGGGCGTGTTCCTCCACAATGGTCAGTCCCCGGTTCTCCAGGCCCCGGCGCACCTCCTCCAGCCGCACGTCCAGAATGCCGGAGCAGATCACCAGTCCCCCGGGCCGGACGATCTCCGGCAGCACCGGGCACAGGGCCAGAATCACATCGGCCACAATGTTCACAAGGGCCAGGTCATAGCCGCCTCCCAGGCTCTCCAGGGCGGACCGGTCCCCTGCCACGTCGCCGGTGAAGGCCCGGAATCGCTCCGGGCCGAAGCCGTTATAGGCCGCGTTCTCCCGGGCCATATCCTCGGCCTTGGGGTCGATGTCCACGCCTACGGCGGTTCTTGCCCCCAGGCGCAGTGCCGCAATGGACAAAATACCGCTGCCGGAGCCCAGATCCACCACCCGGCTGTCCGGGGCCAGATGGGTCTCCAGAGCAGCCATACACATCTGGGTGGAAGGGTGGGAGCCGGTGCCGAAGGTGAGGCCCGGGTCCAGAATGATGGGCAGGCGGCCCTGGGCCTGTCCCTGGTCCATCCAATACGGCAGGACGCAGAGATTGCGCCCGATGAACTGGGGAGGATAGTGCTTTTTCCAGCTATTGGCCCAGTCCTCCTCGTCCAGAGGCGCGGCGGACACCGTCAGGGGTCCCAGCTCCTTGCCGGGGCAGCGCTGCCGCAGGGCCAGCAGTCCCCGGCGAATCTCATCCAGCTTACCCACGGCCTGTTCATCGTATTCCAGATACAGCTTGATTTGAGACAGCCCCTCCAGATGCTTTGCCAGGGCCTCATCAATGTAGTCCCAGCAGGCCCGGTTGGCCTCCAGGAAACGCTGGTACTCCTTCTGATCGTCGATGACCAGGGAGTCATAGCCCATGGCCGTCAGGGCCTCCGCCGTAAGCTCAATCCCGGCGGAGGTGGTTTTGATGGTTACTTCCAAATATTGCATAAAAGTCTCCCTTTCAGAGGACGGGGATTTCTTTGCGAATTGTTGCGCAAAAAACCCTTGCTATTTTCAAAGTTTTGTATTATAATATGGCTTGTCCACGCCGGTGTGATGGAATTGGTAGACGTAGTGGACTCAAAATCCACCGCTAGCGATAGCGTACCGGTTCGAGTCCGGTCACCGGCACCAAAAATCCCGAATGCGCCAGCGTTCGGGATTTTTACTTATTACCTCTTCACTGTCCACTCTTCACGCATCTGCGCATCCGGGATTTTGGGAAAGTAGGAAGTAATCGTGAATAATGAAGAAGTGCGGTCAGAATCCATCTCACAAATGCCCCGGCAACTTTGCCTATTATCGCACAAGCCTGTCCCAATTGCAACTTCCGGGGCAAAAAAATTTCAGGACCGTGGTCAGAACGCCCGACCACGGTCCTTTCTTTATTTCTCCAGGACCTTCAGCCGGTCCAGAATCACCAGGGTACGCAGCAGGTCATGGCTCAGGTTCAGGCCGGAGCCGTCGCCCTTCAGCGCGCCTATGGCGGTCAGCTTTTCCACCGTGGCCTTTCCCCAGTCGGGTACATCCTCCAGGGTCTGGTAGGATTTCCCAACGGGTTCCTTTGCCACGGGCTTCTTCTCCAGTCCGGCCCGGGATGCTGCCGCGCCCACGATGGCCTCCGCCGCCGACTTCGCGAACCGATCCGTCAGAATCACCGGCACATCGGCAGCAGAGTCCATAAAACCGCATTCCAGCAGCACCGCAGGCATGGCCGTTTCTCGGAGGACAAATAGATTCCTGGTGGCTCTGGGTGTTGCCCGGTTGCCACGGAGGCAGGTTTCCTCCACCACGGCGTCATAGAGACAGTCCCGCCACGATGCCCCCTCCGTGCCCTCCCGTAAGCTGTAGGCCGTGATGCCGCCTCCGCTTCCACCGTTGATTCCGGCGTTGTGGTGGATGCTGAGGAACAGGTCGGCGCCCCACTGATTTGCCCGGGCGCATCGGACTGACATGGGCACATCCTCTTCTCCTGTGGGATCATCCACCCGTGTCGTCTCAAAGCCCTCATACTGTACCGCGGCCTCCTGGATAAACCTGCACACCCGGTCATTAAGCCACCACTCCCGATGCTCCTCTGGGTCCAGATTCCGGGGGATGCGCCGTCCCTCCGTGTACAGGCTGTGGCCCGCGTCGATTGCCAGTTTAAATGTCATCCTTATGCCCCCTTCACTTCAGAATCAGCGTCATCAGCGCGCCCACCAGCGCACCGGCCACACCCGTAATCATGGCCCGGATCAGGCTGGACCAGTGCTTTCGGGGGCCGTCCATCATGGCCTTTACATCTCCCTTGATTTCAGCCACGTCTCCCTGGGTGTGCTCCAAATCCTTCTGCATCCCGGCCACGGCGGAAACCAGCTTGTCCAGGTTGTCCTGCCGCTGTTCCAGCTTGTCCAGTCGTTTTGTATTGGACCTGGCTCTGTCCTCAATCTGCTGAACATGGATCGCAATCTCATCCGCGCCCATGGGGCTCACCTCCTGTTATTCCATCTTGCTGACATAGATTCCCTCCAGCTCCGCAAGGGTGTTGTACACCGGCTGGCCTGTGGAGCGGAAGCAATGGTATACAGTCCAGTCCTGCATGTAGTACAGGCCGCTCTCCAGGGCCATATTGCCACTGTAGGGGATGGGGTCCTCCAAGGTACCGGCGTGTGTCTCGTTGATCTGCTCCCACAGGGAGGCGGCGTTTTCCGGCTCCCAACCTGTCTGACTGGTGTGCGCTTGCAGGGCGCGCCACAGCTTGCCGCCGTGCCGGACCTTGTAGCCTGCGGTGTAGGAGGCCTCCGCCTCCCAAAGGGGATAAAAATCCAACATTCGCAGGGCCGTGTTGTCATCCACGGAAAGCGTATTGATTTGACTGGCAATCACCATCCTGGCGACCTCGGATTCCGTCAGAGGCCGTGTGCGCTCAAGCTCCTCGGTGATCCTGCATGCTTGCTCCACTTCCCCGGCTTCCTCGTCAGACATTTCAATGTACTGGCCGTCTACATATTTTTTCATACCGCATCACCTTCCGTAAATCAAAATTCTGCTTCCGCTTGCAATGTACGACGAGCTCATACCGCCGATGATTTCAATGGACTCAATTTTCTCTCCTTCCGCATACGGATTTGGGACCGCGTCATTTATGTGCGGCTGAATGCACTGTACGGGATTCCCCTGCGTGCTACTTGTTGTGACCCATTTCCCGTGAAGAAGGATCAAAGGATTGATGGACTTTACCCAGAACCAGTTTCTTCCGGATTCTCCGGTCTTGCCAAAGGTAGTATACGGATACTGGCTGGAGTTTCCGTCATATTTGGCCCGCCCGTTAAAAGCAAGCATCAGATAAGTAGCTAAGGTTTGGTCGCTTTTGTTTACGGCATTGGACAGGATGTAGATTTCCCGGCATGAGAACCCATCCCCATTGTAATCCGAATTAACGGAAACGGACTTTACATCCGCCTCAACCGTGATATCCTCAATCAGCCTCCAGGAGCTTTCCTCGCTTCCGCCTCCGGTTGGAGCCGCTACACGAGTAATAAATCCATCGGAGCCGATTGCCAGGTACTTTCCCGCGTTGGCGGTGCCCTGGTTTGCGCTCAGCTTGCCTGCGGCCACATCGTCCACATACTTTTTGTTGGCGGCGTCATCGTTGTTGGATGGTGTGCCGTATAATCCCCCGATTTTACCACCGCCAAAAATAAGCTCATAGTCACCACGGTCTGTTATGATGCTCAAAGGTACTTGACCATACGATCCGTCGTAGTTTATTTGAGACTCAACCATGCAACTATCATTGCCAACAAAGTACTGGTAAGAATCGACAGATGCAGCTCCCGAGATATTGTTTCCGCCCATGCTGATGTTACCGGTCATGGTTCCGCCGGATTTGCTCAGCTTTTCTTCCAGCGCGTCTCCGGCTGCTTT
>JBJDYK010000103.1:0-9749 GCA_051867275.1 Faecousia sp.
GCCCCATACTACTATGTTCCCTTAGCCAATTTTTAGAAGTTACAACATACTACAGTGGGTTTCAGCGCAAGTTGTCATTCAGCGATTTACCGAGTCAACCAAAACAGATTAGAAAAGCAACGCCGATATAAATCAGCGTTGCTTTCTTTGTTAGACAGTATGTGTGTTTGGGTTTTGGCTTAGAACGCGCCCTGCTCCATCATGGCCTCTGCGACCTTCTTGAAGCCAGCGATGTTGGCACCGGCCACCAGGTTGTAGCCCAGGCCGTACTCCTCGGCAGCCTCAACGGACACGCGATGGATGTTCTCCATCATCTTGTGCAGCTGAGCGTCAACTTCCTCAGCGGTCCAGACCAGACGCTCGGAGTTCTGAGCCATCTCCAGAGCGGAGACGCCTACGCCACCGGCGTTGACAGCCTTGGAGGGAGCCACGATCATGCCGGGCTGAGCCATCAGGAAGGCCAGAGCGTCGTTGGTGGTGGGCATGTTGGCGACTTCGATGTAGTACTTCACGCCGTTGGCAGCGATCTTCTGGGCGGAGTCCATCTTAACGTCGTTCTGCATGGCGGAGGGCATGATGACGTCGGCCTTGACACCCCAGGGCTTCTCGCCGGGGAAGAACTGGCAGCCGAACTTGTCGGAGTAATCCTGCACGCGGTTGCGGCCGGAATTCCGCATCTCCAGCAGGAAGTTGACCTTCTCCTCGGTGGCAACGCCATCGGGATCGTAGATGTAGCCGTCGGGGCCGGACAGAGTCACGACCTTGGCGCCCAGCTGCATGGCCTTCTTGCAGATGCCCCAGGTAACATTGCCGAAGCCGGCGCAGGCGATGGTCTTGCCCTTGATGTCCTCGCCCTCGTGCTTCAGGACTTCCTGCAGATAGTACACAGCGCCGTAGCCGGTGGCCTCGGGACGGATCAGGGAGCCGCCGTAGCTCTGGCCCTTGCCGGTCAGAACGCCGTTCTCCCACACGCCCTTCAGGCGGCGGTACTGGCCGTACAGGTAGCCGATCTCACGGCCGCCAACACCCATATCACCGGCGGGCACGTCGATGTCCGGTCCGATGTAACGGTACAGAGCGGTCATGAAGCTCTGGCAGAAACGCATGATCTCAGCGTCGGACTTGCCGGCGGGATCGAAGTCGGAGCCGCCCTTGGCGCCGCCGATGGGCAGGCCGGTCAGGCTGTTCTTAAAGGTCTGCTCGAAGCCCAGGAACTTGATGATGCCGGGGTACACATTCTTCTGGAAACGCAGGCCGCCCTTGTAGGGGCCGATGGCGCCGTTGAACTGGCAGCGGTAGCCGGTGTTGGTGTGGTAGTTACCCTGGTCGTCCTGCCAGGTAACACGGAAGGTGAACATACGCTCGGGCTCAACCATGCGGGTCAGCAGGTCGACCTTCTCGTACTCGGGGTGCTTCTCGATGACAGGCTCCAGAGAGGTCAGAACCTCTTCCACAGTCTGCACGAACTCGGGCTCGTTGGCGTACTTCCGTCTGACATTTTCAATGACGCTGGACAGATAAGCATTCATGACACGTTATCTCCTTTTCTTGTCCCAATGTTTTTTATGTGGATGCCTCAGGCGAAGAAGCCTGTGACAACACTTACAACTTCTGCGCCCACGCGGGCCTGGGCTTCCTTGGTAGCGGCGCCGATGTGGGGCGTGCAGGAAACGCAGGGATGGGTATACAGGGCGGAATTGGTGGCAGGCTCCTCGGCCCACACATCCAGACCGGCAGCCCGCAGCTTGCCGGAGTTCAGAGCGTCCAGCAGGGCGTCCTCGTCCACGTTGGCACCACGGGAGGTGTTGATGACGACGGCACCGTCCTTCATCTTGGCGATGGTCTCGGCGCAGATGAGGGGCTTACCGGGAACGGCGGGGGTGTGCACGCTGATGAAGTCGGCCTTAGCCAGGATGTCGTCCATCTCGGCGTAGTGCATGGTCTCGGATTCCCAGTCAAGGTTCTTGTAAATATCATAGGCCAGGACGTTCATGCCCAGAGCCTGGGCCATATCGCCCAGGGACTTGCCGATGCGGCCGTAGCCGATGACGCCCAGGGTCTTGCCCCGCAGCTCGATGCCCTTGCCGTAGGCCTTCTTCTCCCACTTGCCTTCCCGCATGGTCTGACCCGCAATGGAAATGAACCGGGCGCAGGAGAACATATGGGCCATGGCCAGCTCGGCCACGGAGTTGGAGGAAGCTCTGGGGGTGTTGCGCACGGCGATGCCATGCTCCTCGGCGTAAGATACGTCGATGTTGTCAACGCCCACGCCGCCCCGGACAATCAGCTTCAGCCGGCCGGTGACGAGAGCCTCGTCGATGTGGTTCTTGCGAACCTTGGTGGCGGAGCGGATCACCACACCGTCAAACTCCTGCAGGGCCTTGCCCAGCTCCTCGGGAGCATAGAACTGCTCCACCACTTCAAACCCGGCATTGCGCAGGTCCGCCAGGGCGCCCTTGTCCATGCCGTCGGTCACTAAGATTCTTTTCATGCGTGTTCCTCCTCAAATTTCTTCAGGCACTCAACCAGCGCCTCCACGCCTTCCTTGGGCATGGCGTTATAGGTGGAGGCCCGCAGGCCGCCCACGGACTTGTGGCCCTTCAGGTTGTCGAAGCCGGCGGCCTTGGTGTAGGCCACCACCTCGGCGTCCAGCTCCTTGGAACCGGTGACGAAGGGGATGTTCATGAGAGAGCGGTCAGCCTTGTCCACGGTTCCCTTGAACAGCTTGGAGCTGTCCAGGAAGTCGTAGAGAACCTTGGCCTTCTCGATGTTGCGCTGATCCATGGCCTCCAGGCCGCCGTTGTCCAGCAGATACCGGAACACCTTGCCGCAGACGTAGATGGCCCAGCAGTTGGGGGTGTTGTACATGGAGCCGTTGTTGGCGTGGGTGTCATAGCGCATATAGATGGGAGTCTTGGGATCCAGATCCTCCCGGATCAGGTCCTCCCGGATGATGACGATGGCCATACCGGCGGGGCCCACGTTCTTCTGCACGCCGCCGTAGATGAGGCCGTAGTCAGAAACGTTGCAGGGCTTGGACAGGAACATGGAGGACTGGTCGGAAACCAGGATCTTGCCCTTGGTATTGGGCAGCTTCTGGTAGGTGGTGCCGTGGATGGTCTCGTTCTCGCAGATGTAGACATAGTCGGCGTTGTCCCGGATGGGCAGGTCGCTGACGTCGGGGATGTAGGAATAGTTCCGATCCTCGGAGGTGGCGATGCACTTCACGTCGCCATACTTCTTGGCCTCGGTGAACGCCTTCTTACTCCAGGCACCGGTGACGATGTAGTCCGCCACGCCGTTCTTCATCAGGTTCATGGGAATCATGGCGAACTGCAGGGTGGCGCCGCCCTGGATGAACAGCACCTTGTAGTTATCGGGGATGCCCATCAGCTTGCGCAGATCCGCCTCGGCGTTATCATAGATTTCCTGGAAAACCTTGGAGCGATGGGACATCTCCATGACGCACATGCCGGAGCCCCGGTAGTTCATCATTTCGTCCCGGATCTCCTCCAGCACCTTCACCGGCATGGTAGCAGGTCCGGCGGAAAAATTGTAGGTACGATCGTACATTGCAATAACCTCCTGTTGATTCGGAAAGAGTGTTTTTCCATATCCTGAGTCGAGTATAATCTACTTGGCCGGAATAATCAACCTCAAAAGGCATTTTTTTCACTGTCCATGGGTGGAAAACTTTGGCCCTCAATTTTGTGCAGAATAACGGATTCTTCCATAGCAATTTTATGTGCAATCGTAAAAAACAACGGCTGTTCTCAGGGTGCGCACAGTCCGTCAGGGAAGTACAGCCACCCGTTCAGCCCGCCGGGGCAGCTCCGGTTCCCGGGCAAAAAGGCCGTACAGCCGGGTGCAGCGTTCTTCGGTTTCCGCCCAGGAACCTTCGGTCCGCTCCCCCAGATGCACCAGTTGGCGGTTCCCCAGGGCCTTCAGAGCGGTTCTTCCTCTGCCGTTCATGGCCAGAACCCGGACATAGGGGGCCCTTTGGGTCAGCTCCGCCTCCGTCAGCCCCAGGAAGGCGCACAGCACCATCCGGTCCAGTCGGCTTCTGGTGTAGCGCTTGGACTTGACCGCCGTGAGAATGTCCTCCAGGCTTCCCTGCCGCCGGGACTCGTGCATCAGCTTTCGCCACAGGCCCTCGGAGCCGTAGGGGACGGCTTCAAACTCCTCCCGGGTCATGGAACGCAGCTTTCCCAGCACCGCCCGCTCTCCGAAGGCCAGGCAGTGAACCGCCGCCCCTTCATACGCCAGTGCCACGGCCTCCGGCACGAAGCCGGTCCAGGGTTCCCCCGCCAGAATCCGGCCGCGCAGTGCTGTGGCCGAAGGATTCTCGGGGTCCGCCTGAAGGGCATGGTAGTCCCCCTGCCTGTGGATGGCCCGAACCTTCAGAGCGCTGCCCTGACGCAGAACGGCCTTGCAATACTCCACGGCCAGAATGTCATTGGGCCGGGACAGCACCTGCCAGGGTCCCCCCAGGGTCTGAACCGCCTGCTGCCGGGCCGCCGGAAAGGACAGGCCCCGCTCCAGGCAGTGCCTCAACTCCTGAGAAAATTCCGGCGACAGCAAAATTTCCGCTGCCTCCATGAGCGTTCCGGCCTCCCGGGTCTCCGCCCCGAAGCAGACGCTCTCCAGGCCCAAAGAGGACAGAATTTCAATGCCTCCGTCGGCGAACCCCTCGGCGGACCGGAGGCTCACGTTCACCGGCAGCTCCAGCACCAGGTCCGCCCCGCCTAAGATTGCCGCCTTTGCCCGGACGGTCCTGTCGAAGATGGCCGGCTTCCCCCGCTGGACATAGTTTCCGCTCATGAGGCAGACCAGGGTTTCCTCCGGACTTTCCCGGCGCAGAAGGGCAAGCTGCCTGCCGTGGCCCAGGTGAAAGGGATTGTATTCGCAGATGATTCCCACGGTGCCCATAAAAAGTGCCTCCCAATTTCAAAAAAATTCCGCTTTGGGGTCTTGTTAAATGTTGCAAAATATTATAGAATAGCCTTAGCTATGTCTATACTACCACAGATTCCACAAAAATGAAATCATTGTTTACGGGAGGAAAACACAAAATGAACATTCTTGTTATCAATGCCGGCAGCTCCAGCCTGAAGTATCAGCTCATGGACCCGGAGACCGGCGTTGTCTCCGCCAAGGGCCTGTGCGAGCGGATCTATATTGACGGCCGTCTGACCCACAGAGTGGGGGACCGCAAGGTTGTCAAGGACATCCCCATGCCCAGCCATTCCGAGGCCATTGCCGCAGTTCTGGCCATTCTGGTTGACCCCGTGGACGGCGTCATCAAGTCCACCGACGAAATCGATGCCGTGGGCCACCGCGTCCTCCATGGCGGCATGAAGTTCTCCGACTCCTGCATCATTGACGACAAGTGCATCAAGGCCATCGAGGACTGCATCCCCCTGGGCCCCCTGCATAACCCCGCCAACCTGATGGGCATCCGGGCCTGCCAGGCGGTCATGCCCAACACCCCCCAGGTGGCCGTGTTCGACACCGCCTTCCACATGACCATGCCCCCCAAGGCTTACCGCTACGCCATTCCCACCGAGTATTTCGAGAATGACGACATCCGCCGCTACGGCTTCCACGGCACCTCCCACAAGTATGTGACCCGCCGTGCCATCGCTCTCATGGGCCGTCAGGACATCAAGCTGGTGAACTGCCATCTGGGCAACGGCTCCTCCATGTCCGCCGTGGCCGACGGCAAGTGCCAGGACACCTCCATGGGTCTGTCCCCCCTGGCCGGTGTGCCTATGGGCACCCGCTGCGGCGACATCGACGCCTGCGTGGTCCAGTTCATCTGCAACAAGTACGGTATGTCCGTGGACGAGTGCCTGACCATGCTGAACAAGAAGTCCGGCGTGCTGGCCCTGTCCAACGGCGTGTCCTCCGACTTCCGTGATCTGGAAGAGGGCGCCAACAAGGGCGACGAGGCCTGCCAGCTTGCTCTGGACAAGTTCGCCTACGAGGTCAGCAAGTATATCGGCGCCTATGCCGCCGCTCTGGGCGGACTGGACTGCCTGGTGTTCACCGCCGGCGTGGGCGAGAACGGTATCACCAACCGTGCCGCCATCTGCAAGAACCTGGAGTTCCTGGGTGTGAAGATCGATCCCGAGCGGAACAACGTCCGCGGCAAGGAGGCCCTCATCTCCACCGACGACTCCAAGGTCAAGGTCTGGGTCATCCCCACCAACGAAGAGCTGATGATCGCCCAGGACACCGCCGAGCTGGTCAAGGCTGCACAGTAAGATAAAACCGAAACAGGGCGGCACTGACCGCCCTGTTTTTGATAACGAATCAAAGGAGAACGAAATGAAGAAGTTTGATCCGAATTACATTCTGCTGGCAGACATGTATGATGATCCCTATTTTCCGCCGTTTTTGGTTGATAAGGTCAGAGCGCAGATTTTACCGGTGGTTGCGCTGCTGGAGGCCGGTGAGACAAACCCGGAGAGGATTCAGGAAAGCCTGGATACAATGACGTTGGGAATCAATGAGCTGTGCCCGGAGTTTGAGGAAAATGACAGTGAAATTGAGACTGGGGCTCGGGATAGCATTGCCCAAACGGTAACGGATATTCTGGCATGGTTTGGCGTGGAAATTGATATTGAGGATGCGCTGGCGGAGCGGGAGTGGTAAAAAGGAAAAGACGGGTCTGCGGTTTTCGTAAAAGTATGTGATTCACCTCAATGTCCAATACCGTCTCTCTGTTTGTTGTTTACGGCCTCAACCGACTGGTGATGCCAATTAAATTTTGGAGGTATACTTATTATGACTGTTTCCGAACGTTTCCTGCGCTATGTGTCCTTTGACACCCAATCCGATGAATTTTCCCTGACCTGCCCCTCCACGGACAAGCAGAAGCTCCTGGGCACTGCTCTGGTTGAAGAGATGCGGTCCATGGGCATTGCGGACGCCTATATGGACGAAAACGGCTATGTCTACGGCACGGTGCCCGGGGACCCCAGCCTGCCCACCATCGGCCTCATCGCCCACATGGACACCGCCCAGGACTGCCCCGGCGCAAACATCAAGGCCAGCGTGGTTCCTTACACCGGGGAGGACATTCTGCTGAACGAGGACAAGGGCATCTACCTCCGGCAGAAGGACTATCCCTCCCTGGCAAATCATGTGGGCAAGCACCTGATTGTCACCGACGGCACCACCCTGCTGGGTGCTGACGACAAGGCCGGTATCGCGGAGATTCTCACCGCAGCCCAGTACCTGCTGACGGAAAAGCCCCGCCACGCCACCCTGCGCATCGGCTTCACTCCCGACGAGGAAATCGGCCGGGGCGCAGACCGGTTCAACCTGAAGGACTTCGGCGCGGACTACGCCTACACCGCCGACGGCGGCCCCGTAGGCGAGATCGAATTTGAGAATTTCAACGCCGCCGGGGCTACGGTGGAGTTTGTGGGTCTCAACATTCACCCCGGCTCCGCCAAGGACAAGATGGTCAACTCCCAGCTCATTGCCATGGAGTTCCATAGTCTCCTGCCCGTCCACCAGCGTCCCGAGGCCACCGAGGGCTACGAGGGCTTCCTGCTGCTGACGGACATGGAGGGCTGCGTGGAGCACAGCCGCCTGCGCTACATCATCCGGGATCACGATCTAGACAAGTTCCAGGAGAAGAAGGCCCTCATGCAGGCAGCCGCCGATTTCCTCAACCGGAAGTACGGCGAGGGCACCGTGAAGCTGACCCTGAAGGACAGCTATTTCAATATGCGCCAGAAGATCGAACCTGTCATGTATGTGGTGCACCGGGCCATGGCCGCCATGGAGCGGGCCGGTATGACCCCCAAGGCCGTTCCCATCCGGGGCGGCACCGACGGCGCCCGGCTGTCCTACGAGGGTCTGCCCTGCCCCAACCTGTGTACCGGCGGCGAGAACTACCACGGCCGGTTTGAGTTCATCCCCGTGGAGGACATGGAGCTGTGCGTCCGGATGCTCATTGAGATCCTGACGGCAGATTTCTCAGCCTAAGCAAATTACGAAAATCCGCCCCGTGGGAGCTGCTCCGGCACGTTCCCACGGGGCGGTTGTTCACCTTATCCCCATTCTTCCGTTTTACCGGGAAAAGATTGGTAAAAAAATGTCTTGCTTCTTTTCGCCCGGGTGCTATAATGTGTCATGCAAAACAGAAGAAATCAGGAGGCATTTATATGCAAACGCTTTTGGCATTGTCCTTTGCCATTTTGGCGGGTCTGATGATGACCCGTCTGATTAAACCCTTGAAGCTGCCTGCCGTCACGGCCTACCTGGTGGCGGGTGTGCTGATCGGCCCCAACTGTCTGGGACTTCTGGGCATTGAGGGACTGGGCTTTTTCTCCTTTGACTATGTGGCCTCTTTTGGCCTCATCTGCGATGTGGCCCTGGGCTTCATCGCTTTCTCCATCGGCAACGAGTTCCGGCTGCCCGCCCTGCGGAAAATTGGCAAGCAGGCTGCCGTGGTGGCCGTGATTCAGGCCCTGATGGCCACCCTGTTTGTGGATGTGGCCCTGCTGGCGCTGCACCTGATTCTGGGAGAGAAGCTGCCCATTTCCACCTGCATCGTCCTGGGCGCCGTGGCCACCGCTACCGCTCCCGCCGCCACCATGATGGTTGTGAACCAGTACAAGGCCAAGGGTCCCCTGACGGATATGCTGATGCCCGTGGTGGCTCTGGACGACGCCGTGGGCCTCATCGTCTTTGCCGTTTCCTTCGGCATCGCCAAGACCATGGGCAGCGGCAGCTTCAGCATCCTGGCCGTGACCCTGAATCCCCTGCTGGAGATCGTCGGCTCCCTGGCCGTGGGCGCGGTTCTGGGCGCCCTGTTCTCCCTGGTGGAGCGGATGTTTGAGTCCAACAGCAAGCGTCTGAATGTGGCCGTGGCCTTTGTAATTCTGGCCGTGGCCACCTCCAAAGTCACCATCCCCCTGGGGGGCGAGATCCAGATCGGCTTCTCTCCCCTGCTGGTGTGCATGATGGTGGGCACCATCTTCTGCAACCTCTGCGACTTCTCCGAGGAAATCATGTTCAAAACCGAGCGCTGGACCGCGCCTCTTTATGTGCTGTTCTTCGTGCTCAGCGGCGCGGAGCTGGACCTGCGGGTCTTCGGGGAGCTGGCCATTGTAGGCATCGGCGTGGCCTACATCGTCTCCCGGTCCGCCGGTAAGATCGTCGGCGCAAGTCTGGGTTCCAAGCTCATGAAGTGCCAGGAGAGCATTCAGAAGTACCTGGGCATCACCCTGCTGCCCCAGGCCGGTGTGGCACTGGGTATGTCCGTCACCGTGGCGGCCCAGATGGGTGAAGAAGGCGCCATCATCCGGGATATTATTCTGTTCTCCGTTCTGATTTACGAGCTGGTAGGCCCCGTCCTGACCAAGATCGCCCTGACCAAGGCCGGAGACATCCAGCCCAAGCCCGCCCAGCGGGATATGACCCGGGTCAACGCCAGATAAGCTGGCAATTTTCAGTTCAACGTACCGCCCGTAGGGGAGGGTCATGACCCTCCCGGCAGTACACGAAAACATTTCATGCCGCATTTTGGCGAATTTGAACCAAAGTCCCTGCGGATTCGCCCAAATTTGTTTGTAAATATCGGTGCCTGCCGCCGGGAGGGTCATGACCCTCCCCTACGGGTTCGGTTTAATCCATTTCAATCTGTGCCTCCCTGCTGCCCCGGCGGCAGGGGGTTTTGGTTAATCTTCAAAGTAAACGCGACCTTGTCAGAGTAAACGCAATCAGTTGCG
>JBJDYK010000104.1:0-38473 GCA_051867275.1 Faecousia sp.
TGTCCGGCAACGCCGAGGTGTCCGGCGACGCCGTGGTGTACGGCAACGCCTGGGTATGCGGCAACGCCGAGGTGTACGGCGTAGGAGCTATTTTCTGGATCGGCGCGGTCGGCTCCCGGAACAGAACGACCACCTTCTTCGCCTGCAAGGACAAGAAGATCCGCGTCTCCTGCGGCTGCTTCTTCGGCGATCTGGAGGAGTTTGCGTCGAAGGTGAAGGAAACCCACGGAGACAACCGGCACGCGAAGGTGTACATGCTTGCCATTGAGATGGCGAAGGCGCGAATCAACGTTGACGCGATCCCTGATGACGGTGAGATCGAGACGGAGGAACGCGATGGACACAATTAAGATCAACCTCCATGAAACAGAAATCCTAGCCCAGCTGGCGGAGGAAGCGTCCGAACTGGCCCAGGCGGCTTTAAAACTGCGCAGGGCAATAGACAAGTGGAATCCCACCGTCGTATCCGAGGAGAGCGCACGGGATCATCTGCGTGAAGAAATCGGGGATGTTCTGAACTGTCTCGGACAGCTCACCACGGATTACGACATGGCAGTAGCCGAGTCGTACCGCAGGCTCAAACTGCGCCGGTGGGCAGACCGGCTTGATGCCGCAAAGCGTACAAAAGAAACGAAAAGAGAGGGGACTTAACCGTGAGTCGTGAACGAGTTGGATTCCGGGAAAACTTACAGGATATCCTGGAATTTTCCGGCGGGCGGCGGATGCTGACCGTGGCGGAGGTAAAGGCCTATACGGGCCTTGTGGACTACCGCACCATCAAGCGCCGCTTCCCATTCAAGAACAATTACATAAGCGCCGCTACGCTGGCGTTGCACCTGTCCGGGGGTGCATGCGATGACTAAGGCTGACCGGGTCCGCGCCTTTTCCATGCGCTGTGACGGCATGACCTGGGAACAGATCGGGGAGGCGCTGCACTATGACGGCGGCAGTATCGCCAAGGACCTGCGCACCGCGCTGGCGTCACCCAGAAAGGCCCCGTATGTCAGATTCCCAGCCGTCCGCCGTTTTCTGGATGAGCGGTGCGATAACTCCATCCAGATATTCGCTGGGATGATCGGTGTCTCGCCACACCGCCTGCGCCGGGTGCTGGTGTACGGAGACGCCCCGTCAAAGAGCCTGCGCCGGAAGATTGCCCAGGCAACCGGGCTCCCGGAAGGTGAGGTTTTTTCCGTCGGCCCATGTGAAATGGGGGGGGCCGTTACATGTACAGAGGATTAAAGCCGCCCCTGCTGGACAGCCAGGAGGACAGGCCCGCCTGCATCTGCCCGAAGTGCGGAGGCGAGGTGTACCCAGGTGAGAAGCTATTTGAGTGGGACGGGAAGAAGCTGTGTTCCGACTGCTTCAAGCACAAGGTGACGCTCTGGCTGGATCTGTCCCCGGAGCAGGTGGCAAACGCCCTTGGCTTCGACTTTGGACCCGCCGCCGGAAAGGAAGGAACCTATGGATATTGAATTCAACGAAGCGAAGCACCAGTACCTGGTGGACGGCCTGCCCGTTCCAAGCGTCACCCAGCTGGTGGCCCCCCTGGGGGAGGACTACGACGAGCCGGATGACCTGATGGAGCCGGCCCTGGACGCCGCCGCCGACCGTGGCGTCACCATGCATGCCTATCTCGCCCACCGTCTCGTGGGCGGCGCGCCGGAGGACTTTGAGCTGCCCACCACCTACGCCGCCTACGCCGAAGGGGTGGAGCAGCTGCTGTCCGAGCATACCATTATCCCGCTGGTGATCGAGACGCCCATGCCCGGCATCGGCTATGCCGGCACCCCTGACCTGGTCTGTGAGTTCGACGGCGCCGTGGCTGTCCTGGACTGGAAGTTCGTCTCCACCATCGCCAAGAGCAAGGTGGGTGCCCAGCTGGCGGGCTACCGGGAGCTGTGCGAGGTCAACGGCATTTTCCCGGACGAGCTGTACGCCGTCCAGTTCACCCGGGACGGCAGCTACCGCCTCTATCCCGTAGAGCCGGAGCCAAACGCACTGGCCTTCACGGTCTGCCGTCACCTGTACGAGATCAAGACGAGAAAGCACCCAAGCGGGCGCATCGGATAAGGAGGACACCATGAATTTATACGAAAAGCTGTTGGATATCCAGTCAGACGTGGACAGTATCATCAAGGACGGCAAAAACCAGTCGGACAAATACGACTTTGCCTCCAACGAAAATGTGCTGGACCGCTTCCGCCCCCTGCTCAACCAGCGCCATCTTCTGCTGATCCCCCGCATTGAGACCGCCTCACTCCACGAGGGCCAGACCCGCTCCGGCACTGCCCGCTACCTCACCGAGATCACCTTCACCATGACCTGGCACGACGTGGAAAGCGGGGAGGAGCTTTCCGTCCCATGGTACGCCCAGGGCGTGGACCTGGCGGGGGAGAAGGGCGTGGGCAAGGCAACCACATACGCAGAGAAGTATTTCCTCCTGAAATTCTTCCATGTGCCCACCCGGAAGGACGATCCAGACAATGACAAGCGCACTCTGTCCGGCGAAAAGGCCACCAGGGGCACCGCAGCCGCCGCAGAGACCGCCCAGTACCACCGCAAGGCCATCCTCCAGATGCTGTCAGAGCTGTATAGCGGCGACGAGGCGAAGATCAAGGCGGGTCTTGTGGCCATGACCAAGTCGGACAAGCGCGGCTATGCCGGTACCGATGACATTTCCAAGGTCTCAACCGCAGCCCTGCCCGTGGTCTACGCCAAGATCAAGAAGCAGTATGAGTCCCGTGTGGGCCATGCCTTTGAGCTGAAGGAGGATGACGAGGGTGCCTCTGATTAAGATCGGGAAGTCCTACTTTAACGACCAGGAGCGTCCCATTTATCTCCTCCAGGGCAACGCCACCCGGGACGGGGAGTCCGCACCGGTGAATGGAAAGGACCACGGGAAGGTATCAGTGGCCGCCGCCAAGACCCCGGACGGGAACACAATCTTCGTCACCGTGAACGGCTGGCGCAGCCGCGCCGGAGAGGTGGCCTCCATCCGGAAGATGGACAGCGTCCTGGCCGTTGGCGTGCTGAAAAAGCGGGAGTATGAGGGCCGGTACTACTACGACCTGGACGCGGATTTCGTCGCCGTCTCCGGAACCGGCGGCGGCCGCCGTGGCAGCGTCTCCATGGCAGCACCGGAGGGAGCCGAGCAGGAGTTTGAGGAGCTGGTGGACGAAGACAGCCAGCTGCCCTTCTGAGGTGGCCTATGGATAAGAACGAACGCCAGAAGATCTACACCCTCCTCTCCAAGTATTATCCCCGTGCAAGGCAGCTGAAGGACGCCGCCACACTCACCGCATGGGGGTATGTGCTGGAGAAATATACATACGATGACGTAAAAAACTCCGTCATTAACTATGCGGCCAGCAACAAGTATTTCCCAGACCCGTCCGACATCACCGGAGGCCTGACGCCAATACCCAACACCTCACCGGAACCGGAGCGCCGGGACCTGCCAATGGGGGAGAAGGAGCGCCGGTGCCTGGAGCGCAGCATCCATTGGCAGCAGGAGTGGCACGACCACCTCCGGGCCCTGGGCCTTCCCACCTTCCGGGAGGCCACCATGGGCGGCATGGACCCCGGGGAGTATAACCGCCTGCTTTGCAGTAAGGGGGCCTTTGACGGATGAGAATTTCCTTCACCGTCCCGGGCCGTCCGGTGCCCAAGCAGCGCCCCAGGGTAACCCGGCACGGAACTTATACCCCGGAGGCCACCCGGAACTATGAGTTGTCCGTCCTGACCAGCTGGCAGACCCAGAGCGGCCAGCGCTTCCCAGACGGAGCGCCCCTGGCCGTCTATGTCACCGCCCATTTTCCCATCCCGGAATCGGCCTCCAAAAAGCGCCGCGCCGCCCTGGAGGGAGCGCCCCATACCCAGCACAGAGGGGACATCGACAACGTGGTCAAGTCCGTCCTGGACGCCCTGAACGGCTTTGCTTTTGCCGATGACAGCGCCGTGTGCTGTCTCCGGGCCTATAAGGATTACCGGACGGAGCCGTCCACCGAGGTCACCATCCTGCCCTATGATGAAAATGAATCTGTCATTGCGAGCCAGTGTGCGCACTGGCGCGGCAATCCGTCCCACTCTGTCACGGAATGACATTGTATGAAATGGAGGAAAACCAATGAACGAAACCGCAGCCCGGGCCAGACGAAAGGCCCGTTACCCCGGATATTGGGACTACCGCAGCCCCCGCACCCCCCAGGAGTACCTGGGCAATAATGTCCGCCGCCGGGAGGCGCGGTCCCGCCGCCTCACCGTGAAGGTCCAGCGCCTGCTGGCCTCCGCCCTCTGCTTCCTGATGTGGGCCTGCGTGCTGGCCCTGCTGCTGGGGGGTGCCAAATGGTGAGGGTAGGAGAGCGGGTGACCCGCACACCGGAGACCTTCTGCGACTATGACTTCAAGTCCAGAAAGGCCGTCCGGCATCCAATGCGGGGCACCGTGGTCTATGTCCACCCCCGCCGCCGCTACCATACCGTGGCCTTTGCGCTGCCCGGCGGCACCGTCCTTGAGTCCTTCCAGGGGGTGTAGTGATGGAGGAGAGCTGGACCAGGATACCCGTACCAATCCCGGAGGAGCGCGACCGCCGGGAGCTGGCCGCCATCCTCACCGCCTGCGGCCTTGAGGTGAGGGTGGTCCGCCTCCGCCTCACCCAGCGGGGCACGCCGAAGCGATACCTGGAGTTCCGAGACACCGGCCTTGCTGAGACGAAGACGGTCACGGAATAAAAAAGCGGGGCCGAAGCCCCGCTGGTCACCCTTATGTGTTCGGCGCGTACGCACCGAATCCATTCCCGCCGCATTCGTCACACGGAACAAATCCGTTTTCCTCTGCGGTCTCCCTGTAAACTTCAATGTCATGGTTCGCCTTATCGCAGTAGAAACTGTGGTAGATTTTCGACCCGTCACTGGACAGAAATACGATTTCTACCTTCTTCAAAATTCCATCATCCACCAACTCACGGTACAAATCCTGCTGCCCCTCTTCATATCCGATTTCATATCCGCTCTCATGTCCGTGCGAATAACCTTCCTCATATCCATCGTCATAGGTTTTCGCGCTTTCATAGCAGGACGGCAGGAGCATGAATGTAGCCATAAGAAATAGAAATAATCGTTTCATAAAAAATTACACCATCCAATGTAAATTCTTCTTGACTTGTTGCTAACAACGTGATATGTTGTTAGCAACAAGG
Source organism: Faecousia sp. (assembly GCA_051867275.1). GTDB lineage: Bacteria > Bacillota > Clostridia > Oscillospirales > Oscillospiraceae > Faecousia. The sequence goes on from JBJDYK010000104.1 coordinate 5,198, forward strand.
AGGTGAAAACGTGGCTGAAAAAAGCCGTGCTGAGTATTTCCGAGAGCTCCGCAAAGCCAAGAAGCAACTGGTTTTTCTGGTCGATAAGGAAAAGGCAGAAGCCCTTGACAAAAAGTTAGCCGAAAAAGGCGAAGGGCGCACAGAATGGTTTAGGCGGAAACTTGATGAAGAACTCGGCGAATAAGAAAAGGCGCCCGCTCACAACCGACCAAAGTTAGCAGCAGACGCCATACCCAGGAGGTCTCCCTTCCGGTAAATCCATTCTACCTTCACGGGGACCTCCAGTCAAGAAGAATTTGAACGGAGGAACTGACAATGTCGAATATTTACATTGACCCGATCGAAGCTGTTGAGCTTGCGTTTCCGGAACAAATGCACAGCAGGGATTTTTCAAAGCAAATCTGCCGCATTTTCTGTGCTCGTCCAATCAAGAGCGACGCCGAGAACTTTTACCGTTTTGTGGACACCGTATTCAATGCCGGACGGATCAGCGGGATCCGGCAGGAGCGGCTCCGCAGAAGCGCAAACAAACAGCAAAATGCAACGACCTGATGGAGGTATTATGGTGAATGAATTGATTAAAATTACTTACGAAAACGACCGTCCTGCTGTCTCCGCACGTGAATTGCACGAGTTTCTGGAAGTAGGTTCCGAATATTCGCATTGGTTTAAAAGGATGTGCGAATACGGTTTTACCGAGGGCCAGGACTATTCGTCATTTTTGGCTGATAGGGTAGACGGACTCGCAGGAAAGCCGCGACATGACGCCGCACTCTCCATCGACATGGCGAAGGAGATATGCATGATCCAGCGCAACGAGAAGGGCAAACTGGCCCGTCAGTATTTTCTCCAACTGGAGAAGGAATGGAACAGCCCTGAAGGAGTCATGGCCCGCGCGCTGGATATCGCACACAAGACGATCTATGGTCTCCAGCAGGAAAACTCCGTCCTCTCCGTCCAAAACGCCATTATGGCACCCAAGGCCGACTACTTTGACGAGTTGGTAGAACGCAACACACTCACAAACTTCCGGGAGACCGCCAAGGAACTTGGCGTACAGCCCCAGAAGTTCGTCAGGTTCCTGCTTGAGAAAAAGTACATCTACCGGGATAAGAAGGGAAAGCTGCTCCCATATGAGGCCAAGAACGACGGCCTTTTTGAGGTAAAGGAGTGCTTCAATGAAAAGACCAACTGGAGCGGAACCCAGACCATGGTCACGCCAAAGGGCCGCGAGACCTTCCGGCTGATTTATCCAATGGCATAGCATATATGAAAAACAGGGCGCACAATGCGCCCTGTTTTTAGCTTATCTTCTTTCCAAACTCCTTGTAGAGCGCCTGCCCGTTGAGGCCCATCCCGTACAGCTTCGCGCGCTTCTCATCCGCCTTCAGGCTGTCATCCTGATAGATGTTCCACGCCTTTTCGTAGGTCTCGGCGTCCATTCCAAACTGTGCGCTGATGGAGTCATACCGCTTCTGCGCCCCATCGGACATCTGGCTGATGATAAAGGCGTCATAGCTGGAGTAGTCCACATTCACTTCCTTCGGGATGTAGATGCCGTCGGAGATCACAATGTCATCCAGAGCCGCCTTCTGTGCGGCGTTCAGGCTGCCGTCCCGGAATATCTGCTGACGGACAGAGCTGTTTGCCTCCTTTGTGGAGGCTTTTTTCTTCTCCAGGCTCAACATGTCCCTGTAGAGGATGACCGTTGTGGGGGATAGTCCAACCGACTTCTGGGCGCTCATGGTGTTTTTCACCCACTTGTCCACGGAGTCCGCCCCCATCACACCCGCCTTGGCGTACTGGTATGCGTAGCTGTATACGTCGTTTAGAAGGTCTGCCTGTCGCTCCGCCCCGGAACTCTTGTATCCGGCGCTCCCCATCATATCCGCCATCAAATTCATCTGTGTGGCGCCGCACACCGCCTGGAACCGCTGCTTCTGCCCGTAGTCCAGCTCTACCTCATGTTCCTTCCCGTCCTTGTCCGTATAGGACAGGGATTCCGGCTTGCGTGTGGCTGGGTAGAACCCGGTTTCCCCGGTGGCCTTCCGCACCCGCTCCATCTCCTGGCTTACCCCGCTCTGGTTGTACTGGTTGACCCCCAGTGGGTTGAACATGGCGTTGAGGATGCGCTGGGTCTGGGTTCCAGGGTTGTCCACCTCCTGCCCCAGGGTGTTCACCGTGGTTGGCAGGGTCTCCCGCAGGCCGGGGAACCGGCTTTTCATGGTGTCCAGCAGGATAGAGGTCAGGGTGTCGCCGGAATAGACGCTGCGCTGCTTGTCATCCAGCCCCTTTGCCAGCGCAGCCATGGCGTTTGGCGTCACGGAGGAGATCGCCGTCTTGCCCAGCATCTCCGCCCCGGACTCCAGCGGGTCGTTTTTGTACACCAGAACATCCTTTGCAAAGTCGCCCACCCCGGACAGGATAGGCAGGTCCCCCGCCGCGTTCTTGATGCTGGTGTAAGTGTCCTTGTAGGTGTCCACATCGCCGAAGATAGAAAGGAAGCCATTGGTCTCGTTGTCCGCCAGCTCCACGCCAAGACTGACAATGAAGTTGATGGGCTCCAGGTTGCTCATGTCGATCAGGGTGTCCCCGGTCTGCCAGGTCCCGTCCCCGCCCTCCATCCACCGTTTGGCGGCGTCGATGTTCACCTGAGTGCCAACCATGCCCTCGCTGCGGTTGAGGGAGGCCACGTCCTCGTCCTCCTCGTCCTCCGCCCGCTTGACGATGCCAGCCTGTGCCAGCAGCATCACGCCGTAGGCGATGGCGGTACCGGACATGCCCCGGGCGAAGTCGCTGACGGCCTTGGCCTGCTTTGCCGGGTCCACATTTCCGCCAATGGCCGCGCTGCGGATGGTGTCCAGGATCTCCACCGTACCCTTCACCGCGTTCACAGGGCTGTAATCCACGCCAACGGAGGCCAGGTTGCCGGCCACACGGGTGAAGGGCGCCACCAGGTCGCCCAGGCCGAAGCTGTGTACAGTGAACTTATTGTAAAACTTCTTTCCACTGTTCCCGATACCAACCAGATTCATCATATCGTGTAGCCCCTGCATGACGGTTGCTATCTTTCCGCTGTTCTGGAATGTGCGGTATGTGGCGAGGCTGTCAGCCTGATTCCTGGCATAGTCCTTCCCGGCGTTCTTGATCTTACCCTGGTCCACCAGCTTCTGTGTACCGCGCTGTGTGCTCCTGGCCATGCCCTTGTAGGCCTCGTCCGTTGTGGTCAGGAGATATCCCATGTTCCGCTCACATGTGGACAGCACCCGCTCCAAGAAACGGTCCGCTGCGGTGTTGGTGCCAAACGCCCCGGTGCCGCCTGCCTTGAAGGTCCGGTTCCCGCCCTGCTGATAGCGGTTATCGCCGTCCCCCATGTCCACGTCCATGGTGATCTCTGCCAGAGACATTCGTATTGCCTTTACCATGTCCTCTCTTGCCTGCCTGTCCCCGAAAATGGAGGACTCCATGGCCACGGAACGGGTGCCGGTGACCCTGCTCAGCGCCATGTCCAGCAGGGCCGCTCCCCGCATGGTCATGGCGTCCAGCCCGTAGAAGGTGGTGTTGCCAGCAATATTCTTATTCGTTGTCTTTGGGCTGGACAGCATATTCAGCATCTGAATGGTCTTCAGCTTGAACCCTATGTTTGCCTGTGTGGCGTCGCCTGACAGGGCGGCGGAGGAGGAGTATGCAAACTGCTTGAGCTGCTCAAAGGTCATGCCATTCAGAGATGCGTTTGCGATCCGCTCCAGCAGCTTGCTCTGCTTCCCGGTGAGGCCGGACAGGGTGCCCCGCTGCCGTGCGATGTCCAGAATGATCTGCCGCAGGTCCGCATCGGTCTGGGCCGCCTCAATGGAGCGGTCAAAGCGTACGATGTCCCGGAACCGCTGTGTCCGCTCCTCCTCGGAAAGATTGCTGTTTTTCAGGTTGTCCCACGCCTCAACCTCTGTGGCCTGCCCAGCGCTGTTGTCCCTCCGTGTCCACTTGGACCATGCCTGGGTGCCCCGGCCCGTCTCGGTGGCGTGCTCCCGCATGGTCTCCAGCCATTCGGTGTAGACGTCCTCGCTCACCGTGCCGTCGATGCTCCGGCCCATCAGCTCCCGCTTGATGAGCATGGCCGCGTCGGCCATCACGCCGTTCCAGGCCGGCGCCTGCCGCAGGCTGTCCGTGATGGCCTGGTAGCTCTCCGGGTCAAGGTCCATCAGGAAGGTCGGCTGACCGTCCACCTGATAATAGAGCATGTCGTTAGCCGCCTGCATGCTCTGCTCCTCTGTCTGGGTGCGGTAGCGGAACATGGCGTCGTACTCCTCCCGGGTGCGGGACGTGGCCTCGCCCTCCCGCATGGTGTATGCGGCCGCTCCGGTGTCCAGGTTGGAGGTGCGCTCCGTGCTCTGGCTCCACGGCGTCTCAAAACCGATAGCCGCCGCTCCCACGGTGCCGGACGCAGGTACTTCCGTTCCCCCTTCCATAGGCGCGTTCTTGTTTTCTACATCCTGCCGTGTAGAAATTCCGCCTGTCACAGCCTGCAAAATCGTGTCGTTTGCCGGGTCATAGGCCTGCTCCCCGGGAACCTCCCGCTGCATCTGCTGTACCCTGTCCTTCACCGCAGCCCGCTGCTGCGCCTTGGTCATGCCGTTGGTGTCGATGACAAGCCGCGCCGAGGACGCCGGGTCGGAAAGAATGGCCTCCGCCTGCCGGTTGGTCACAGGCGCAAGGGAGCGGACGATTGCGTCCAGCAGAACGTCCCCGGATGCTGCATGTCCGTTTCCGCCTGTGGGCGTCTCTGCTGCGCTTTCCGCCTGTGCCATGTCCACGCCTGCCTGCTGCGCTGTGCGCGTTCCTGCGTCGTCTGGCACGGCTTCCTTTGCGGTTTCCACGCCTTCTCCCGGCTTGTACTTCCCGGTGACCACGCTGGCCGCGCCGCCTACTCCGCCCAGGATGCCGCCCACCGCCGCGTCGTGTAGAATGTCGGTGACGGTCTCCTTGCTGTAGTGGCTCAGCGGATTCTTCCCGTCGTAGATGGACTCCAGCGCCGGAGAGATTGCCCCGGAGATGATCTCCTCAGCAGCCTCGCCCGCGCCGCTGGCCAGCACATGGAGGGCACGCTGTCCGGCCTTGCTCTTTGCCATCTTCCGGATGACGCCCTCGATGATATCGTCCGCCGCGCCGCCGCCGTAGATGCCGGCCAGACCGTCGAACAGCTTCTCGCTTAGCACTTCCACACCGGCGGATGCCGCGCCGTAGCCCAGCTGCTGGGCCAGCGTTGCCCCGTTGCGCCGCGCCTGCTGCGCCCCGGAGCCGAAGCCCCGGAAGCCCATGGAGGCCATGCTCATGCCGGGCGCCACGAGGTTGGCCGCCGCGTCCCCCAGCATCTGGGTACCGGCAGCGCCCGCGTCCACCAGCAGCCGCCCAGCGGTCCCAAGCCCATCCTTGGCCTTTTTAATGTCCTTCTGTGCGCTCTCCTGAACCGTGTCCGCCAGCTGTGCGGTGGCCGCTGTGGCCTTCTGCTGCACCTGCTCTCCGGTGACCTTTGCCATGGCGTCATACTTGCGCTGCCAATCGTCAATTATGTTCTGCTGGGACTGAATGTCCCGGTCCGTCCATGTGCCGGGGGCCTTTGCGTTTTCCTCCAGCATGACGCCCATATCATACTTGGCCCTCTCCAGACTGCGGTTGTACTCCGACATTGTATCCGTGTCCCGGGCGGTGCGTGCGCTCTGCCCGGACTCATACAGGGCGCGGGTGGCGTCCGTCATGCCTGCTGCGCTGCTCTTGACGCCGCCCTTCTCCGTGTTCCACAGCCGCTGCCAGAAGGAGAGACCCATGTCCTTTTCCAGCTGCGTGATCTCCGCCTGTACACGGGACGCACCGTCCAGGTCCAGCCCCGCTTCCAGACGTCCCTTTTCCTCCCGAAGCGCGGCAAGCCTCTCCTTCTTGGATGTTTCCGCAGCCTTCCAACTGTCCGCCTTCTCCACGGTAGGGCTGGTGCTTGCCGCATCCGTCCTGACCCGCTCATTCCCGGCCGCCTTCATCCGCTCCAGTGCGCTGCCGGAATCCTTCTTGGACGATGCGGTAGGGCGGGGGCGAGCCCCCGCCGCACTCGCCATCTCCGCTCCAGCTGCCTTCATCCGCTCCAGTGCGCCCATGATGGTCCCTCCTTAAAATCCGAAGCTGACCGCCAGCGCGTCTCCCTGCTCGGCTGTGATCCTGCCCTGGTCGATCCATCTCTGTATCGTGGCGGCAAGATTTGCCACGCTCATTCCGCCCTCCGCCTCCAGGTTGATCTCCTCCAGAAGAAGCGGATTGATCCCGTCAAGCTGGCTCCTGTATGCGGATTTGTATTTCTGCCACGCCTCGTCCGCACTCAGCCCGCCAGCCGTCTTCTGGCTGTTCGGTCCCCAGAGTCCGTCCTGGGCGACGCCGTAGAAGGCTTGCAGTTCCTTGACCTGGCTTGCGGTCAGACTCCCGTTGTCATAGCCCTTGTCACGCGCCGGAGTTTCTGCCGGCGTTCTGGCAGGCGTTTCAACGGGCGCTGCGGCGGGCGTTCCTGTCTCCTGCGCCGCCGTTGTCCCGTCCCCGGTGTACAGGCCGTATTTCAGGGCCATGGCCTTGTCCTCCGCCGCCCTGTCCGCCGCGAGGATAGCGTCCTCCCGGTTCAGGTTCTGGACCCGAACCAGCTCGTCGTAGAGGGCGGTGGCCAGCGCGGAGTTGCCCTCCGCCCGCGCCTGGGCGATGGCGCTCTCATACTGGGCCTGGAGGTTGGTCTTTGCCAGCTGGATGTCGCTGGCCGCGTTTGCCTGCTGCTGGTCCAGGTTGGCGATGTCCCGCTGGTATGCGCTGCTCCTTGCCAGCTCCGCCTGACCCGCCGCCCCGGAGGACAGGCCGGATGCCGCAGCCCGCTCGTCAAAGGCCTTCCGGGCCAGTGCGTCCTGGGCGGCTACGTTGTTCCGGGCCGCGTCATACTGCTGGGGCAGACGCGCTTCCTGGTCCTCATAGCCCGCCATGCTCTTTTCATAGGCCACCTTGAGGCCGGCCAGCTCCGATTCCAGCTGCGCCGCGTAGGCCTTGCGAAGATATTCGCTCAGGTTATAGTCGCCGTTCTGGGGGATCGCCTCGTCCGCCTGCCGCATCAGGTCGCTGTACCCGCTTCCGTCAGCGCCTCCTGTGTACCCGTAGTAGGCCCGCAGTGTCTCCGCTTTGTCGTGCCAGTAGTCTTTTTCCTCCTGGGTAGACGCGGCGTTCCAGTTGTCTCCGTAGGATTTCAGCAGTGCCTGGTCCACGCCGCTCATCACTTTGGAGGAATAGTAGTCGCTCCCGGCCCCCGTCGGGGTGTAGGAGGATGATCCGCCAGAACTGCCGGAGCTGCCGGAATTTACCGTGTTGAACCCCATCTCCGACCGCGTCTTCTCAACGTTTGTGACCCAACTTGGTTTTTCTTGGCTTACGCTCGCCATACCGTCTCACCTCTTCTTTTTGTGCAGAACTATCTGCTGGCCGCGTTGACCATCAGTGCCACCTCCTGGCGGGTGGCGTAGCTCTGGGGGCGGGTGCCGTCGGTGATGCCCTCGGCCTTGGCCTCCTCCAGCAGTTCCGCCGCCCAGCTGCTGGCGGGAAGCTTTGCCCGCTCGGCCTCAATCTTGGCGTATTCCTCCCGGGCGATGGCCCGGACCTGTTCCTCAGTCAAATCGATCTCTCCTCTCATCATATTGTCCACGTCGGCCCGGAAATCATCCATGGACTTACCATGCCGCGGGAACCAGTGGAGCACGTCGGCGTGGTTGCTGGCGATGCCCCGCTGGTGGCCTTCGGCGTGGCAGATGACCACACCGTCGGCCAGGGGGTCCAGGCCGTACTCCTTGCACAGGTAGGCCGTCAGCTCCACCGCCTCCCGGTACACCGCCGCGAAATAGGCGGAGTCCTCCAGGCCGTCCTCACAGATCTCGAAGGAGATGTGGGTATCGTTGCCGCTGCCATTGGGGCCGCTGGCACAGTGCCAGCCCCGCATGGTCCAGGGCAGAGTCTGATAGGCGGCCACGGAGCCGTCCGCCAACCGGCCGATGAAAGCGTGGACGCAGGCCCCCACGCCGCTCTGGTTCCAGTGCCGGGGAGATGGTTCCCCCAGCGCCCCGTCGTCGGGGGCCACATACCGCCGCAGCTCCGGGCTGTTAGAGCCGGTGGAGTGGATCATGACGCCCATGGGCACGATGGTACGGCCGCGGATGTAGCAGTCGTTGGCCGTTAGCAAGCATTTATGTAAGTTCATACCTCATCACCTACCCCGTACTTTGCGAGCACAGCCAGCACATCGTCGTTCAGCACCTTCTTCAGCTGGCCATATGGCAGCTTCATGACTTGAGCCACGATGATATCGAGATCAGATGCCTTTCCCTTGCGCTCAAGGACAGCGGCCTTCATTGTGTTCAGTTCGCTCCGCGTCATTTCAGCACCTCCAGCAGTTCGGCGATAGCTTCCTCGTCTGTCAGTTCGGGGTCGTCGGCCTCGTCGGGAATACTGTCCACCTCCCGCCAATCGTCAGCGGAAGCGCTTTTGCCTAGGTACACGCGCTGGGAATAGGTCTCCCCGTTGGTCAGGTATTTGCCATCAGCGGGAGTCAGAATCCGGATTCCTCTGTCGTTAATTGTCATGTTCATGCCAGTGTCCAACCCTTTACATTTGTGATAAACTCTGTCAGCGTTGTATCGCCGCTTTCATCGGCGGAAAAGAAATCGTAGGTACCACTATCATCAGTCACGGATGATACTGTTCCAAGGATTGCGTCGCAGCGGGCTTTTGAGTCCGCATGGAGGGTGATCGTCAGCGCACTGCCATCGTATAAGCCGTTTGCGATACTGGCAAGCGTACCATCTGATAGTACGGCAGATGCAGCCCAGTTGCATGATACTTTGATCGTATTAGCCACAAAGCGCATATTTTCCATTGCCGAACCAATCCAGTTGCTACACGTTTTGTTGTAGCTCGATAGATCAAGGATACAATCGATGGTATGCAAAGTAGGAGAGCTGAACGTATAATTGATCACAGTGTTCGCGGGAAATTTGATCGTTTCGGCACCATTCGACCGGATTCGCACGACTTTGACGCCGCTTGGTTTCCATCCTCCGGTGCCGACGACCTGATTCAGCGTAATGGGATTTGCTCCAAGATTTAATTCAAGCGTCTCAAAGTTTACGGATGTGCAATTAAATAGGGTGTTTACGGAATTGCAATTTGGAGCGTCGATAGTGCAAGGATCAGGGAAGTCAGTAATTTTTGTGATATTAAAGACAGGCAGAGTCGTGCATCTGGATAGGAAGTCAAAGCCTTCAGTCCCCGCGCCGGAACCTCCCCCGGATGAAAACGCTTTTAACAGTGCGATCATTTCAGCATCTACCATATCAAATCCTCACCCACGCAAGGCTCGCGTTGAGCATGTAGGTCGGCACACCGCTGTCCGCTACCATGGCAATGCTCCCCGGAGCGTATTCGTTTCCGAGATCGGCCAGATCATCGGTGGAGTCCAGAATCGCTGTGATCTCGGTCCCAGTCTGATACTGGTTTTTGTATTCGCGGATAATTTTGTACGCCATGTAGGTCCTCCTTTTTACTTTTCGGCGGACTGCCCGCCGCCCGCCAGACCTTTCAGGTGCTTGATCATGTCCTCGTACAGCCCGTCGTATCCATTCATGGCCACATAGGCCACCACCAAGCCCGCAATCGCGCCGCCGGCGTACCAGTACCAGGTTGCGGCCACGCTGAAGATCTCCAGATATGCCGCCGTGGCCAGAAGGGACAACAGCTCCGCCACCATGGGGGCAATGAGCTTTGCGTGCTGGGCGAATGTCTCGCACAGGCCCTTGATCACGTTGGTGAGCATGTTGGTCAGCGCTACCAGCAGAGGCAGCACCATGAGGATGGTAACGATATTCATGCTTCATCTTCCTTTCCGCCCGATTTTTCCCGGGCCTTTTCTTTTTCACTAAGTACAGTTTTCAGGCAGAGCAGCAGCAGCTCCCCTCCGAAGAACGCCAGGATCACGCCCAGCAGGGCCGCCGGGTCGTGGCCTGTCCGGGACAGGATGCGCAGGGCGTAGAAGGAGCATCCAGCCCCGAACAGCACGCAGAACCAGATAATTACCTTGGCAAACAGGTGGGGGACGTTCTGAAGCATAGCGAGCGTCTTTCTCATCACGCAACCCCCAGCCTCGACAGAAGGAACGTGATAATGGCCGTTACCACAACCAGTATGGCCTTGTCCACCAACTGGTCCCACCGCCTTCCCGGCTTATCCGCCAGCTGTTTCACGTCGCTTTTGATCTCCTTGACGTCTGCCTCCACGGTCTCCTGCCTGGTTGCCAAAACCTCCACGGAAGTGACCAGCTTGTCCAGGTTGTCCTGCCGCCGCTCCACTTCGTCCAGCCGGTGTGTGTTGGACTTTGCCCTGCTCTCTACCGCCGACAGGCGCTGCTCATGTTCAAGATCCATTTGCCGCCTCCTCCGTTCCGTTCAGCATCCCGGTCAGCTCAATATACTGAGCCTCGGTCAGCTTGTCCGCCGCGTAAAAAATGTCCAGCTTCTCCGCCATCCCGGCGGTCTGCCCCCGCTCGATCATGCGCTTAAGCGTACGATACAGCATCCCTTACACCTCCTCCGTCACGCCAAGCTCCAGGAGCGTCAGGCGGTACTCGTGGTCCACGGCGATGGCGTCAAGATCGCTCTGTATCTGCTCCCTCTCTGCCTCCTGTTCCTGCTTGCGCAAGGTCTCGGCAGTTGGAGCATAATAGTGTTTTCCCTGGGCGTTTACCTGTTCTACGTACCCTGCCTTGGGCGACAGCTGCGGTGTGTTGATCATAGCCTCTCCTCCTTACTCAGCCGCTTTGATATAAGCATAGGCGGCATCCACAGATATAGCGGGGAGCTTGGTCCGCACATTAGCGATACATCCGCCTTTATGCATCGCACAGAGGATAGCGTCCTCACTTATCGCTAGCCCAGCGGAGCCACTGGCGGCGGATGTTGGCTTTGTGATCACCAATTCCTCTATCTGGCCAACATCGGCACCATAATACAAGGCCGCAAGAGAGTTCGATGCATCTAAAAGCACAAAGAATTTATCGCCAATGGAACAGGCCCGGCTATTAACGCCACACCTCGATGAAAATTTGATACAATCCCAATTTCCATCAATGCTATTTGCATGGAATAGTAAACTATCCTTCCCTAAGGAACCGGAAAACGCAAAAATGATGTATTCCCCATTCACATGGACAATATCAGAATTACTGCCAGAATAAGCTGTTTCCATGGTACATATAGGGCTGGAAGCAATCGCACCAGCCGGATTTGTAAAGCTGCAAATGTTAGCAGTTTTTTCATCTCCGCTAGGGTACGAAAATAAGAAAGTACCTTCGATAAATCTAAGTCTGCCCGTACAAGCGGTTTGATCGCTCAGGTTAATCCTACTCCAGCTACCGTCTAGAGTTGTGGTGAACCACAAATATATCTTGTTGCTGTAGTATCCGAGCATGACATAGTACCCATTCCCGTATGCCATCCCAGTAACGTCATGCAGGGTATTTGTGCTAATACCATGCGCAAATTCCACATAATTCCACTCTCCGAGTGGATCGGAAGAATGATAAAGAAAGTTATAAGCTTTTATAGAGGAGTTGGGGCCAAAAACCAGAAATTCCCCATTTTCGTATTCTATGTATGGATATGTAATTGAGGTTAAGGATGTATCCGCCAAGGTCTTTTTGGACCAAGACACTAAGTCTTGGCTCACCATAACGAATAGTTCTGATGTATCACTGTTGCGAAAAACAATCACGTAATACCCATTTGCGTAAATGGCATCATGAGGGTAGTCGGAGGAAGATGTGCCCAGAGATTCAGAAAGGTCCGAAAATGTATCCAAGGGATTTAATTTTTTAATTGCGCTGAGCTCAGGATAAGATTCTTTATCAAAAATCTCCCCGTTGCAAAGCAGCCACTTGTCCCCCAAATCGGTCCGCACCGTTTTCAGGATGTCCCCAACCTTATGGGCACGATCTACGGCGATCTTAGCTAGCACGTCGTCCGGCACCGCATCTTCCTCCAGGCCGAACAGTGTCTTTGTGGCCGCGGACAGGATTTTCTCTTTTTGGTAAGAACCGAATGCCTCCGCGTCGGCGGATATCCATTTGAGATGATGGTCTTCCGCGTCGGCCTTTGCCAGAATCTGCCCCGGCAGCCCTCCGCTCGGAACCGCCCCGCCGCCCATGGCCACCTCACTCAGGCTGTCGATCGCTTCCTGTATAGTCCCAGGACCTTCTCTGCCGGAGCTGGAAGGCATACGGACGCCAAGCGATGCCGCTGCCGTCTCCGCCTCAAGGGCGGGAATCATGTCCTCATTGATGTACTCTTTGATCTCACGGCCCGCCTGGTCAAACTTCTCCTTTAGCTGGGCAGCGCTCAGACCGCCTACGTCGTTTGGCTCGTCATCCAGCGCCGCGATGATGTTCATGTCCTTTTCAAACTTTTTCAGTCCCACGGATCATTCCTCCCTTCCGGGCACCTTTCCGGTGCTGTTGATCTTTCTCTGCAAGGCGCCGTACCCAGGCCCGCCCCGCAGGGGTGGAGATATCTGGTTCGTGCCGGTCGGATCGGCTGTGTTCCCGGCCATTCCTGATACATCCAGCATCTGCCCCTGCTCCGCCGCACGGGTGATGGCAATAAGGGCCTCCCGGTCGGTGATCTGGCCGTTGGGCAGCCGGCGCAGGTATTCGCTGGTGGGGATCTTGCCCTGCATCAGCAGGTTGTCCAACGTCTGCATGTTGGCGATCTCGCTCCAGTAGGAGGAGGCCCCCGCGTCCAGGTCGATGCTGCAAGGCACGCTTTTCAGAGTGGAGAAGTCGAACCGAACCACCACCTTGCCCATGTCCCCGGCATCCACCTCAACATGGCGCACGCCGTAGTATTCCGCCTCAAAGGCGTTGTAAATGCGCCCCTGCTCCTCGATACATTGCAGCAGGTTCTGCTTGGTCAGCTCCATGGGGGTGGCCGCCGCCCGCTGCAAAGCGATGATGGCGGAGGTGTTGTCCGGCCTGGTGTCGCCCAGTGCCACGTCGCTTGCCCCCAAAAACTTCTGGGTGTAGCTGATGGCCACGTCGATAAACTGGGAGATTTGTGGGGAGATGCTGGCAGGGTCAATGATCTTGGCCACCCCGTCCACGCCGCCGTTTACCCCGATGGCCGCGCCCACCTTGGCAGACCACCTGGCGATCTTGGTCTTGTCGTATACCACCTTGGGATAGGCCAGGGTCATGAGGGAGATCATTGACATGGCGAACAGCTTGTTGACGAAGATTTGGTTCGGGATCAGGCCCGTGATCATGGCCTGTCCGTGGTAGCTGTCCTGAACATAATCCCAGTTCATCCAGACCAGTGGATAGAGGTCGATGCCCAGGTCCCATTCCTTCCGCACCTCCGCCGCCCTGGTGCACTCATAGCAGTGTACCGTCCCGGTCTGCTCGTCCTTCCACATCCGGAGGATGACGGTCACCTTGTTCCCGCCCAGCTGGTCCAACTCGACGTTCCCGGCCTCCTTCTCGTCCGCCGTGATGGCCCAGGTGTCCGCCCGGGCAACGCCGTGCTCCCTGGCGTACTTCCTGGCCTCCTTGACCAGCATCCGCCGCTCCACAAGAATATAGGGCTGACTCTGGACATCCCTGCTGTTGGGGTTTCCGAACATCACCTGTGTGTTCTGCAATACTTCGGTGCGGATGGCGCCCTTGTTCATCTGGCCTGTCTCCGCCGTGCCGTCCCACCAGGTGTAGAGACATCCATCCCCGTCCACCGCCGCGTTCCGGCAGAACTCCCGGATCAGCCCGCCCATCTTGTTCTGCTCAAAGATGGCGGCGAACTGGTCGTTGAGGATGCCGCTGAGCACCTCCAGCGCCTGGGTTGGAACCTGTCCGCTGCCCTGCATGGGCTTTGCGTGGAGCTTCAGATTGTCCGTGCTCACGTTGGCCACGGAGAACAGCACCACCCGTTTCAAGAAGTTGAACACCGGAGTGGGCAGCCCGTTGCTCTTCACGCCCTCCCATTGCTTTCCAATAAAGAAGTTTTCGTTGGTCTGCACCGTGTCATACAGGTTGATCCCCTGGTTGAACCGCAAGCCGGCCTCATACTCCTTTGCTACCCTCGCGGGGCTCATCTTATGTTCCATCCTCGTCCCTCACTTTACGTTCCCGGCGTATCGGAGCTGCACGTCGGTCTCCAGCACCGTCGCCGTCGCGCTGGCGGAATTACTTTTGAAGATCAGCCGGTAGAAGGTCGCCTTCTTCACCTTCATCTTGATCCGCTTTACTTGCGGTTTTCGGTTGGTCGCAAACGAAAAATGGTTGAAATCCACGTGGAGGAATTCGGCCAGATTGTATGCGACCACCTTTTCCTGGTAGTCGCTTTTCCGGTTTGTCTCCACAGTCACCAACAGCATCGCGCCGCTCTCCGGTTGCATGGCCACAAAGAACATGGGGCTGTATTTCAGCTGCCAGTCCCGCCCAAAGTCCATGGCGCCTGTGGCGGCGTAGCAGTCGATGGCCGCCCCGTCATCATTTCGGTATTCCCGGCTGAACCGGAACACCAGCCCGTCCTGTCCGAAGCCGTACTTCTCGTCCTCCACCTCCAGCAGGTGGCTGAAGGGCAGGTTTTCGTAGGCGTACCAGCTGTCGTTGGCGTAGTTCAGGATCAGGGCTTTTCCGTCCTGAGTGAACCAGTATTCGTGATCGCACTTGATGTTGAAGGTGCGGATATGGGCCATGTCGAACCCGGCCAGCGTTCCCGAAACCCGGTCTGAGATGCGCTTTGCGTTGTTCTCGTTTCCGGTGATGTACCCGGTGTAGGAGCTGGTGGAGCGCCACTGGTACACGCTGCCCACGTCCAGAGTCAGGGGGTTGTTTTCCAGCAGCTTCACCTGTCCCATGGCCTCGTTTCCGAACTGCCGGTTCACTGGCTGCACATAAAAGGCAGCTGTGGTGGCGCTGTCCTCCAGTGTGATGGTCCCGTACTGGATTATCCAGGCGCTGTTCGGTTTATAGGCCATCATCCGGGAGTAGTGGCGGATCAGGGCCGTGATGGGCGTGTTGCTCTCGCCCACGGCCAGCTCATACAGGTCCGGAAAGTATTCCGCGCTGGGCTGCCCGGAGTCCAGCTCGATCCCACTGTAAATGGTCCGGTTGGTCCCGTCGCCGTAGAGGAATACACGGGTGTCCGTGCTGCCGTTAAAAAGCTCGCTGTACCGCATCCCGGTGACGTCTCCCCGGCTCCCGTTCCCCTTCCGGTAGGTGACCTCCATGGTGTTGGTCCCGGCAGAAGGCACATCGTCGAATGTCACGGTCCCGGCCGCCAGGTCATGGGCGTATCCGGTCACCGCCTCTCCGTTCACCGTCACGGCCTCCACGGCGTCTATGTCCTTCTCCGGCAGCTGAAAGGTGGCCGCCGTCCCGTCTGGGGAGAAGGCCACCCGCCGCTTTCCGGTCAGCCGGTTCACACTCTCCACCAGCGTACCTGCCCCTGCCGGGGTAGTGGCCGTCTGGACCAGGGGGACGTAGCCCTCCACGGTCTGGAAAGTGGTGCTGTCGCCCCCGTCCCAGCTCATGTACTCATGGCCGTTGAGCAGGTACACCTTGCCGCCGAAGGGGAAGAAGGTGGTCTCGTCCTGGGTGGCCGTCCCCTTGTCCGCCGCCGTGGTGGAATTGATGTCCACGTCCCAGATGTGTCCGCCGTAGGATGCCAGGATGTGCTCTCTGCCCCCCACAGTGCCCCGCCAGACGCCACACAGGCGCGTATCCCCGTCTGCCTGGGTACTTTCCCCGCCAAGAGCCGCAAGGGCCTCTGACAGGCTCAGAACCGTCTTTGTCCCGGGCCGGATCTGGAGGTGCTTGTCCTTGGTGATGCGGAAGTTTTTCATCTCCGCCATCTCCCCGGGCTTCAGGGCGGTGTACCCGTCCGGGTTTTCGTTCAGGCCCAGAAACGCCTTGATCTTCAGGACGGTTATGTCGTTTGTCGCCGCGATCCGTGCCAAGTCTATCCACCTCCGAAGTTCAGGTAGCTCTCGTCCATGTCGCCCCCGGTCATCTCCTGGTCGTAGTCCGCCGCGCCGCCGGACAGCAGGGTGTCCTCCTCCGGCTCAGTTGTCAGCTCCGCGCCCAGTGTCCTGGTGATGCAGAAGTAGCGCAGGGCGTCGTTGATGTGGGTGATGCCGTGGGGCTCCGTGGCGCAGTCGCTGGGGTTTTTCTCGTCGTGCTGGATGAGCTGGATGTTGCGGATGAGTCCCTTGCACTCCCGTGTCACCAGCAGACCGGGCCGGTCCTGCTCATTCTTCATGGGCTTGAGCATTTCCTTTTCCGCCATCCAGCCCTGTATCCGGTTGTTGCTGGCCCGTACCAGGCCGATTCCGTTCTGTGCGAACAGCTCCGCCATGTTCTTGCCGCTGTCCTTCTGCCGGTTCCACATGTCCGGCGGTGCGATGGTGAACTCGATGTGCTCATGCTCCGGGGTAAGGGACAGCATCAGCCTTGCCGCCTCGGATACGATGAGGCCGGGCTGCTGCACCTCCCGGTAGACGTAGCATCGTCCCTCAAAGTCCACCGCCATCCACAGACAGGCCAGCATGTCCAGGCCGTAGTCGAATGCCCGGTACTTTTTCCACTCCGCCGGGATGCGGTAAAATGGCTCGATGACGTGGGTCTCCTTCCGGAACTCCGGGAAGAAGGTGCCCGCCAGGGCGTCCCAGTCGCCGTACCGCCATGCCCGCCGCACGTCCTCCGGCAGCAGGTCCAGCATCTGTTTGTACTCCGGGGATGCCTCCATCAGCTGGGGGTTATCGTCGATGGTGGCGTGGATGAAGCAGTAATCCTTTGGGTTCTCTCCATCCTGATATTCCCGGTCCACAAACAGCCGCTTGACCCATTCGTGGCCAACGCCTCCGGGGTTGCAGGTCAGGTACATCCGTCTCGGGATCTTGGTCGCGCCGCGCAGGCAGGCGCCCAGGGTCCTGAATTTCTCCTCGGTGAACTGGGTGGCCTCGTCGATGAAAATCCAGTCGTACTCCTGGCCCTGATACTCGATGTCATCCCCGTTCCCGTAGTGGCCGAACTTGATGATGGACCCGTTGACAAAGGTGAACATCCTCATGCTGCCGTTGTAGGTGGCCAGCTCCGCCGGTATCAGCTTCCGCATGGGGATGATGAGGCCCTGCTCCAGCTCCGGATACTCCCGCCGGACGATGAGGATGCGGATGCCCGGGTAGTTGAGTGCCCCGCCCGCCGCCTTGATGCGCAGTACGTGGGACTTGCCGCCGCCTCTTGCGCCGCCGTATGCCACATAGCGGTTCCTGGCCTGGCAGAACAGCTTCTGCTTGGGGTTCAGCTCCCCGAAGTTCACCGTCACCATGTTTCCTTTGTTGTAATGGGCCATGTACTCACCCTTTCCTGTCCTGTTTTGAAAAAGAGGGCCCACGCTCTGTTGAAACGAGGGCCCTCTGGTTGGGGCTCAGAAGTATTCATTATTCTGGCTTCCCCCATGTGTGGGGAAGCTGGCGGCCGAAGGCCGACTGATGAGGGGGGCTTCCTTGATGCGCTTCACCGCATCCTCATGCGCCCCTGCGCTCTATGTCATCCGATCAGGCGTAAGCCTGCTTGGACTCCAGGGACACGCAGCCGTCCTTCTCGCCGATGGCCCGCAACACCTGGCCCTCGGTCAGGGTGACGCCGGCGGAGGTCAGCTCCGCACGGGTGGTGGAGCAGCGGGGGTCGGAGCCGTCCACGGTGCAGTAGAAGGTCACGCCGCTGACGGCGGTGACGGTCACCTTGTGGGCGGAGATAGCCAGCACGGGGGCGTTCAGCACCGCTGCGGCGGAGCCGGCCACGCCGATGCCCACGTTCTTGGCGCCGATGACGAAGCTGTCGTAGTAGGCCAGGCCTTGCACCACGGGGCCGGAGTAGCCAACCGCCTTGCGGATCACGTCGTACTGGGCCAGCTTAACAGGGTCGGCAGTGCTGCCCTTGGACTTAATGAGGAAGTACACGCCGTCAGGAAGCCAGCTGGCGGGGACGGGGACAACCTTCATGCCGTCGAAGGTGCCCACAACGCCCTTCTCGATGGCCTTTACGCCGATGCTGTCGATGCCGACGATGGCGTCGGCCTGCTTCAGCATGACGAAATACTTGGTCTTGATGTACAGGGTCAGGTTGGTGTCGGGCACCAGGTTGTCGCCCATGTCGCCCTTCAGGGCCATGATGTCGCCCACGATGGTGCTCTTGGTGGGCTCGGCGCTCATCTGCTTCAGGGTGGCGGCGCCCATGGTCCACTTCTTCAGGCGGTACTTGTCCATGGTGGGGGTGACCACCTCGTCCAGCTCCATGCGCAGGAACTTGCCGGCGGCGGACTCCACGGCGATGTCGCTGTTGTCCAGCACCTCCAGGTGCTTGGTGAAGGCCTTGGCCTGGGAACAGACCATCTCCTGAGTGTTGTACTCCAGGTCGGTGACGTTGCCGAACCGGCTGCCGCCCCGCTGGTAGTCCACCAGGTCTGCGTTGACCATGGAGTAGATCTTCACGGCGCGGGCGCCGGTGAACTCATAGTCGTGGCCGCATGCCCCGTTGGTGATGGAGCCCTTCTTGAAACGTTCCGCGATCTTGCTCGCGTACTTAACGGTGTAATCCAGAGCCATAATAAAAACCTCTCTTTCGTTTTGGGGCAAAGAGGCTTTTCACTGTCATTCAGTCTCCGAAGGCTTCCAGAAATGCGTCGCTGGTCTTGGCGTCGTTCCCGGCGGAGCGCATGCTCCCCGTGGATCGCTGGGTATTTTTCTGGTTCTGTGTGGCGGCGGCGGAACGGTCGTTTGCGGCCTGTACCGCCTCCTGCGCCTTGGCCACCGCGTACCGGGAGTAGGCCGCCGTCAGGGAAAATCCGCTGTTGACTTCCTTCCATACGCTCTCCGGGATGGCCTTCGGGTCGCTCTTTGCCTGTTCGTATACGTCGGGAAATGCCTTGGCGAACTGGTCGAGGTCGTCCCGTACCCGGTCCTCCCCGTCCTTCTTCGCCTCTGCCTCGGCCTGCTGCTCCGCCTCCTTGGCGGATACGGCGGCCTCGCGGTCCTCAAGCTCCACTGCCCGCTTTGCCTCCGCCTCGCTCATGCCCCCGGCCCGCTTGGCCTCGGAGCGGATGAACCTGGCGTACTCCGGGATGCTCATGCCCGCGTTTCTGGCGAACTGGCTGAACATCTCCATCACCGGCTTGGCCTCGTCATACTTCCCGCGGATGCGGTCGTAATCCAGGCCCTTTTGCAGCAGCTCGGGCGTCACATCGGCGACGCCCAGGGTCCTTTCCTGACCCATGTGCTTGACGTTCCACGTCTGGGGAGCCTTCTGCTCCTCCTGCTGTGCGGCTGCGGTTTCTGCGCCCTCGGCCTTGGTCTCGGTCTTGGCCGCTTCCGCGTTTCCTCCAGCGTTTTCGGTTCCGGCTGCGGGCTGGCTTGCTTCCGTGCCCTCCGTCCGGTCACCCTGCTCCTCCGCCTGCCGGTCCTGCTGGTCTGCGGGCTCCGTGGCCTCGGTGGTCTCATCCTCCCAACCATCCAGAAAAGCGTCCTGCTGGTCTGCGGGCTCCTGTTCTACGCTCAGGTTGGTTTCATTTTCCATGGTTCGTTCTCCTTCCCAGTTGGTTTACTGGTTATTTCCAGCGCCGTGGTGAGCGCCGTCTTACGTTTTCTTCGTCCAGGCCCTTACCATCGCCCGAACTCTCCGTACTCAAGCCCGCCGTATGGCAGGCAGTCGTCGATGCTCTCAAAGCTGGCCGGGATGCGGTTTCTGGCCTCCGCCAGACTCTGCTCAAAGCACTGCTGGAAGTAGTCAGCGAGGGCGGGGTTCTCCTCGCTGAGCAGCTTGGCGGCCAGACCGTTGGGCAGCACGTCCCGCAAAATGCGGGGGTCCAGGTCCAGCTCGTCCTCAAACCCGGTAATGTCATCCAGCGCCGGCCGCTTCCCGTCCTCGCCGATGGCGAAGGTGTCGCTGGCCGGGTACACCAGGTCCAGCAGGTTGTTCAGGATGCCGATGGTCCGGACCTTGTACTCCCGGGTGTCGCTGTTGTCGGTGTTCCCGGTGCTCTCGTTCTGGGCGTCCATGAGGTACATGGCCTTGTCGAAGATGGCCTGCACCGTCCTGTTCACCGCCATGGTCCTCACGCCCCTTTCCCGCTAATCTGTCTCAAATCCGGTCTTTCCGTTGACGGAAAACCGCATGATGTTCTCAAATCCCTCGTCGATGGGGTCGGCGGCCTCCTGCTCCATGGCACGCTCCACCGCCCGCTCGTTGCGCTCCTCCCGGCTGGGCAGGCACATCCGGCAGTACAGCCCAGCCGTCACCGCCAGGTCCAGCACCAGCAGCAGGAGCAAAAGCCCCATGAAAACCTGTTCCATGCGCTCACCTCACTGGAAATCACTCTCGTCCATGGTGGACCCGTGGATGATCTTCACCGTGGCGTCCGTCTTGGCCTCGATCTTGTCCTGATAGCCGCCGAAGCGCGGCTGCTTCTGGAGGAAGATGCCCCGGGTTGCCATGCCGCCCTTCTCCTGGTAGCGGGGGTCGCTCTCGATCTGCGCTTGGATGCGGAGATATGCCGTCTGCACCGCGTCCTGGAGCCAGGGGCAGCTTTCCCCGTCGTACCAGCTTCGCAGCGACTTCAGGGTGACGGTCCGGCCCTTCTCGTTGTACTTGGTCAGGCCCAGACAAAGGCCGGCCTCGCCGTACAGGGCGCCCGTCGCGTCGCACTCGTCGAAGTAGCGGTCTGCCGCTTCGGTGAATTTCTCCGCCGTGGGGAAGGTGGCGTTCTTCTCCGCTGCCGCCGCAAGGGCAGGACCGGTGTTGCGCTCGTGATAGCCCTCCTCGCCGCGCTTTGCCCGCAGCTTCGGGTTGCCTCTCTTTCCCGCCATGAAGCCACCTCCCTTCCGGGTATTCACCCTATCAAGATGCTTTCTGCGTAAAATTTTTTGCCCCTTCGGGCTTTATGTCATGCCGTCTCCGGCTCATTCGCTGTACCGCCCCGGGAAAATGGCAAAAACCGGAGCGGAAAGAGGAGGAGAAGAATGGTTTCTTCCACGGTGAGAATACACAACTTTTTCGAGGATTTCAAGTGGGAATTTTTCGCTATTACATCGATTCACTAACATTTACAGCATATTACTAAAAATTACTTTCAGGATTTTCTGAGCAGGCCCCCTGTTTTTCCGCCACCCCCCCCACATGGCGGCGGGTGAGAGGCGTGGATGAGAGACGGATGGGAAGGAGGAGAGGACGTGGGGAGACAGCCATACACCCGTCCTTTCACCGCCCGCCCCTTTTTCCGCCACCCCCCGGGGATCGTTACATGGTCCCTTGTAGAAATCCGGCCATACCGCACCGCCGGCCGCCCGCCGAGGTCCTTTATCGCCTTCCGCCCGGTGCCCGTAATTGCCACATAAATGACACAGAAAGCCAGCAAACCATTGCGGCTGCTGGCTTTTTCGTTAATATGCAATTAAATTTTCTCTTTTGGCGGCGGCCCCTTTAGTACCACAGTAGTACCGAGGATAGCTAGGCCTAAAAAATTACAATCCGTCATGTAATTACTTTCTGTATTCTCCGCGTTTTTTATTACAATCCTCCATGTAATTTATCCGTTTCTCCCCTGTCTCTCCTAGCCAATGATTACACCGTAGCATGTAGGAACCACGGTAGAACCGTAGCTCCCTACTGCCGTAGTAGTACCGTGAATGTAATATACCGTGATTGTACTATAGTCGCCACCGCCATAGAGTAGAAGAATTGAGTAGTAATCAGGTAGTACCAGAGTACCGTAGAAACGTAGAAGAACCGTAGTACCGTAGTTATACCGTAGTACCGTAGTACTACCGTAGGCCTATATAGTACCGTAGTTTATATATATATACCTCTTTTTCTTTTGATTCTTTTCTTTTTACGAAAACAGCCCGTCCGGCGCTGATCCGGGCGGGCTTTTCATTTCCTGCTGTTAAATTTTGTCCCTGATGGCCTCCAGCAGCCAGGCATTGACGCTCTGTCCGCACTGCTCGGCGGCGTGGCGGATCTGGTCAGCGGTGACGCCGTCGGCCCCATCCTTCCGGACGCGGAGCAGCAGCTTGTCGTATGCCTTGGCCTCGTATGCGCGCCTGCTGGCAGCGTTCTGCCGGTTCCTGGCGGCCTTCTGCTCCTGGGTCATGTCTGCGCGTTTCATGGTATCGCCTCCTGTCACAGGCCATTATACCACATTCCGCCATAACGCTAACATTAGCACAATTCACAAAATGCTATCATTAGGCTTGTCAGGTCTGCACAAAGTTTCTCCGCCTTGCAAAATTTCACTTGACATTTGCCTAACGCTAGCATTATGCTTGCTGTGTCAGCGGGAAACAATTCCAACCGCCGCTGTAAAAAACCAACCAACCAAAACCACCACCACAAACCACACCAAGGAGGAAACGATAATGAGAAAAGACGCCCGATCCACAAAGCCGGCAGAAATCAGCCAGATCAGCGGCTACCACGGCGGCAACTTCCACAGCGAGTCCTACGCCTTCGAGGGGTTCGCCTCCAACAAGTATTTCACCAGCGACCGATACATTTCCCTTGACACCAGCTTCCAGCGCACCGACGGCAAGCCCCTGAAGGGCTTCGGGCTGGAGATCGAGACGGAGTGCAGCGGCATCCATAACCCCCAGGTGCTGGCGGAAGTGCTGAACAAGATCATTTTCCCCCATTTCCCGGCGGACCTGTTCAAGCTTCAGCGGGACGGCAGCCTTGCGGGGGACACCAGCGCGGAGTGTATCACACAGATCATGACCCGCGAATTCATCCGCAACAACTACGGCAACTTCAAGCTGATGTACAACACATACTTCCCCGCCTTCGGCATCACCTGCGGCCCCAACTGCGGTATGCACGTCAATATCTCCCGGGGCCTGTTTGGTCGGACGGAGAAGGCCCAGACCGAGGCCGTCCGCAAGCTGTACTACATCGTCAACCGGCATTACGACCTGTGTTGTGCCCTGTTCCACCGGGACCGGAGCCGCACCGGCTATTGCAGCCGCATGGCCCACGGAATGGACTACTGCAAGTCCCTGGATCTGACGTCCAGCGCATCCAACCACGGCGTCAGCTTCAACCTTGGCCACTGGAACACCGGCCGCATCGAGATCCGGCTGGTGGGCGGCCAGAAAAATTACGCCTGCTTCCGTAACACCATGGAATCAGTTTTCCACCTGTGCGACGCGGTGAAGACGCTCAGCTGGGCCGAATGTGATGACCTGTCCAAGATCTTTTCCGGCTGCAATCAGTACGTCTATGACCGCCTTCGCTCCTACTGCCGGGACGCCGGGACCATAACCGCCGCCGAACTGGAGAAGATCCGTCCCACCGTCCAGCAGGTGGATCTGATCTGAAAAAATTACACCGTCCCATGGAAAAACCCGTGGGACGGTGCAACAGGAAACTACAACCGCAGACGTAAAATCACAAAACAGACCGTCACATGAACAAAAAATTACAAATACGGAGGTAAAAATCATGTCCAGCTTTGTGATCGATAAGAGAGAGTACACCAAGGCCGCCGGATTCCTGGCCGCCGTCATCGAGACCAAGAACTACTACCGGGAGCCGGTCATGTACCTGTGGAACAAGAGGGAGCGCCGACCCTATGAGGCGGCGGACGTTCTGTCCGACTTCCGCCGGGTCTATTCCATCAACGCGGCGGCGGTAGCGGAGCAGTACCACGACACGCAGCGGGAGCAGGACAGCGCCGACTATCTGGCGGAGTTTGAGGCCGCCAGGGCGGCGGGCCTCCAGCTGATGCGCCGGGGCTATACCATGGGGCAGGCCGACGCCGTGAAGGACCTGCGGCGGTCCGTCTACGGGGCCATCTCTTTCCTGCACTCCGCCCGGTATCAGATCGAGGGTGACGAGTACGAGCGGCGGTTCTTCCGGATCGTCAACAAGTACTACCGGGGCCTGTATAACGTCCTCCAGAAGCTGGACGGGTTCACCTCGGATGACGTGGGCTGCTGGGGCTCCTTCGACGCCCTTGGCCCGGAATTGGAGGAGGGCTGACTATGTGCATCATCTGCGCATCGGCGGCGGGGGTCCGACAGCCCAGCGAGGCCCAGCTTCGCCGCATGTTTGAGCGCAACCCCCACGGCGCCGGCTATATGTCGGCCCGTGGGGACCATGTGGAGATCCACAAGGGGTTCATGACCTTTGAGGACTTCCTCCACGCGGTGCGGTATGAGCATTTCACGGCGGAGGACGCGGTTGTCTACCACTTCCGCATCTCCACCCAGGCGGGTGTTGGTCCTGAGATGACCCACCCGTTCCCGCTGACTTCTCACATGGAGGACTGTAAATTGCTGGACGTGTCCTGTCCTGTTGGCGTGGCCCATAACGGGGTGATCCGGCTGACCAGCGACTACACCGATATGGAGTACAGCGATACCGCCCACTATGTGACGGAGTTTCTGCGGTTCTTTCTCCGCAGCCGGGATGATCTGGATGCGCCGGACGTCCTGGAGGCCATCCGGCGCACCACCAACAGCAGATGGGCCATCCTGGACCGTGACGGGACCATCGCCACGGTGGGGGAGTTCATCAATGACCGGGGCCTGCTGTTCTCTAACGACACCTTCCGGGCAGCCGGGACCGTCCGCCGCGCCAAGAAAAATAATTACAGCAATCAGTGTGATTTTTTCGATAATTGACAGCAGCAATGAAAACTTACAGGAAAGGATGTAAAACCATGAAGAGGATCGAATATGTCAAGGCGGCGCTCACCTGGGCCGTGGTGCTGATCCTGGCCGCCGGCGCTGAGGGCTGGGCAAGCCTGCTGCTGCACTGAACGGAAACGATAAAGAAAGCGGTGGTCATCCGAGTAAGATGACCACCGCTTTTGCATGACACAGTTCCGGCACAGTATAGCTCTTTTCCTATTGGTATCACACGATTTTAATTTACGATTTTCATAAATTCATACAAGACACTCAATCACATTGAAAATGCTGTATTTTCATTGAGCAGCAACGGTTTCAAGGTTGCATAAACTTGTTATTGTTTGTATCGTTTTGTTAATACGAATGACACAGAAAAGACACAGTGACGGACACAGTGAACGGAACAATTTACAATCAAGATCCATTCGCTTTTCTGTCGTTTTCGGCCATCCGCATTTCCAGATACGCATTTACCTTGTCCGCACTGCTGGCGTGATGTTTGGACCGTAGGTCTGTGTAAACATTCCTTACGACCTGTTCTGTGTCACCGACAAAAGCTGCTGCGTCCTTCGGGTCTATCCCGGCCTCAAAGCAAATCGTACTGAAGGAATGGCGGAAGCAGTGAGGCGTGACAACAGCGACTTCTATGGGATTATTGTCCTCATCATATTCCCATTCAGTCAGGCCGGCGTCGTGGCAATACTCCTTCCATATTCTTCTGAATTGGGCAAGCGACAAATAATTCCCATCCTTGTTTGGAAAAACCTTCCCGATCCGGTTTCTCGGAAGAACATCAGCAAGCGGTTTCAAAAGCGGGATTTCACGGCGTCCGTTCTCGCTTTTCAGGTGATTTTCCAGGTGCGGAACATTTCCGTATGCGTAATTCAATTTCTTTGTGATATGGATGACCATATTCGTCCGGTCAATGTCCTGCCAGTTCAGCGCAAGCAGTTCGCCTCTTCTGCATCCAGTGTACAAAAGCATAACACCAAGCAGCCACCACTTTCCGGTCCTGCACCGTTCCACCTGGTATTCCTGCTCCTCAGTCAGGGCCGATCTTTTCTTCTCCGGCAGATTCTTGCCGTGCCTAACCTCAACCGCCGGGCTAACGTCAATGTCTCCCTGCATGACCGCGTGGGAGAATATCTGCTTGAGCACGGTAAGCTCAATGGAAACGGTGTGCTTTGCGTAGCCTTTCCCCTCAAACTGCGTAATGTACCGCTTGACGTCAACGGGCTTAATATCTCCGGCGCTCTGTGTAAAATACTCCTTGATCCGCCTTACCGCGAGGCCGTATACCTTGTAGGTGCTGAAGCTGATATCTGCCTCATGCTGTTTGTACCACTCGTCCGCGATCTCCGGCAGCTTGCGGCCCTGCTTACGCTGTGTGTTGTATTCCAGGATCTTCTTGTCCACTTCCTTGCATGTCTTCCCTCTGAACCTCACCCTCTTTCCGTTGATGGTCCTGGAGGTCTCAAACAAACCGTCCGGGCGCTGGTAATACTTTTTCTTTGCTGCCATTTTTACACTCCTCCTCGTAGAAAACATTTGATTCTTCCAGGGAAAAGTGCTATACTGTTATCGCAAAATGCGCACTTTCCCCCTTGGATTGCCTGTGGTGGGTATTCATGTGGTTTGGCTTCGTGGTGGTTGCCTGGTTGGTGTTGATTTTGCATGACGTCCGATGTTCGCCGCATCGGGCGTCTTTTTTATGCTGTTTTCCTGTGCCAGACGGCGCAGGAGCGCGTTTAAATGGTTCCAGGTATAAGGACGTGCCAGATATTTGGAAGCATTACAGAGCACTCAGCGCCACGGTGCTCCCGTTGATACGTAAGTGATGACGAGAAGGAAAATAATCTGATAAAGTATCCGTTTCCTTTTTGGCTCTTCCTGAAACGCGACAGCAGAGGCGTGAAACACGGCCCAAACCATAGCTCCTGTAAGTAAATATCCAGCAAAATAAATTACACTTTTTAGCGTAATTCCGTTCCTGACTGCATCCGTACCGCCGCAGAACAATGCAAATCCCCATATCATAGAAAACCATTCATATGGTAATTCTCTCTCCATTTTCTCCGGAGAATCGTTGCTGTTTTTCTGTGTATTCATGAGAATCAAATCACCTCACAGCGCTGATGAAGTGTGTGGCAAGCCCCAAAACACGGACTTTATTTACATCGTCGCCTGTAAAAACCTTTGGCGGATAGGCCGGATTTTCCGCCTGGAGCGTGACCGTCCCGTTTTCAAAATAGAACCGCTTCAGGGTGGCCTCGTCTCCGTCAATGAGCACGGCGGCGATCTGACCGTTTTCCACCTCCGGCTGCTGTTTGATGCACACAATGTCTCCGTCGTGGATGCGGGCGCCGATCATGCTGTCTCCCTTGCAGGTAAGTGTGAAGTCACATTTGATGTAGTCCGGGACCTGGTCATAGCCTTCAATGTTCTGCTCCGCCAGAATAGGCTCACCGCAGGCGATGGTTCCGAGGCGCGGGCGGGATACTGTATGTGGCATCAGGCGAATGTTTGATGCAATAGGAGACATATCATCTGACCAACCCATGATGTATGCCGGGGAAACACCAGTCGCTTCCGCAATCAACTCGATTTTGTCAGTTGGTATGTTCGTAATAACACCATTTTCGTATTTGAAAATAGTCTGTTTTGTAGTCCCACATATTGAACCAAGTTCTCCTTGCGTCATTCCGCACATCTCTCTCGCGCGTTTGATTCGGTCCCCTTTCTTCATATTTAACACCTCTTATCTGTCGTTTGAGTAACTTAATTATATTACTAATTCGCATTAAGTCAAGTAAAAAATAACTTGACAAGCGACTTTTTTAGATATATCATTGAAGTAACTCAAGAAGTTACTCTCTTGTGTTCATTCAGAAAGGAGGTATTTTATGATTGACACCGGAAAACTGCGTGGAATCATTGCGGAGCGTGGAATGTCTCAACGGAAAGTAGCAAAACACCTTGGAATGGCGGAAAAAACGTTCTATTCAAAAATGAAAAATGGTGTTTTTGGGACCGATGAAGTAGATGAAATGATCAACTTCCTCGATATCAATAACCCGTTGGAAATTTTTTTCGCCAAAAAGTAACTTTATAAGTTACTCAAATACACGAATGAAAGGAGCCAATATGAACGACCTTCAAATTTTCAACTACAACAGCAACGAGGTCCGCACCATCCAGCGTGACGGAGAACCATGGTTCGTCCTGAAGGACGTGTGCCAGGTTCTTGGAATATCCAAGTACCGTGATACAGCAGAGAGACTTGACCCTGACGAAAGGGGGTCGGTCAGGGTGGACACCCCTGGCGGACAGCAAGAGATGACATGTATCAACGAATCCGGCCTGTACAACGTCATCATCCGTTCGGACAAGCCGGAGGCCAAGCCTTTCCGGAAGTGGGTCACCTCCGAAGTCCTCCCCAGCATCCGAAAGCACGGGATGTACGCCACCGCCGAGACGGTGGAGAAGATGCTGTCCGACCCGGACGCCATGATCCAGGTGTTCACCGCCCTGAAGGAGGAGCGCGCCGCCCGTCAGGCTCTGGCCGAGAAGGTGGAGCAGGACAAGCCGAAGGTCCTCTTTGCCGACGCCGTGGCCACGGCCCATACCTCCATCCTGGTGGGCGAGCTGGCGAAGATGCTCAAGCAGAACGGCGTGGATATCGGCCAGAACCGACTGTTCCGCTGGATGCGGGAGCAGGGGTATCTGATCCGCAGGAACGGCGCCGACTTCAATATGCCAACCCAGAAGGCCATGGAAATGGGCCTGTTTGAGATCAAGGAGACGGTGATCTCCCACGCCGACGGCCATACCAGCGTCAACAAGACGCCGAAGGTTACCGGAAAAGGGCAGCAGTATTTTGTCCGACGGTTCCTTTCCTGAACACCAACCAGAAAACCACCACGAAAGGAGTTTTTACATGCAAACACGTAATTATCTAGGCCCGCGCTGCTGCGAACCCGCGGACAGATCGGAGGCGCCGATATGAGCGCAAAGCAAAGCAAGTCCATTTACCGCCCCTGCGACTGCTGCATCCACGCCAAAGACTGCACGCTCATGCGCGGCTGCTGGCAGTGGAGGACGTATTTTAGGGCGTACTGGGCGGCGCTGAGAAAACGATTTTTGACGATGTAAACCATAGGAGGCCCTGGGATAATGGCGCGCCGCCTCCATGACGATGGAGGAACCTATGGAAAAAATCAAATGTGAACTATACCACGACAATTTTCAAAATTTCAAGCGATACGACATTCCGAAAGCCCAGCTTGTGATCGCTGATATCCCGTACAACATCGGGGCGGATGCTTACGCCAGCAACCCGATGTGGTACAAGGGCGGCGATAACCGGAGCGGGGAAAGCAAGTTGGCAAAGCAGCCCTTTTTCCACTCTGACGGCAGCTTCCGAATCGCGGAGTACATGCACTTTTGCAACCGGCTTCTGAAGAAAGAGCCGAAGGAACGGGGTCAGGCCCCTGCCATGATCGTGTTTTGCGCCTTTGAGCAAATGCAGACGGTTGTGGAATACGGCAAGCGGTATGGATTCATGAAAAGCTATCCGCTGTTTTTCGTGAAGAACTACTCGCCCCAGGTATTAAAGGCCAATATGAAGATCGTTGGCGCGACGGAGTTTGCGGTTGTGCTGTACAGAGACAAGCTTCCTAAATTCCGGAATGATGGCCGCATGGTTTTCAACTGGTTCGAGTGGAAACGGGACAGCTCAAAAGAGTATCCGAAGATCCACCCGACGCAGAAGCCGGTCTTCGTACTTAAACGGCTGATTGAGATATTTACTGACCCTGGGGACGTTGTCATAGATCCATGCGCCGGAAGCGGAACAACTCTTCGAGCGGCCTATGAACTGGGCCGAAATTC
The DNA here is from genome assembly GCA_051867275.1 of Faecousia sp. GTDB lineage: Bacteria > Bacillota > Clostridia > Oscillospirales > Oscillospiraceae > Faecousia. The sequence goes on from JBJDYK010000104.1 coordinate 34,871, forward strand.
CTACGGCTTTGAAGTGGACCGCAATTTTTACAACGAAGCGAAGGAGAAAATGCTCTCTCCGCTGCTCAAAGAGAAAGAACTTGAGCAAAGGCAGAGAGAAGAGGAAACAAGCTTGTTTGACCTGGTGGAGGGGATGGAATGACCGCACAAATCGACTTACTGGACGAGATCATCGTGGACAGCTTCGCCGGCGGCGGCGGTGCCTCCACTGGCCTGGAACTTGCTCTGGGCAGAACAGTGAACATTGCTATCAATCATGACCCGGCAGCAATCCTGATGCACAAGACCAACCACCCGTACACGGAGCACTATCAGGCCAGCGTGTGGGACATTGACCCGCGTGAGGTATGCCGTGGCCGTCCTGCCGGAGTGGCGTGGTTTTCCCCGGACTGCAAGCACTTCTCCAAGGCCAAGGGCGCCGCTCTGGTGGACAAGAAGATCCGTGGGCTGGCCTGGATCACCCTGCGCTGGGCCGGAACGGTGCGTCCCAGGGTCATCTTTCTGGAGAACGTGGAGGAGTTCCAGACCTGGGGTCCTGTACGCAAGGGTAAGCCTGTCAAGAAGAAGGCGGGGCAGACCTTCCGGAAGTTCATCCAACAGCTGCGGGACCTCGGCTATGATGTTGAATGGCGGGAGCTGGTGGCGGCGGACTATGGGGCACCCACAACTAGGAAGCGGTTCGTCCTGATCGCCCGGTGCGACGGACGGCCCATCGTGTGGCCGGAGCGCACCCACGCTCCCCGGGACAGCGAGGAAGTCATGTCCGGGAGACTGCTGCCATGGCGGTCTGCGGCCGAAATCATCGACTGGAGCCTTCCGTGTCCGTCCATCTTCGACACAAAGGCGGAGATCATGGACAAGTACGGCCTGAAAGCGGTGCGGCCGCTGGCAAACAACACCATGCGGCGCATCATCCGAGGCGTGGACAAGTTCACCATCAAGAGCGGGGAGCCGTTTCTGGTGCCGTCTGGGTACGGTGAGAGAAGCGGACATGCTCCCCGTGTGCACGATGTCAATGAGCCGCTTCCAACGGCGGTCGGAAAGGCGAAACACGCAGTCTGTGACCCGTTGCTGGCCCCTGTGACGGTCACCAATACCAGCAACAGCGTGGGAGCGCCCGCCGGTGATCCGGTACATACCGTGACCACGACCGGTAATCAGATGCTGGTGACACCCAATCTCATGTGCATTGGTCAGACCGGCGGCGGGGACCGCATCCGGGATGTCCGGGAGCCGGCACCAACCACCGTCTCCAAGCAGGAAGCATGCTTGACAGCGGCGTCCCTCATCCAGTACCACACGGAGCAGACCGAGAACGTCCGGGCGTCCGGCCTGGGCGGCCCTATAAATACCGTGGACGCCTCCAACCGCTACGGCCTGACATCCGCTCAGCTGGTTGAGTATTACGGAAACGGAAACCCTCTGGACGCCAGAGACCCTATGCACACCGTTACAAGCCATGACCGGGAGGCGGTGGTATCTGCACACATCCAGAAGTATTTTGGAGGCGTGACCGGTGTTGAGGCTTCGGAGCCGCTTCCGACTGTGACTACGGTGGATCACAATGCGCTTGCAGCGGCGCATGTGGTTGAGTTCAAGGGACAGGACATCGGACAGGCGGCGGACAAGCCTCTGCGAACCATCACTGCGTCAGCTGGAGAGTTCGCCGCCTGCCATGTGTACCTCGCAAAGGCGGACAGCAGAGATCTGATGCACTGGCCGGAGATCAGGGAACTGCTCAACAAACACTGCGGGTACAGTCTGGCGGAGGATGATGTGCTGCTCCTCCAGATCGGCGGGGCGTTCTGGTTCCTGTCGGACATCACTCTGCGGATGCTGTCTCCACGGGAGCTGTACAACGCCATGGGATTCCCGCCGGACTACATCATCGACCATGACTATCTCGGCAATCCATACCCAAAGAATGAGCAGGTGGCAAGATGCGGAAACGCGGTGTGCCCGCCTATGGCGGAGGCAGTGGCCAGAGCTAACCTTCCTGAGTTGGCATGCAAAAAAATCAACACGATGGCACAGCTGGAACAGGCTGTTGCGGTGTAGGAGGACATGATGGAACGACTGACAACTGATAATCCGAAGGACAATATTGAGGCCGCGCTCAACCTGTTTTCCATCAAGAACTGTGAGACGTGGGTGCGGGGCGGCGTGCCGGAGAGGAGGGGTTGAATGTCTGAGTATATCGAGAAGTGTACGGTTGTAAACAGGTTGATTGACCTTGAAAATGAGTTCCAGCAGTATAAGCCGTTTCACGGTTTTGAACACGCTATGTATCGTAAAATTTGCGAAGCTGAAATTGCAATTGGGAAGACACCAGCCGCCGACGTTGCTCCGGTTGTGCATGGGCAGTGGGACGGTGAAGGCGACGGGTACGCAGACGGAGAAATTGTGCTTGACGTGTGGTACTGCTCTGTGTGCGGATACTGCATTGATGATGGAACAGATGATCCGCATATCCTGCCAAACTACTGCCCAAACTGCGGGGCACGGATGGATGATGGATGGTGAGGCGGATATATGATCCTTTATCATTTTTGTGCCGCGCACATGCTTCCATCGATCAGAGAAAATGGACTGACTCTTGGCAAATACCCGATTTTTGAAAGTCCCATCAATGAGTGGCCAAAATGTCAGTGGCTTACGAGCAATAAGGATCCGAAGGCGCAGAGTTGGGCGACGAGGCGCCTTATTCCGTACAGCCGGACTGCATATCGGCTAACCGTGAGGGTCCCGGATAGTTACCACAAGAAATTGATCCCAGCCGTTCAATACGCAATGAGCCTTCCAGAAAAGGACCGTGCAATCGTCACAGAATGGCCTGGAAGCGAAAACTGGTATGTCTATCTTGGGAAAATTCCTCCAAAGTGGATAATCGGGTGCAAAAGAATGGAGAAATCTGCATAGTGAATCTAATTACAGAGAACGACTGGTCCAGACTGGCCCGGTCTCTGCTGGAGATGCGGGAGGACCGGGTGGAGGTCACAATGGGCTGTACCTCAATCGAGGTCTGCACCACCAGAGTCAAAAAAGGCTGGCCGGTGGCCATGCTGGTGGGCCTGCGGATTGAATCCGGAAACATGATCCAGCGGCAGTATTTTGAGAGCGTGGAGGCCGCCAGGAGGGCATATCCCTCGCTCATCGGAAAGAAAGGATAATACAAATGAAGAAGTTTGAACTTACATCCGAGACGAAAATTGTTTTTGGGCGTACCTTGCATCGAATCCTCGCGCTGGTATCCTTTGGTGAGGTGACTGAAGGAGAACTTGGCGGCTGGGTCGAGAAGGAAGCAAATCTCGATCAGTCCGGCGACGCCTGGGTATGCGGCAACGCCAGGGTGTCCGGCAACGCCAGGGTGTCCGGCAACGCCAGGGTGTCCGGCAACGCCGAGGTGTCCGGCGACGCCGTGGTGTACGGCAACGCCTGGGTGTCCGGCGACGCCGTGGTGTACGGCAACGCCAGGGTGTCCGGCGACGCCGTGGTGTCCGGCAACGCCAGGGTGTCCGGCAACGCCAGGGTGTCCGGCAACGCCAGGGTGTCCGGCAACGCCGAGGTGTCCGGCGACGCCGTGGTGTACGGCAACGCCTGGGT
>JBJDYK010000105.1:0-1739 GCA_051867275.1 Faecousia sp.
TAAAAAAGGAGAATAGCCATGGAAAGGGATGAGATCAGACAAGTGCCGTATGGCGTGAGCGACTTTGTGTCGGCCCGGAGTCGTAATCTGTATTACGTAGATAAGACAATGTACCTTCCATTGTTGGAGAATCAGCCTGACAATCTGTTCTTCATCCGTCCTCGTCGTTTCGGGAAGAGTCTGTTCCTCAGCATGATGCAGGCCTATTACGACAAGGCCATGGCCAGCCGTTTCGAGGAGCTGTTCGGGGATCTATGGATCGGGCAGCATCCCACCCGGTTGAAGAACCGCTATCAGGTGCTCTACTTCGATTTCTCCCGTGCCGGTGGTGACATGGAGCATTTGGAGGAGAATTTCAATGCCTATTGCTGTAATCGGCTGAATGATTTCATAGACCAATATAAAGCGGACTATCCGGAAGCCTTGGCAGACCGGATTCTTCAGTCAGCCAGTGCCGTGGATAAGCTCAACAAGATCAATGATATTGCCAGACGTCTCCGCATCCCACTCTACCTGATCATAGACGAATATGACAACTTTACGAATATCGTGCTGAACGAGCAGGGGGAGTCGGTCTATCGGGCCATCACCCATGCGAGCGGCTTCTACCGGGATATCTTCAAGCTGTTCAAGGGGATGTTCGAGCGTATCTTCATGACGGGCGTGAGTCCGGTGACGCTGGACGATCTGACCAGCGGCTTCAATATCGGGTGGCACATCTCGACCAACCCGCAGTTCGACAAGATGCTCGGTTTCAGTACGGAGGATGTACGGACGATGTTCACCTACTATAAGGAGACGGGTCTGTTGCCGTCCTCGGCCGATGTGGAGGCGATGATCACGGAGATGAGGCCTTGGTATGACAACTACTGCTTTGCGAAGGAGTGCCTTTCCGGTGACATCCGGGTGTTCAACTGCGACATGGTGCTCCACTATCTGCGTAGCTACATCAATGCGGGCGGTTCTCCGGAGCAGATGCTGGACCCGAACACGAAGACGGACTACAACAAGATGAAGCGGCTGTTGCAGTTGGACAGGCTGGATGGCGACCGGAAGGGGGTGATCCGCCGGATAGCGGAGGAGGGTCAGATGCTGGCAGACCTATATACCTCCTTCCCTGCCACAGACATTGCCAAGCCCGATATTTTCCCCAGCCTGCTGTTTTACTACGGGATGCTGACGATCAAGGGGACCCATGGCAAACGCCTGCTGCTGGGGATTCCGAACAACAATGTCCGTATTCAATATTACAACTATTTGCTGGAGGAGTATGAGTCAGTCAGCCGGATCAGTCTGGAGACCCTCAACGACTACTATGATTCCATGTCCTTTGACGGCCGGTGGCGTGAAGCCCTCCAGTACATTGCCGATGCCTACAAGAAGCAGTCAGCCGTCCGGGATGCGATCGAGGGGGAGCGGAATATCCAGGGCTTCTTCATGGCCTACCTGAGTCTGAACGACTATTATCTGCTGGCTCCGGAACTGGAGCTGGACCATGGGTATTGTGACTTCTTCCTGCTTCCGAACCTGACGCACTATCAGTCCAAGCACAGCTATATCCTGGAACTGAAATACCTGCCCAAGAAGGAGTACGCCCAAAAGGGAGCCTCCCAATGGGCACAGGCCGTGGAGCAGATCCATGCGTATGCCGTCGCCCCGCGTGTGGAGGCCTTGCGCCAAGGCACCCGGTTGCACAAGATTATCCTCCAATTTGCAGGATGGGACCTGGTGAAGATGGA
>JBJDYK010000106.1:0-1739 GCA_051867275.1 Faecousia sp.
TAACCATGTTCTACCCACCGCAAAAGCCGTGGACAGAATTCGCCTCTGAGGATGAGAAGCTGGAGGCGTTCCGCAGATGGGGCCTTGTGTCTCCAAAAGCAAAGAGCCTGAAGCCTGTGGTGTATGCCGGCCCCGGAGTGGACAGACCCATGCGCTGCAATGTGGTTGGCTGCCAGGAGCCGTTCTTTGCCGTTGTGGAGGTAGAGGGGAATCTGAGCTGCATCCACGGCGACTTTCTGGCAGAAACGCAGCCGGATATTCCAGGTAAACTTCTGGATGGGCTGACGGTTCCCGCGTTCCTTCAGGATTATGTGGTAATCGACATCGAGACCACCGGCTTTGACCGGCATATTGATGCAATCATCGAGGTAGCCGCCATCCGTTACAGCTATGGGCAGGAGGTAAGCCGGTTCCAGCAGCTTGTGAATCCGCATAGAACACTTTCACCTGAAATCATCGGACTTACCGGTATCACACAGAATATGGTGGATGACGCGCCTTGTTTTGACGATATTGGAGACGCCCTTTTGGAGTTCCTGGGAGATTCCCCAATCGTGGGCCACAACGCCATCAGCTTTGATATTCCGTTCCTGGAGTACCACCTGCGGACGGAGCTACATAATCCAAAAGCGGACACGCTTCCAATCGCTCGGCGGACTTTCCCTGATCTTCCGTCTTACAAACTCCAGAATTTGGATAAGACCCTGGAGCTTGGCGCAACAACCGCCCATAGAGCTCTGGCGGATGTGGAGACAACCCACGCGCTGCTCATGGCCTGTATGGTGCCGGATATGTACAGAAAGAAAATCGTGCAGATAACAGCTTCCCAAAAGCCGGATAAGGCCGAGGAGCCGAAGAAACATCATTCTCCGAAAATGGGGAAGTTCGCAAAATACTCCGCAGACCCGAAGTCCATCCAGCCAACCGTCTGCGTCAATCAGGACAGTCCATTATGCGGCAAGACCATTGTATTCACCGGAGAACTTAGCATTTCCAGGGAAGCGGCCATGCAGTGGGCGGTCAATGCCGGAGCCGTTCTGAAAAATTCCGTTTCCGGAAAGACAAACTATTTGGTAGTTGGGAAGCAGGACAGAACGATTGTTGGTGCGGATGGGATGAGCGGGAAAGAAGAAAAGGCGTATGCGCTCAACGATTCCGGCAAGGGCCATATTGAAATCATATCGGAAGAAGAATTTCTGAAACTCGTAGGGGGATGTGGCAATGGATGAGCAGATGACAATAGACCAGATCACCAACAAGGGAAAAGATGAAAACGAAGAAAATCCGTTGGAGCGTGAAGCCTTCGAGATTCTTCTTCCGGAGCTGGCGGATATTCTGCATGAACACAATTTGGGCGCGGACGCAATCCTGTTCACGCCTCTGAAAGACAAAAGCTCCATCTACCTCATCAAGCAGAGCAGCCTGATTTTCGGCATCCGTATGCGGAAAAATACCTGGTATGCCGCAATATCGGATTGGTTCAAGGAATTCCTTCCGGAAACAGCGGAAATATCCAGAACGGTATCCGAGGGCGGCGTTGTCCGGGTAAAACTTTCTGCCCCGCAGGACATATTGATCTGCAAAGACGCAATCAGGGAATCCCTGCGGTATCAAATTTCCAAATTCCACACATTTGACTGCTGCGGGAGATTTGAACAGTGCAGCGACGCTCTGCGCTGTCTCCATCCGAACCATAAAGCAGCCTTAGGATGCAGCTATAAGCGGAATCTTCTATCCGG
>JBJDYK010000107.1:0-1703 GCA_051867275.1 Faecousia sp.
CGGACGGTGGGACGGATACCCATGTGACGGGTACGGCCGGCCTTGCCGATGTGGATGTTCTCGTGATCCAGATTGCCCACCTGACCGATGCAGGCGGTGCAGTTCATCCGGATGTAGCGGACCTCGCCGGAGGGCAGGCGGACCTGAGCCAGCTCGCCGTCCTTGGCCATGAGCTGTGCGGCGGTGCCGGCGGACCGGACCAGCTGGGCACCACGGCCGGGGTTCAGCTCCACGTTGTGGATCACGGTACCAACAGGGATGTTGGCGATGGGCAGGCAGTTGCCGGGCTTGATATCGGCGCTGGTGGAGGAGACAACCTTATCTCCTGCCTTCAGGCCGTTGGGAGCCAGGATGTAGCGCAGCTCGCCGTCCTCGTACTTGACCAGGGCGATGAATGCGCTGCGGTTGGGATCGTACTCCAGGCGCAGGACCTCGGCGGTCATTTCCACCTTGTCGCGCTTGAAGTCGATGACGCGGTACTTCCGCTTGTTGCCGCCGCCCTTGTGGCGGACGGTGATTCTGCCGTAGCTGTTGCGACCGGAATGCTTCTTCAGGGTCTCAACCAGGCTGCGCTCAGGTTTTGCCTTTTTATCAACGCCGTCGAAGGCAGAAACAGTCATGTTTCTCCGCGCCGGGGTATAAGGCTTAAATGTTTTAATAGCCATTTCGCGTTACGCTCCTTTATTGAGATTTGGATTAGACCATACCCTCGAAGAACTCGATGGTCTTGGAGTCGGCAGTGAGCTGCACCATAGCCTTCTTGTAGGCGGCGCGGCGACCCATGGGGTAGGCGCCGGTGCGCTTCAGCTTGCCCTGCATTCTGATGGTGTTGACCTTCTGAACCTTGACGCCGAAGATCTTTTCCACAGCCTTCCTGATCTCAATCTTGTTGGCGTCCACAGCGACCGTAAAGACGTACTTCTTGTCGGCCACAGCCTCCATGGACTGCTCGGTAACGACAGGTCTCACAATGATATCGTAAGCGTTCTTCATTATGCGAACACCTCCTCGATCTTGGCCAGGGCAGCCTGGTCAACGACCAGCTTCTTGGCGTTCAGGACATCATACACATTGATGAGGTTGGCGAAGGTGACCTCGCAGCCGGGGACGTTGCGGCCGGACAGAACCACGTTCTGATCGGGCTCGGCAGTGACAACCAGAGGTTTGCACTCTGCGTTGACAGAGGACAGGAACTTCACAAATTCCTTGGTCTTGATCTCATCCATCTTGATGGAGTCGATGACCACAATGTCCTCGGAGGCGGCCTTGGCGCTCAGAACGGACTTCAGAGCCAGGCGCTTTACCTTCTTGTTCAGGGTGTAGCTGTAATCCCGGGGCTTGGGGGCGAACACGATGCCGCCGTGGGTCCACTGGGGAGCCCGGGTGCTGCCCTGACGGGCACGGCCGGTGCCCTTCTGTCTCCAGGGCTTCTTGCCGCCGCCGGAAACCTCGGCGCGGGTCAGAGCGGACTGGGTACCCTGGCGGCAGTTGGCCAGGTGATTCTTCACGACATCGTGAACAACGGACTCGTTGGGCTCGATGCCAAACACAGCTTCGGAGAGTTCGATCTCGCCGACCTGCTTGCCGGACATATCGTAAACATTCGTCTTAGGCATGATTTAAGCTCTCCTTTCCTTAGCCTCTTGCGGAAGCCTTCTGGGGATTCCGGCCGGAAGCCTTCTGCGGGTTCTTGCTGATGCCGG
>JBJDYK010000108.1:0-1687 GCA_051867275.1 Faecousia sp.
GGGAGGGTCATGACCCTCCCCTACGGGTGCGGCGCGGTAAACAGAAATTTACCGCACACACGCTTTCTTTATGCAAAAACCCGGAGGCGAGCCTCCGGGTTTTGGTTATTTTTGTTTTGCCAGCTCCATGATCTGGGGGAATTTCTCCAGAACCTTCCTGTAGTTCTCCCGGCGGTGGGGAATCAGGCAGCCGGAGCAGTCCTTGACGCCGCTTTCCAGGTAGCGGAAATTGCCGCCGCACCGGTCCCCCAGGGCGTACAGGGGGCAATAGCAGAACAGACAGCTAAAGCTCTCCGGGTCTGCCCCCTCATGACAGGGGAAATAAGGACACTCCCGGTTTTGGAAAAAGTCGTAGGCCATGGCTTACTGCTTCTTGGCGGCTTCCAGACCGGCCCGATAGGCCCGCAGATTCAGGTCCAGGAACTTGGGAGGCACGGTGTCACGGATGACGGACTCCCAATCGATCTGCTCCAGGTTCAGCACATGGGTCAGGGCGCCGAACAGCACGATGTTCATGCACTTGGCGCTGCCCAGCTCCTGGGCGATCTCACCGGCCTTCAGGGAGAAGACCTTGAAGCTGTCCCGCATGGCCTCCAGGCAGCCTTCGGGATAGTCGAACTGACCGGCGGCGATGGTGGCGGAGGCGATGGCGTAGTCATTGATGATGGCAACGCCGTCGGGCTTCAGGAAGTTGGCATAGCGCACGGCCTCCATCTTCTCGAAGGCCACCATGTAGTCGGCAGCACCGTCGCCGATGAGGGGAGAGTAGACCTTCTCGCCCCAGCGGACCTGGGTGGACACGGAGCCGCCACGCTGGCTCATGCCGTGAACCTCGGACATCTTAACGTCATAGCCTGCGCGCATCAGGCCGTTGACCAGGACCTTGGCCGTCAGGATCGCGCCCTGGCCGCCAACGCCCACCAGAAGAATGCTCTTTACATCTGCCATTGTCTTACTCCTTTCTGGAAATGGCGCCCACAGGACAGACCTGGGCGCAGACGGTGCAGCCTACACACAAGGTGGTATCGATGGTGCTCTTGCCATCCACCACGCACACGGCGGGGCAGCCCACCTTCAGGCACTTCTTGCAGCCGATGCACTTGTCGGCGTCCACCACGCACTGGCCGATGTCGTGCTTGATGCGCTTAATCAGCAGGCAGGGACGGCGGGTGATGATGGCGGCGGGAACCTCGGAGGCCAGGGCATCGTCCACGGCCTTCTGCATGGCCTTCAGATCCTGGGGATCCACGATGATGATGTTCTGGTAGCCCAGGGACTTGAGAACGTCCTCAATCCGGATGGCCTCGGCAATGTCGCCCTGGAGGGTATAGCCGGTGCCGGGGTTATCCTGGTGGCCGGTCATACCTGTGATGGAGTTGTCCAGCACCACGGGGATCATATTGCCCTTGTTGTAGATGATCTCGGCGGCGCCGGTCATGCCGGAGTGGAAGAAGGTGGAGTCGCCCACCACGCCGAAGACCTTCTTGTTCTTCTCGCCGGAGACCTCAAAGGCCTTGCTCATGCCCATGGCCACGGAGAAGCCGCCGCCCATGCACACAACGGAGTCCAGAGCGTTCAGGGGAGCCGCGCAGCCCAGGGTGTAGCAGCCGATGTCGCCGCCAATCACGAAGTTCTTGTTCTTGGACATGGTGTAGAAGAAGCCTCTGTGGGGGCAGCCGGGGCACAG
>JBJDYK010000109.1:0-9272 GCA_051867275.1 Faecousia sp.
TCGCGTTTACTTTGAAGATTAACCAGTAAACAGGGCACTGCCGGCCGGCTCATTTCATCCTGGCCAGCACCGCTTCCAGGCCGGTAAACAGAGCGTCGATTTCCGCCTCGGTGGTAAACCGGGACAGGGACACCCGGAAGGCCCCGTCCATGGTCTCGGGGGGCAGGCGCATGGCTTCCAGAACGTGACTGCGGTGGCCCTTGGCGCAGGCGGAACCGGCGGAGACACAGACCCCGTGGTCCTGCAGGATATTGATGGTGTTCTGGGTGGGGACGCCGGGGATGGACAGGGCGATGATGTGAGGCGCTTCATGGGCACCCAGCACCTCCACTCCCTTCAGCTTCTCCGCCCGGGCAATCACCGCGTCCCGGAGTTCGGCCTCTCTGGCCAGGTCCTCTTTCAGACTGGGTAAGGCCGCGCCGCAGGCTGCCCCGAAGCCCAGAATGGCAGGGGTGGCCTCGGTGCCGCTGCGGTAGGCCCCCTCCTGACCGCCGCCCAGCAGATAGGCAGGCAGGGGAAGCCCCTTGCGGATGTAGAGGGCTCCGGCACCCTTGGGGCCGTGGATCTTGTGGGAGGAGACGGAGATCAGGTCGGCCCCCAGAGCTTTGGCCTGGAAGGGCACCTTCAGAAAGCCCTGCACCGCGTCTGTATGGAAAATGGCGTCGGGGGCCATTCGTTTTACCAGCTTCACCATCCGGTCAATGGGCATCACTGCGCCGGTTTCATTGTTCACCATCATAATGGAGACAAATACGGTATCCGGCCGCAGGGCTTGCCGCAGGGCTTCCGGGGTGATGCGGCCCTGACCGTCGGGCATCAGATAGGTGACCTCATACCCCTGCTCCTCCAGACGCTTCATGGGGTTTAAAATGGCGTGATGCTCCACGGCGGTGGTGATGATGTGCTTTCCCCGCTTGCCCATCCGGGCCATGGCGGAGAAAACGGCCCAGTTGTCGGCCTCGGTGCCGCCGGAGGTGAAGAACACCCGGTCAGGTTCGGCTCCCAGGGCCTTTGCCACCTGCTCCCGGGCGGAGCGCAGATTCCGTGCGGCCTCCATGCCGAAGCGGTACAGGGAGCTGGGATTGCCCCAGCCCTCAGTCAAAGCCCCGGTCACGGCGGCCACCGCCTCGGGACAGGGCTTCGTGGTGGCGGAATTGTCTAAATATGCAAACATCATAGTTACCTTTCTTTTTTCAATAGACGCCTGTAGGGCGGGGGCATGCCCCCGCCGGGCAGTTGCAAATCAGCAGGCAGTTCCTATAGTTCGGAAAATGGGTGTTTACGGTAGGAAACGTGGGTTTGCCGCAACTACACTGCAGGAAATCGGTACCCGGCGGGGGCATGCCCCCGCCCTACAGCGATATGCTGTAAATTTCAATTTCTCTGCTATTTTCCTACGCAGAACCGTTCAAAAATGCGGGCGGTGATGTCCTCCCGGACGGTGCTGCCTGTGACCTCGCCCATGGCCTCCATGGCGGTCTCCACATCCAGAAGCACCGCGTCGGGGGTCTGGCCCAGCTTCAAGCCCTGAAGGGCCTGTAGCATGGCCTCATAGGCCCGGCGGACGGCATCAAACTGCCGGGCGTTGGTTAAAATGGAGCCGTCACAGGGAGCGTTACCACCGAACATTTCTTCCACTACGTCGGAAAGCTGGTCGAGGCCGTCGCCTGTTTTGGCGCAGACGGGAATCACGGTCAGAAAGGGCAGGTCGCTGGGCTGCACCACGGTTCCCAGATCTGCCTTGTTGATGAGGGCCACGGCGTTTTCCGCTTCCAGACAGAGTTCCATGGCCTCCCGATCTTCCTTATCCAACGGCTTGGAGCCGTCGCAGACAAAAATCACCAGATCCGCCTCCCTGGCAGCCGCCCGGGAACGCTCCACTCCCAGAGCCTCGACCCGGTCGCCGGTTTCCCGGATGCCCGCCGTGTCAATGAGCCGCAGCCGGACGGAACCCAACCGAACCGTCTCCTCCACCGTGTCCCGGGTGGTGCCGGGAACCTCCGTGACGATGACCCGGTCAAACCCGGCCAAAGCGTTCAGCAGACTGGATTTTCCCACATTGGGCTTTCCCACAATGGCGGCGGCCACACCCTGCCGCAGAATCCGCCCCTGCCCGTAGGAGGACAGGAGGGTGTACAGGGCCTTGGCGTCGGCCCGGAGGGTTCCGGCGTAATTTTCCAGACCGAAGTCCTCAATGTCCTCATCGGGATAATCCAGAACGGCATGGAAATGGCTGCACAGGTCCGTCAGATTGTCATAAATGGGACGGAGCTTTTGCTGCAAAACGCCGGAAACCTGTCCGGCGGCATTGGCGGCGGCATCGGCGGTCTCCGCTTCGATCAGGTCGATGACCGCCTCCGCCTGGGTCAGGTCCATGCGTCCGTTCAGGAAGGCCCGCCTGGTAAATTCGCCCCTTCGGGCGGGACGGGCGCCCGCTTTGTACAGAGCCTCCAGTCCGGCGGCCAGCACGGCGGGGGAGCCGTGACAGTGAAGCTCCACCGTGTCCTCGCCGGTGTAGCTGTTGGGGCCGGGGGTGAAAACCGCCATGCACTGATCCACCACCCGCCCGGCGGCATCCCGCAAAGTGCCCAGCACCAGCTTCCGGCTGGGAGCCTGGGACAGGGGCTTCCCGCTTTTGCAGACAAAGACCTGCTCCGCCACCCGGGCGCAGCCGGGGCCTGAGAGCCGGATGATGCCAATGGCACTGACCTGATTGCCGGTGGATACGGCGGCGATAATATCGGACATATGGATTCCTCCATTTTATGTTGGTTATGGGTGACACGGAGGCAGCGGTCAAACCGGCTGCGACGCCTCCAGAAACGCCAGCGGGTTGTCCCTGCCGGCGATAAAGTGCATCAGCATATAGGCGCACATGATGGACACCTTTTCCTCCCGCAGAACCCGGCTGCATTCGGCCCGGTCGGCCAGAACCACCTGGATGTCCTCCGTGGCCTCCTGGTGGCGGTTGGTGGGCTGGCCTTCGCAGTACCCAAAGACCATGGCGCAGCTTTCGTCCGTCAGCCCCACGGTGGTAAAAAAGGGCCTGCTGAAGGAGCCGCTTTCAATTGGGGTAAAGCGAAGACCGGTCTCCTCGTACATCTCCCGGATGCCCGCCGTTACCGGGTCCTCCCCGGGGTCCACGATTCCGGCGGGAAATTCGTACACATAGTCCCCCACGGGGTAGCGGAACTGGCGGATCAGCACCACCTTGTCCTGCTTTTCACCGTAAACACCATAGACAATGACCCCTTCGGGACGGTTTTCCCCGGACATAGCCTTGATTTTTCCCGGCTCCTGAATACGGGAGGCCATATAATAGGGAAAAACCTGCCCATCCCTGGCTTCGGCCTCCAGCTCGTACAGATTCAGATACCGGTTGTCCGTCATTTTTTTCGCGCCCTTGACACCGCTCACCCGAAACACCTGCTTTCCACAAGAAAAGATGCTCCTAATATACCACGCCCCCGGGGAAAATGCAACGAATACCGCCACTCTAACCCTGAAAACAACAAATTAACGTGACATATCGTATTTCGGAAACTAAATCTATCTAATTGAATTCAGCTTACTTCGTTCATTCATTTAGCTTGTCAAGAGAAATGTTTGGGTTTCCTCTGACAACCCGCAGGTCCTCAATGAGCAGTGCCAGATGGGCCGAGGCAGCGGCAGTGAGTCCGGCAGTGCTGAGCCGGGGCGTGTCCTCCCGACCCAATAAAAAGTCTGTGCTGACACCAAAGGTATCGGCCAGACGAATCAGCATATCAATGGACGGCTGTATGTTGTCATTTTCCCAATTGGAGACAGCTTGCTTAGAAACCTGTAACCTACGGGCTAGTTCCACCTGACTCCACCCAAAGGACAGCCGCAAATCATGAATGCGCTTGCTCAGCATCAACGTTCCCTCCGAAGTCCAAAATCACAATACTATTATCAACTGTTTATTGACAGAATAGAAATACTATGGTATATTGATTATGGACTGGTTCTGAAATTTTGTGGAAAAACTTCAAGTAGGGTGAACTGGCGGATGCGCATTTTAAGGGCAGTGTATGCAAAAATTGTTGAGAATTGCCCTGTAGTTCCACCGGAAGTGGGCGGAATTCTTGGATGCAGAGATGATGTGATTTGTGAATTTGTTCTTGACGAGGGGAACTCCTGCATGGAACGGGCTGTGTACACGCCCCGAACAGATTTCCTCAATGCCTGTATTGCCGCATGGAGCAAACAGCAAATCCACTTTTGCGGAATCTTTCACAGCCACTTACCATGGGAAAACACCTTGTCCAGTGCGGATAAGGCGTATTTCCGGGAAGTTTTGGGTGCTATGCCAGATTTGATTTCTCACCTTTATTTCCCATTGGTGCTTCCTCATATACGGATGCTGTCATTTGTTGCGTTCCGTTCAAAGGATGGAATCTGTATTGAGAAGGACGATATAGAGATCATTGACCAAGGAGGTGAAAGAGAATGAAGGAAGAAAAAAATGAGCAGATTAGAATTCCGGAAGGCATGCTGTGCGGACATAACTGTGCGGATGGCTGCATCTACTGGAATCCTTATGACCGAGACAGCAATGGTCGGCAGTATTGCAGCCATTATAGCAGCTATTACTATCCCCATGAACGCCAAGGCTGCCTTTCGTTTGAGGACTGACGGATAGTTGAAACGCGACACTGGGTGACAGGTTGAGCCTGTCACCCAGTGAAGAACAGACAAATACTAAGGAGGGCTGCTTAAGTGAGTACATACGAAGATAGTATTAAGTGCAAATACTGTAGCCATTTTGAGCGGGGCGCAAATCGTTGCCATCTGTATTACGACTTTGACCAGTCATTGGATAAAAGCGGAGGCCCATATCTGAAAGAAACATCGCCTGACAGCAGATGCTCTCACTTTTTTCTAACTGCTATGGACGCCATAGCACAGGGAGTGGTTGGGAACCGGCCCGATGGGTCGCCCATCGTCAGTTTGGATAAGCTTCCGCAGCTGAAACAGCAATTGGAAAAAGAAGAAAAACGTGCCAGTAGAGGCTGCTATGTGGCGACTTGTGTATATGGCTGTTACGATTGCCCGCAGGTCTGGACGCTCCGCCGCTTTAGAGACAACACGCTGTCTGCTGTGTGGCACGGGCGTGCGTTTATCCGCTTCTACTATGCGGTGAGCCCCACGCTTGTTAAGTGGTTTGGCCACACGACATGGTTCAAAAGACTGTGGCGTGGCAGATTGGACGCTCTGGTGAGAAAGCTCCAGGCAGAGGGCGTGGAAGACACACCCTATACCGATTAGAAGAAAGGAACAAGCGTTTTTGTAAAACCTGAAGGATGAGAACAGGTTTGCTGCAAAGAGAAAACGCAGAGGAAATATACATAGAGGGAAGGATGCACAAATGGATCCAAATATGTACTGTCCCTATTGTGGAAACCGGGATCTGAAGACAATCCGGGGAAAAGACCCGGATTACGATGTGAATATCACGGCATGGAACTGTCCATCATGCGAATCAACATTCCGAGACCCGGATGATATCAGAAGGTTTATTAAAGGGGAACATACAGGAAAGACTATACTTCGCATTTTTACGATGATTATTCCGATTATTGGCTTTATTGGCGCAGCAATTCTTGCTGACTTATCTGCTGGCTTCCTTGTAGGAATTGTTGGCAGCTTGATTGCATGGGGATGTTATTGGCTTGCCTGCAAAGAAATTGACAAGAGAACTGATAAGCTGAAAGCAGAACTGAGCCAAATTGAAGCTGGGTTAAAGCGTTTTGCAAAATAGAGGTACCAAGGGTAGTTTACAGAAATCCAGATTTGAACACACAAACTAAGACATATGATCGAGATTGCTGCAAGAGTGTTATTATGTAGCAGGCCCTCTGTCTAGTCGTTGTTCACGCCGAAGACGTGTAAATGTTCACATATTTCTATCAAAGTATTCCGTCACTTTCCTGCAAACGAACGCTGCTATTTGCGCACTTTATATGAATGATGGAGTTTTGGCAGAAAGCATCATTGAAACGATAAATAATTTGAATAAAAAATGAATGAAAAGAAAGAGTTGACCGATATTTCGGGGTGGCCCCGGTACGGCAGTCGATGCCCTACTTGTATCTACTGGGTTCCCCGGGATTGCGACTCAAATGGAAAGCAATATTGCATCTTGTATCGTACTTATTTCCATCCTTCTGAGCGCGGGTGGTGCTCGGGTCATTTTGATATTGACATATAAACAAATAACATAACCGGGCTGCTGCAAAAGTGTTATTTTGCAGCAGCCTTGTTTTTGACAGTTCGCAGCGAACTGCTCGAAATCATCACGCATAACCCCGCTCAATGCGCTCATACTAACCGGGAGGTGAGCGCTATGCCCATGTACCCCGGCAAGATGGACGACAAAAACATCCGCGCCATTTTTGAAGGCGCGGGGGATTTTATTGCGCGGCAGCTATCCTGCCAGGGGGCGACGCTGTACGCCTACATGATTGACGGTCTGGTCTCCGGGGGCGATGCCTCTGAGTATGTGCTGCGGCCCATTGCCGAGCGGCTCACCGGCGATTCCATGGCCGCTCTCTATGAAAACGCCCTCCATGGGGCGGTGTACAACTCCGTGGCGGATCCCTGTCAGGATCTGGACACCGTGGCGAGAAAGCTGGTCAACGGCTTCTGCGTGGTGCTGTTTCCAGGAGCGGGGGCCATTGCCTTTGAGGTCAAAACCGGGGAAAAGCGGGGGCCCGACGCCCCGGAGGTGGAAAACACCGTCAAGGGTCCCAAGGACGCCTTTACCGAGACGGTTCGCACCAACACCAGCCTGATTCGCCGCCATATGCGGACCCCGGGCCTGCGGCTGTATGAGACCCAGGTGGGACGGCGAAGCCTGACCAATGTGACGGTTGCTTACATTGAGGGCCTGACCAACCTTTCCCTGGTGGAGGACATGAAAAAGCGGCTGAAGGAAATTGACATTGACGGTCTCCTTTCACCCGCCTCCGTGGAGGAGTATGTCACCGGCTCCCGGCCCACGGCTTTCCCTCTTTTACAGTATACCCAACGGGCGGACAAATTCTGCCAGGGCCTGCTGAATGGTCGGGTGGGACTGCTGGTGGACGGACTGCCCCTGGGGTATCTGGCCCCCGTGGATCTGGGCTATCTCATGACCAGTCCCGAGGATCGGGGCATGGATTATGTGTCCGCATCGGCGGTCCGGGTGCTGCGGTACTGCGCCCTGCTGATGAGTCTGCTGCTGCCGGGGTTCTATGTGGCCATGGCCGCCTTCCATCAGGAGATGATTCCCCTGCCTCTGCTGGAGGCCATCATTGACAGCAAGCAGTCGGTGCCCTTTCCCACGGTGGCGGAGGTGCTGGGACTGCTGCTGGCATTCGAGCTTTTGCAGGAGGCGGGGATCCATCTGCCTCAGTCCATCGGTCAGACCGTGTCCATCATCGGAGGTTTGGTGGTGGGTACGGCTGCGGTGGAGGCAAAGCTGATCTCTCCCGCGGCTCTGATTGTGGTGGCCGTGGCGGGAATCTGCGGCTTTGCCCTGCCGGGGCGGGATTTTGCCGATGCCATCCGATTGTGGCGGTTTGCCCTGGCGGTGACGGCCAGTTTGGCTGGCCTGTTCGGCCTGGCCGCCGGCCTCATTGCCCTGGTGATTCATCTTTCGGGCCTCACCAGCATGGGCGTGGGGTATCTGTTGCCCTTTACCCAGGGAGGCGGCCCGGGGATCCTGCGGCCCCGGCTGAAAACGCGCAAATTCCGGGATGGCTTCCTGCAACCCCAGGACGCCCGGAATCAGAGGTGATGGACGATGCGCCATACTAATATATATGTACTTTTGATTTTGGCGGTGGTGGTGACGGGCTCCCTGCCCTTTGACCAGTCGGACGTGGGCAAGCTGCGTCCCGTGCAGACCCTGTACGGCCAGTGGGCAGACGGTCAGGTGCGGGTCACGGCGGACACCGGGGACAGCGGACAGGGGGATTGCTGGCAGTCCGCTATGGAGGCTCTGGAGGCATCTGCCCCCGGCACCGTATTTCAGGGAGCCGTCAGCTATATTCTGCTGGAGGAGCCGTCGCTGCTTTCTCAGATTCTGGAGACGGAGGCTCTGAATCCCAGTTGCGTGGTGTGTCTGGCGCCGCCGGGGCTTGATTTGGAGGAGGCCGGTACCTATCTGGATGCCCATGAGCCGGAAAGCAGCCTGCGGCTCCTGCGGGCCGGTGCCACCTCGCTGCCCCGACTGACCCGGACGGAGGGGAGGTTTTTCCTGATTGGAGCAGAAAATTGACAGCAGAAGTCTGTGGGCCTGGACCGCTGCCGCCATGTTCGCCCCGGTGGCCCAGAGTTTGGGGTCTGTGTCCTGGGTTTGGGTACTGGTTGTGGGCGTTGCGGCCGGGGCCCTGTGGCTTCTGGGTATCCGGGCCACCGAAAAGGGCCGGAGCTGCGGGAAATCGGTGGCAGTCCTGCAAATTACAAGCCTGATTTTTGCCGCTTCCGTAGCGGCTTCCCGCAGCGCAGCTTGTTGGATCACCGCCAAACCCGGTTGGACCATTCCCGTGGCGCTTCTGGTACTGGCAGCCTGCTCCGCCACCCAGGGCACCCGGGCAGGCGCCCGCTGCGGTGCGGTGCTGTATTGGTTCGTGGCCGGAACCTTTCTGCTGCTGGCCGCATTCTGCCTTCCCGACGTGGAACCCAGGTGGCTGCTGCCGGACAGAACCGCGCCGGAGGGAGAGACCGTTGCCATTCTGCTGATTCCTATGGCGGCTTTGCTGCTTCCGAGAGAGGGAAAGAGCAAAGCCTGGCCCTGGGCGGCGGCGATACTCCTGCTGGCACTCACGGTGTCGGCTCTGACCTTCGGCACTCTGTCGCCCCGGGTAGCGTCCCAGACGGAAGGTGCGTTCTTCCAAACTGCCCGGGGCATCAGCATCCTGGGCGTTGCCGAACGCTTTGAGGCGTTGGTGGCGGCGGCCATGACCATAAGCTGGTTCTGTTTGCTGAGTCTGTTTCTCTCCGCCGCAGGATGTCGGGCGGAACATCTCCACCCCGCCTGGGGAAAACCGGCAGTCTGGCTCTGCGCCACCCTTTCCGCCCTCATCATGCCCTGGGCCCCGTCCCCGTCCCCTTGGCTTTCTGCCGCCCTTGCTCTCCTGCTGTGGTTCCTGCCCCCGGCCCTGTCCATCCGCAAGTAACGACCGCACCCGTATGGTAGCGCAGAAAACCTAAATTTTCCCCACATCCCCGTAGGGCGGGGGCATGCCCCCGCCGGGCAGTCGCAA
>JBJDYK010000110.1:0-9090 GCA_051867275.1 Faecousia sp.
CGGATGGCGCCGGCCTGGCCGGTGACGCCGCCGCCGGCGACGGTGCAGACGATGTCCACCTTGCCCAGCAGGTCGGTGGTGACCAGGGGCTGACGGACCAGCAGCTTCAGGGTATCGAGACCAAAGTAGTTGTCGATATCCCGGCCGTTGATGATGATGGAACCGGTGCCGTTCTCATAAACGCGGACACGGGCGATGGAGGACTTCCGCCGGCCGGTGCCGTAGGCATACTTCTTCTTGCTTTCGTACATGATTCCTTACCTCCAAATCAGTCCTGAGTCCAGGCTTCGGGCTTCTGGGCGGCATGGTTGTGCTCAGCGCCCTTGTAGAGCTTCAGGCGGGTCAGCGCGGTGCGGCCCAGGGTGTTCTTGGGCAGCATGCCCTTGACGGCCAGCTCCATGGCGTAATCGGACCGCTTCTCCATCATGAGGCGGGCCTTGGTCTCCTTCAGGCCGCCGATCCAGCCGGAGTGACGGCGGTACATCTTCTGCTCGGCCTTGTTGCCGGTGAGGATGGCCTTGTCGGTGTTGATGATGATGACGAAATCGCCGCAATCAACGTTGGGGGTGAAGTCGGTCTTGAGCTTGCCCCGCAGCAGGTTGGCAGCGACAACGGCGGTACGGCCCAGGGGCTTACCGGCCGCGTCGAGAACGTACCACTTGCGCTGTACGGTCTCCTTCTTGGCTAAAGTAGTGGACATTTTGATTTTCCTCCATTTGAAAGAAGCGAAAAACCGCCTCTTTGAGAAATATTTTTTGACAAATCCTTTGCCTGGGCGTACAATATCCCAGACGAGCCTGTTCTTTATACCACAAAGGAAAAACCTTGTCAAGGGGTTTTTCCTGAAATTCCATTTACCTTTGGAAGAACTCTTGAATTCTCTCGTTTTCTCTTTCAATCTCCTGAATGCTCACATTTTATTTTTCACGGAAAGGTTTGTTTTTTATGCAGAAACTGGTAGGATTGGTCCGCCGCTGCGTGGACGATTACCGTATGCTGGAGCCGGGGGACCGGGTGGCGGTCGGCGTGTCCGGGGGCAAGGATTCGCTGGCCCTTCTGGTGCTGCTGGCGGCCCTGCGGGAGTACCATCCCAGCCATTTTGAGCTGAAGGCCGTGACCATTGACATGGGCCTGGGGGGCATGGACTACGGCCCCATTGAGGCCCTGTGCCGGCGTCTGGAGGTGCCCTACACCCGGGTGGAGACCCAGATTGGGCCCATTATTTTCGAACACCGCAAGGAGAAGAACCCCTGCTCCATGTGCGCCAAAATGCGACGGGGAGCCTTAAGTCAGGCGGTGCTGGACCTGGGCTGCAACAAGGTTGCCCTGGGACACCACTATGACGACGCGGTGGAGACCTTTTTCCTTTCCCTGTTTTACGAGGGACGCCTGAGCTGCTTCCAGCCGGTGACGGTGCTGGACCGGTCCGGCATTACCCAGATTCGGCCCATGCTGTATCTGTCCGAAAAGACGGTGGAAAACTTTGCCCAGCGGCAGGCGCTTCCCGTGGTGAAAAACCGGTGCCCCGCCGACAAGCACACCAAGCGCCAGGAGGTAAAGGACCTGGTCTATGAGCTGTCGGCCCGATACCCCGACCTGAAGGACCGTGTTTTCGGCGCCATGCAGCGGCTGCCCCTGCCGGAATGGGCCCCTCAGGGCAGGTATAAACGCCCAAAGGAAACGGAGCTGCCGTAAACCGAAATATACCGCACACCGCCGTAGGGCGGGGTCATGACCCCGCCGGGCAGTTGCAAGTTTGCAGGCAGTACCAATCATTCGCAAAATGGGCAATTTACGGCAAAAAATGTGCGTTTGATGTAACTGCATCGCTTGGAATCGGTGCCCGGCGGGGGCATGCCCCCGCCCTACAGGCGCATTAACGGAAATTTACCGGCTCCCGGGGGTGGGGTTATGGTAATCTGCGTCTGTGGAAAAACGGGGTTTGCACAGGTGTGGAAAACTCACAAAAAATGAGCGTGTCTCCCGGGGAAAGCCCCGGATTTTGGGGCGTTTGCACGGGGATGCCTGTGGAAAAACCTGTGGAAACCGTGGAAAACTTCCAATTGTCCACAGCCCCCGGAGGGGTTTAAAAGGAAAATTATGTCTACCAAAACAGGTTTTATCCGGATTCTGCCGGAATTTGTGAAAACAACCAAGGCAAACCGGCGCGTTGGGTCTGTTTTTTTCAGGTTTTTGCCGGATTTCACTAGCACTGGGAAAGGGTCTGTGTTATAATGGAGACAAACTTTGATTTGTACCTCTTGAGGGATGAGATATGATAGAATTATTGGCGCCTGCCGGGTCCATGGAGGCCCTGCGGGCGGCCGTGCAGAACGGCGCGGACGCGGTGTATCTGGGGGTCGGCCCCTTTAACGCCCGACAGGGCGCGCGGAATTTCACAGTGGATACCCTCCGGGAGGCGGTGAAGTACGCCCATATCCGGGGGGCTGCGGTGCATCTGACCCTGAACACCCTGGTCTCCGACCGGGAGAGCCAGCAGGCGGCGGAGCTGATTCGGGCCGCCGCCCGGGCGTCGGTGGATGCCTTTATCGTGCAGGATCTGGGGGTCCTGGCCTTGTGCCGTCAGATTGCCCCGGAGGTCCCCGTCCACGCCTCCACCCAGATGTCCATTCACGACCTGGAGGGCGTCCGGCAGGCCGCCGCTTTGGGGGCCAGCCGGGTGGTGCTGGCCCGGGAGCTGCCCAGGGATGAGATCGCCAGAATTTGCCGCAGCAGCCCCGTGGAGATTGAGGTGTTCGTCCACGGCGCTCTGTGTATGTGCTATTCCGGCCAGTGCTATATGTCCGGCGTCATTGGGCGAAGGTCCGGCAACCGGGGCCAGTGCGCCCAGCCCTGCCGTCTGCCCTACGGCTACGGCCGGTTTGAAAATAAATTTCCCCTGAGCCTGAAGGACAACTGCCTGGCAGCCTATCTGCGGGATTTGGAAAAGCTGGGGGTGGCCTCCATCAAGCTGGAGGGCCGGATGAAGCGGCCCGAGTATGTGGCCACCGTGACCCGGGTCTACCGGGAGGCCCTGAACGAGGGCCGCGTGGACCAGCGTCAGATGAAGGACCTGGCTGCCGCCTTTAACCGCCAGGGCTTCACCGACGGCTACTACCGGGGAGAAACCGGCCGGGAGATGTTCGGCGTCCGGGAGGATACCCAGCCGGACAAGGCCCTGCTGGCCTCCGCCAGAGCCTCCTATGAGACGGCGGAGAATCCCAGAGTGCCGGTGCGGTTTTATATGCTTCTCAACCGGAATGAGGCCATGCTGGCGGTCCAGGACGAGGACGGCAACCTGTGCAAGACCGCAGGCCCCTGTCCGGAGCCTGCCCGGAGCCGGGGTCTGACGGTACAGGACCTGGAGGCCCGCCTGGGTAAGACCGGCGGCACCGCCTATGCCTGCACCCAGGTTCGGGCGGTGGTGGAGCCGGGGCTGAATCTGCCGGCTGCCGCCATCAACGCCATGCGCCGGGAGGTGCTGGATCAGCTCACCGCCCTGCGGGGCCGCCGGGAGGAGCCTCGCCTCGGGAAATTCACCAAAACCACGGTCTACCCCGGCCGGAAGGAGGCGCCCGGTCTCAGCGTCCAGGTGACGTCCACGGAGCAGGTGACCCCCAAGCTGCTGAATCTGAAGCCCGATTTTCTGTATGTACCCCTGCACCTGCTGGCAAAGGACGGGGATTTTTACCGGCAGGCCGCCCGGCGGGTCCGGCTGGCGGCGGTGCTGCCCCGGGTGATCCACGGCGGGGAGCAGAGCCGGGTTCTGAATCAGTTGGACCAGGCCTATGCGCTGGGGGTGCGCCATGTGCTGCTGGGGAATCTGGGTCAGATTTCCCTGGCGAAGTCCAGGGGGTTTGCTCCCTGCGGGGACTTCGGCCTGAACATCTACAACAGCCGCGCCATGAACTGCCTGCGGGAGCTGGGGCTGGCCAGTGCCACGGTGTCCTTTGAGATGACCCTGCCCCAGATTCGGGACCTGTCCAAGGCGGTGCCTACGGAGGCCATCGTCTATGGGCGGCTGTCCCTGATGCTTACGGAAAACTGCCTGATTCGCAACCGGACGGGCCACTGCGCCTGCACCGCCGGTCAGGTGAAGCTCCAGGACCGGAAGGGGGAGGAGTTCCCCATTGTCCGGGACGCGGACACCTGCCGCAGCGTGATTCTCAACGGCAAGAAGCTGTACTGGCTGGACCGGCTGGAGGACTGGCGGGGTCTGGGACTCCACGCTCTGCGGCTGCTGTTCACCACGGAAAATCCCCGGGAGGTGGACCAGGTGCTGCGGGCCTGGCAGACCGGGGCCCCATTTGACCCCGGCGCGGCCACCCGGGGCCTGTACCTGCGGGGCGTGGAGTAGGGGGAACCTTCGACCCGATATATTTCCATTTAACACACCACCCGTAGGGGAGGGTCATGACCCTCCCGAAACCTGATGGTACAGAGCAGAACCGAGTAAACGCGAAATGTTACGGATTCGCGTGGGTACGCAGCTTGAATCGGTGTGTACTGCCGGGAGGGTCATGACCCTCCCCTACGGGTGCGTACCGATAAATATTGGCTTTATGGAGGAACCCAATGCATATCATTTTGGCCTCCCAGTCGCCCCGGCGGCGGGAGCTTTTGGAGCTGATGGGCCTGGAATTTCAGGTCCGGGTGGCGGATATTGACGAGACCATGGATTTAAACGCTGACCCGGCAGACGAGGTGGCCCGGGTCAGTGCCGCCAAGGCCAATGCCGTAGCGGCGGGGCCGGAGGATCTGGTTCTTGCCGCCGACACCATTGTGGTGTGTCAGGGAAGGATTCTGGGGAAGCCCCATTCTCCCCGGGAGGCCCGGGAAATGCTGGAGCTGCTGTCCGGCCGGGACCATCAGGTCATGACCGGCTACACCCTGCGGCAGGGAGACAAAATCCTGACCCACACGGAGGTGAGCCACATCCACTTCCGGCCGCTTCTTCCGGAGGAGATTCACGCCTATGTGGAAACCGGCGAGCCCATGGACAAGGCCGGGGCCTACGGCATCCAGGGCAAGGCCGCCCTGTTCGTGTCCCGGCTGGAGGGAGATTACTACAATGTGATGGGCCTGCCCCTGTGCGCCCTGACCCAGAGCCTCCGGGACTTTGGGGTGAAAATACTGGGAGTGTGACGAGATTGAAACGATTATTCAGCGGAAAAGTGAAGGCGGTGCTGGCTCTGGCCGTGGTTCTGGCCGTGGCTCTGGCGCTGCTGGGTTCCCTGGGACAGGGGGCCACCTTTCCGGAGCGGGTTGCCCAGGCCGTCATGACGCCGCTGCGCTCCGGCGTCAATGGGCTGGTGCGGCAGGCGGAAAAGCTCTACAGCTACATCTTCCGCTATGAGGCCCTGGAGGCGGAGAACGAGGCTCTGAAGGAGGAGCTGGCGGAGCTGCGGCGCAGCGTCCGGGCCACCGACGCCCTCCAGCGGGAAAACAAGCGGCTGTCGGATTTGGCTGGGCTGAAGCAGGAGCGGGAGGATTTTAAGCTGGTGTCCGCCTACATCATCACCTGGGACTCCAACGACTGGTCCAGCTCCTTCACCATCAACAAGGGGTCAAACTCCGGTATCGCGGTGGACATGGTGGTCATCACCGCCCAGGCGGAGGTGGTGGGTCTGGTGACGGAGGTGGGCTCCAACTGGGCCACCGTTACCACGGTGCTGGACTCCTCCCTGGAGATCAGCGCCAACATGGCCTCCTCCGGCTATTCCGGCATGGTTCAGGGCGCCTACACCACCGGCTCCGAGGGTATGCTCCGTATGGACTATCTGCCCACGGACGCGGTAATCCGGAACAACGACCAGGTGGTCACGGCAGGCTCCACCCTGTACCCCCGGGACCTGATTCTGGGCTATGTGGTAAACGCGGGCTTCAATGAGACCGGCGTTGCCAAATACGCCCTGCTGACCCCCGCCGCCAATTTTGACGACCTGGAGCAGGTGTTCGTTCTGAAGGATTATGTAAACGAATAACCGGTACCATTGATTTTCCGTACCGCCTGTAGGGGAGGGTCATGACCCTCCCGTTGGCTGGCACTTGTTTTTCAAACATTTTTTGGCGAATCCGTAGGGAACTCGGTTTGGATTCGCCGAAGCATAGTACGATTCGTTTTTGCGTACTGCCGGGAGGGTCATGACCCTCCCCTACCTGAATCCCAGTTGACCGTGGAGGATATTTTTTTGAACAGACGTATTTTATCCAGGCTGGAACAGGGGGAAGGCACCACCCTGCTGGGAAAGCTGTTTCTCACCGACCGTCAGCGGCGGACGCTGCTGAAATGGTTCCTGTATTCCGGGACCTATCTGCTGTTGCAGGTGCTTCAGGATGTGATCTTCAGCGGCGTGCGAATCTTCGGCGGCTGCCCGGACCTGGTGCCGGGGTATCTGCTTCTGGTGTGCCTGCTCCAAAGCCCCGCCGCCGGAAGCAGCTTCGTCCTGTGCGCCAGCGTGTTCCGGTGCCTGTCCGGGGCGGTGCTGGGCCATGTGTCCATTGTGATTCTGGTGTTTTCGGGGGTGCTGCTGAGTGCCCTGCGGCGGGCCTGCCTCTGGGGGCAGGTGCGGTCCGTGATTCTCTGCGCCTGCGCCGGCGTGGTGATCCATCAGGTACTCCTGTTTGCTTTGGGCCTGTTTCTGGGCAGTACCTCTTTGTACTGGTGGCCCGCCTGCCTGGGTGGCTGCCTGGGAGCCTGCGTGGCTGTGGCCGTCCTATACCCACTGGTCCGGGCCATCGGTAAAATCGGAGGTGACACATGGAACGGATAACCAAACGGCGCGCCGTGACGCTGTTCTTGCTTTTTGCCATGGTTCTGAGCCTGTTCGGCTTCCGGATGTATGATTTGCAGGTCCTGAGCACCGGTGAGCAGGACTCGGGCCTGTCCACCTACAGCACCTGGACCCGGGTCACGGCGGCCCGGGGCGAAATTCTGGACCGGAACGGCAACGTGCTGGTGACCAACCGGGCCAGCTTCAATCTGGTGTTCAACAACTTTGTGTTCTACAATTCCGACAGCCCCAACGAATCCCTGCGGCGGCTGGTGAATCTGCTCTACGACAATCAAATCGACTATATTGAGCATCTGCCCGTGACCCTGGAAAAGCCCTATGAGTACACCCTGGACAGCCTTGGCTCCACCTGGCAGCACTACTTCCGCAGCTTTCTGAACTATTGGGACCTGGACTCGGACATCTCCGCCGCCCAGCTGATGAAGCAGCTCCGCTCCGCCTACCGGATTCCCA
Source organism: Faecousia sp. (assembly GCA_051867275.1). Lineage (GTDB taxonomy): Bacteria > Bacillota > Clostridia > Oscillospirales > Oscillospiraceae > Faecousia. The sequence continues at coordinate 7,248 of JBJDYK010000110.1, forward strand.
ACGACTGGACCGACCGGGAGGTGCGGATGGTGGTGGGCCTGCGCTATGAAATGGAGCTGCGCAGCGATCTGACCAATCTGCCTGCCTATGTGCTGGCGGAGGATGTCAGCTCCGAGGATCTGACTGCCATTTTGGAGCTGAACACCCCGGGCCTGTCGGTGGAGATTTCCACGGTCCGGGAGTACGCCACCAAATACGCCGCCCACATTCTGGGCTACCTGGGCCTTATGAACCCGGAGGAGTACGAGATTTACAAGGAGCAGGGCTACTCCATGGACGCCTATGTGGGAAAGACCGGCTTCGAGGCCGCGTTTGAAGAATACCTCCACGGCACCGACGGCGTGAAGATCACGGAGGTGGACTCCGGCGGCAAGGTGGTGGCGGAATACTACAGCAAGGTCCCCCAGGCGGGGGCCAACGTGGAGACCACCATCGACATCAACATGCAGATAGCCGCCGAGGACGCTCTGGAGGCCGTGATTCTGGACGCCCGGGAAAACGGCGTAGGCTCCAAGGGCGAGGGCAAGGACGCCGAGGGCGGCGCGGTGGTGGCCATCGACATCAAGACCGGGGAGATTCTGGCCTGCGCCAGCTACCCCACCTATGACCTTTCCACCATCTGGCAGGACTGGAACAAGCTGCTGGAGGCGGACTACGGCCCCCTGAACAACCGTGCCCTGGAGCTTCCCCAGGCTCCCGGCTCCGTGTTCAAAATGGCCGTTACCATCGCCGGTGTCAACGCCCACACCATTTCCTCCGGCGAGGTCATCGAGGACATGGGCGTCTACACCAGATACGAGGACTACCAGCCCCAGTGCCTGGTTTACACCAACTACGGGCGGACCCATGGCAGAATCAATGTCATGGAGGCCCTGGCCGTATCCTGCAACTACTATTTCTATGAGACCGGCATCCGCACCGGCATGACCGCCATTGACCAGGTGGCAAAGGACCTGGGTCTGGGAGAGTCCACCGGGGTGGAGCTGCCGGAAAGCACCGGCCGCCGGGCCAACGACGCAACCAAGAAGGAGCTGTACGCCGACGATCCCAGCCAGAACGGCTGGTACTCCGCCGATACCCTGCAGCTTTCCATCGGCCAGTCGGAAAACCGGTTTACGCCGCTGCAATTGGCGGTCTACACGGCGGCTCTTGCCAACCGGGGGATCCGCTACCGGGCCACCTTCCTGAGCCGTGTGGTGTCCTCGGACTATCAGGAGTTGCTGGCGGCCTCGGAGCCTGAGGTCTTAAGCACCTGTGAGATTTCCGACGATGCCTACTATTCCTATACCCGGGGTATGCGCATGGCGGTGTCCAGCGGCATCGGTACGGTCTACTCCTATCTCCACGACTATCCCGTGGAGGTGGCCGCCAAAACCGGCACGGCCCAGCACGGCGGCGCCGGCTCCGACAACGCCTCCTTCGTCTGCTACGCCCCCTATGACGATCCCCAGATCGCCATTGCGGTCTTCGTGGAAAAGGGCGCCCAGGGCGGCAACCTGTCCAAGGTGGCCAGAGCCATTATGGACGTCTACTTCGACCAGGCCGAGCAGACCAACGCCGAGCTCCCCGGCGAAAACGTGGGAAGCTGAGATTTGTAGGGCGCGTAAACGGAAATTTATCGAATATCGCTGTAGGGCGGGGGCATGCCCCCGCCGGGCAGTTGCAAGTCTGTAGGCAGTACCGGTAAATTGCAAAATGGACGGTTCTCGGTGGGAAATGTGCGTTTGATGCAACTGCATCGCAAATGATCGGTGCCCGGCGGGGTCATGACCCCGCCCTACGGGTGCGTAAACGAAAATTTATAGCACTGCACCCGTAGGGGAGGGTCATGACCCTCCCGGCG
>JBJDYK010000111.1:0-9072 GCA_051867275.1 Faecousia sp.
ACATGGTACAATTTGTTTTTGCATACTGCCGGGAGGGTCATGACCCTCCCCTACGAGGGACTAATGCATACAGGATGAAAGGAAGAGATGTTTATGAAACGAATTCTGGCACTGCTGCTGTGCCTGCTGCTGGTGGGCTGCGCCAAGCCCGCCCCGCAGGAAACCACCGCCGCCCCCCAGGCAACCACCGCTCCCCAGGAAACCACCGGTTCCGTACAGCAGGACGGTCTGGAGGTCCACTTCCTCGACGTGGGTCAGGCGGACTGCGTTCTGCTGCTGTGTGACGGCAGGGCCATGCTCATTGACGGCGGCAACGTGGACGACTCCTCCCTGGTAGTCTCCTACCTGCTGGATCAGGGCGTCGAGGCCCTGGACTGTCTGGTGGCCACCCACGCCCATGAGGACCACGCCGGCGCTCTGGCCGGTGTCATGGCCGTGTTCCCCGTGGAGACGGTGTACGCCACCACGACCACCTACGCCTCCAAATGCTACGACGACTTTATGTATTATGTTAACCAGCAGGACCTGACCGCCACCCGTCCGGCCCCCGGGGACACCTATACCCTGGGCAGCGCTCTGGTGACTTTCCTGGGCCCCGTGAAGGACTATGCCGATCCCAACGACACCTCCCTGGTTTGCCGGGTGGACTACGGGGACACCAGCTTCCTGTTCACCGGCGACATGGAGACCACGGCGGAGACGGATATGCTGGACGCCGGGGCCAACGTGAAGGCGGACGTGCTGAAGGTGGGGCACCACGGCAGCTCCACCTCCACGGGCTACCGCTTTCTGTATGAGGTGGACCCCACCTGGGCGGTGATCTCCTGTGAAACGGGCAACTCCTACGGCCATCCCCACCGGGAGACTCTGGAAAAGCTGGCAGATGCCCAGGTGACGGTGTACCGGACCGACGAGCTGGGCACCATTGTCGCAACCAGCGACGGCCAAACCATCACCTTCACCACGGGAAAAACGGTACTTCCGGAGCCCACCGAGGGGCAGGAGACCCTGTACATCGGCAACGTCAATTCCAAGGTGTTCCATAAGGAGGACTGCTCCAACCTTCCGGCGGAAAAGAACCGGGTGATGTTCGGCTCCTATGACGAAGCGATTCAGGCCGGCTACAAGCCCTGCGGCAACTGTCTGGAATGAACTGAAATTTATAAATCGCCCGTAGGGGAGGGTCATGACCCTCCCGGCGGCAGGCACCCGCGATTTCCAACCATTTTGGGCGAATCCGCAGGGAGTTCGGTTCGAATTCGCCGAAACATGGTACGAATTGTTTTTGCGCACTGCCGGGAGGGTCATGACCCTCCCCTACGGGTGCGGCGCGATAAATTGAAATTTACCGGCATGACGGATGCCGGTATTTTTTTCAAAAGGGGCTGGCAATCGGCGGGAAATGTGATATAATCATTCAATATCAATTGGGGACACGGCCCCCGGGTGAAACAAGGAGGAACCTATGAAAAAAGCTGTAAGAATGATGCTGTGCCTTTTACTGGCGGCCTGTCTGCTGCTTCAGACCGTAGCCGCCGCTGAGAATATGGAAGGGGAAACCATGCCTGCTCTGACGGAGGAAACGGTTCCCGCCGGGCAGGAGCCCGATCCCCTGGAGGGTTATACCTTCCCGGACAACTGGGCCGGAGAGCCTTTAAAGTTCGCGGTCCGCAACGGCATTCTCCAGGGCAGAAAAAACAAGAATCTGGACCCCACCGGCAACACAACCCGGGCGGAAATGGCTGCCATGCTGGTGCGCCTGCTGTCCGCCCATGGCAGCGTGTCCCTGGAGGCCTATCAGGATGTGAAGCCCAACGGCTGGTACTATGGAGAGCTGAGCGCCGCCGTGGAGCTGGGAATCTTCAACGGTGTTTCCGGAAGCGCCATGGCTCCCAACCGGCACATCACCCGTCAGGAAACTCTGACGGTGCTGGCCCGTGCCTTCGGGTTGGAGCCCCAAAACCCGGATGCCTATCAAACCTTCACCGATGCCGGCAAGGTGGACGCCTATGCCCGCGGCGCCGTCAGTGTCCTGGCGGAGCTGGGGGTGGCCAGCGGCTATCCCGACGGCTCCCTGCGGCCCCGGAACCCCATCACCCGTCAGGAGGTGGCGGCACTGTTCTACAAGCTGCTGGACGCCATCTGCGATGATCCTCAGACCCTGCCCACGGAGGGCTTCGTCCTGTACCGGGGCAGCCAGCCTCTGGTTGACGGCACAACCTTTACGGGCACCCTGATTCTGGCCGCCGGTCTGTCCGGGGACGTGACCCTGACGAATCTGACCGTCGGAGGAAATCTGATTCTCCGCTGCTCCACCGGCACCAACCTGACCTTTGAGAACCTGAACACCGAAGCCCTGTCCCAGGTGTCTTCCATGACCACCGGCGGAACCGGCGTTGTGGACACCCTTCGCTTCTCCGGCAGCGGCGGCGCAACGAACCTCAGCGCAGGGGAGCTGACGGTGGCCGCCTCCGGCACCTTCGGAGGCAGCTATGAGACCCTGACCCTCACCGGCGGCAGCGCCGTGGTGGAGGGAACCGTGGGTACGGCACTGGTAACCGGAAACAACACCTCTCTCACCGGCTCCGGCTACGCCGAAACCGTCATCCTCCGGGGACGCCACTGTGATGTGACCCTGGCCTGCGGACAGACGGTGGACGAGGTGGATTGGGGTCTGGAGGGCGTGCAGGCGGTCATTACCGGTACGGACAGCGTCTCCGATTCCAGCCCGGAGCTGAGCCTGACGGCTGTGTTCACCGGCTTTCAGGCGGGCTACGGCACCGACGGCACCGGTCGCCTCTGCCGCCTGGAGTGGTACGAGGGCAGCAGGCTGGTATCCAGTCAGGATGACTTCCGGCTCTGCGAGGGCGCTACGGCCAGCTATGAAACCACCTATTCCAAGGATTATTACATCCATGACACCACCTTCCGTGTGGTTCTGATCTGCGGCCAGGAGTCCGTGTCCGCAGAAAAGCAGGTGAAGTCCGATGTCTACGGCTGGGACTACGCCAACGCCCTGAACATTGTGGAGACCGTCCGCATCGAGGCCTGCACCAACCGGGACACCTACCTGTACACGGACAAGAGCTGCTCCACCGTTCTGCGGAGCCTGCCCAAGGGCACGGATATGATTCATCTGTACTACTCCGGCGCCAGCGGCGCGCCGGGTAAGGTGGAGCTGACGGACGGCACCGTGGGCTGGGTGAACTGGCAGCATTACGATGTCTCCCGAAAGGCCTACACCACCACCGACGACTACTCGCTGGGCGTCAAGGAGGGCTTTGTCAATCTGAAGGGCTACTCCAGCTCCACCGGGTATCTGATTTGGATCAATCTCAAGACCCAGCAGGTGAATATCTTCGAGGGCAGCAAGGGCGCCTGGAAGATGATCCGTACCTACGACTGCGCCACCGGCACCAACCTGACCCCCACGGTCTCCGGTGTCTATTCCATCATTTATAAAACCGACACCTGGCACTTCAACGAGACCGTGGGCGGCGTGTACTACGAGGACTACTATTATGTGAAGAACGTCTCCGGCTTCTGGGGCGGGCAGGCCTTCCATTCCAGGTTGTACCGCTGCTCTGACGACTCCCTCTATTCCGGCGTCATGGGCGTCCCCGCCTCCCACGGCTGCGTGCGCATGATGGATGAGGGCTGCGGATTTATCTACGATACCATTCCCTACTACACCACCGTCGTCATTTACTAAGGAGCCCTGTTTTATGGATACGCAGTTACTTTTCACACGCAAGCTGAAAATCGATGCCACCCAGGTGGACGCTTTCGGCCGTCTGCGGCCCTCGGCCCTGCTGGAGATCACCCAGGAGGCCTCCGGGGACCACGCGTCCCTTCTGGGCCTGAGCCGGGAGGCGTTGGCGCGCCACGGTCTGTTCTGGGCCGTGGTCCGTCAGGTGGCGCAGATTCACCGGATGCCCTGCCTGGGGCAGGAGCTGGTGGTGGAGACCTGGCCCGGCCCCATGGGCAGAACCTCCATGCCCCGCTATGTCCGCTGCCGGACTCCGGAGGGGGAGGAGCTGTTTGAAACGGCGGCTCTGTGGCTGTTTATGAACCGGGAGACCCGGGCCATGGTGGTGCCCTCCGCCAGCGGGCTTCAGGTGCCGGGGCTGCTGCTGGGCAACGAGATCGCCCTGCCCACCGGCATCGCCCCCCGGCAGTACGACAATGAGGAGCTGCGCCGGGTTCGTTTTACGGAGCTGGACTGCAACGGCCACCTGTCCAATACCAAGTACGCCAACTGGATGGAGGATCTGCTTCCGGGGGCCTATCACAGGGATCATGTGCTGGAGCGTCTGCACATCTGCTATCTCAACGAGGCCCTGGAGGACCAGACCATCGGCCTGCACTGGTGCCTGGAGGACGACAACCTTTCCCTGGAGGCCACCCGGCCGGAGGGGACGGAGAAGCACCGGGTCTTTGCCCTGCGGGCCAGATACAAACGGCAGTAAAGGAGAGAAAACCATGAGCGTGGCAGACGAGCTATACCGGGCCACCTGCCTGGACATTCTGGAAAACGGCGTCTGGGACACGGATTTGAACGTGCGTCCCCATTGGGACGACGGAACCCCGGCCCATACGGTGAAGAAATTCGGCGTGGTGAACCGGTACGACCTGAGAAACGAGTTCCCCGTTATGACCCTGCGCCGCACAGCCTTCCGCAGCTGCGTGGATGAGCTGCTGTGGATCTGGCAGAAGAAGTCCAACAATGTCCATGATTTAAACAGTCACATCTGGGACGCCTGGGCAGATAGCACCGGTTCCATCGGCAAGGCCTACGGCTACCAGCTGGGGAAGAAGTACCCCTATCCCGAGGGGGAGTTTGATCAGGTGGATCGGGTGCTGTATGATCTGAAGCACAACCCCGCCTCCCGGCGCATTCTCACGAACCTCTATAATTTTGAGGACTTAAACGAGATGCACCTGTACCCCTGCGCCTACTCCGTGACCTTCAATGTGTCCGGCAACACCCTCAACGCCATTTTGAACCAGCGGTCCCAGGATATGCTGACGGCCAACAACTGGAACGTGTGCCAGTACGCGGTGCTGGTCCACATGATGGCCAAGGTCTCCGGCCTGGAGGCGGGAGAGCTGGTTCATGTGATTGCCGACTGCCACATCTATGACCGCCATGTGCCCCTGGTGAAAAAGATGCTGGAAAACGAGAGCTACCCCGCCCCCCAATTTACCATGGCGGACAAGAGCGATTTCTACGCCTTTACCCCGGAGGATTTCCGCCTGGAAAACTACCGCTACGCCCCCTTTGACGAAAAAATCCCCGTGGCCATCTGAGCCTGATTCCCATGCGCGCTTTCTGTAGGGTGCGCATCTGTAGGGCGGGGGCATGCCCCCGCCGGGCACCGATTATTAGCAGTGCAGTTGCGTCAAATGCGCATTTTTACCATTAGTCGCCCATTTTGCAAATGATTGGCACTGCCTACAGATTTGCAACTGCCCGGCGGGGTCATGACCCCGCCCTACAGATGTGTTAACGAAGGTGCCGCCATGGGACGGTGAGAGTATATTCTGCCACTACAGCGTTTAAGGAGAATCTATGATAGAAGCAATTGTTGCCGTATATTCCGACTGGGGCATTGGCGCCCATGGCTCCCAGCCGGTGTCCCTGTCCGCCGACCGGAAATTCTTCCGGCAGACCACCACGGGCGCCTGGGTCATCGTGGGCCGGAAAACCCTGGCCGATTTCCCCGGGGGCCAGCCCCTTCCCAAACGGGTGAATCTGGTGCTGACCCGGTCCAATCCGGAAATCCCCGGGGCATTGGTGGTTCACAGCCCCCAGGAGGCCCTGGAAAAAGCCAGGGACGCGGAGCGGGTCCTGGTCATCGGCGGCGCGACGGTGTACCGCCAGATGCTGCCCTACTGCCAGCGGGTCTACGTCACCAAGGTTGGCGTCTGCCCTCAAAGCGATGTGTTTTTCCCCAACCTGGACGAAAGCCCGGACTGGGTCTGCACAGACCCCGGCCAGGCTTCCATGGAAGGGGACATCCCATACCGCTTCTGCACCTATGAGCGGGTGAACAGAGAAACAGGAGAAATTGTCCATGAAGGAATATGAGGTTGTCTGTAAGTACCTGAACGGCTGCGCCGGGGAAGCCTATCCCCTGACCCATTTCGAGGAAGTGGAGCTGGAGGACCCTGCCGACTACATCCGGCAAAAGCATGGCCGGGATTTTGAACGCTTCGTCATGGAACGGACGGAGGAAGGCGTGATTCGCTTCACCCTCCACACCGGCGTGACCTATATCTACGAGTTTACGGAGCTGTAAGAAGATTCAACAAAATGCTTATGGGCCCAGTCAGCAAATCGGTGAAAGCATTTTTCGGTTTATCTTCTGTAGGGGCTTTTACATCCGGCTCCTACAGAGGGTGCCGCGAAGGACGATCATTTTGCTGTCTTTTGAAAGCCTGGCTGCGTTATGTCGATAAGCATTTAAAAGAATAGCCAAAGGAAGCGCCGCTCCATTATGGGCGGCGCTTCAAATTTACGATTGGTGCAGTTTGCGATACTCTGGCGGAACCATACCCCTGGTTTCCCGGAATATCCTTGTGAAATAGCTGATATCCTGGAATCCGCACCGGGCGGCAATGTCGGCGATTTTTTCCTGCGTTGATGTCAGAAGCTGACACACTTGCTGAAGCCGATACTGCCGCACATATTGGATGGGTGTAGTGCCGATGGTGCCGCGGAAACAGCGGAGGCATTCGCTCTCACTTATGCAAGCACTTTTGGCGATGTTGGTGGTATTCAGTTCGTCCCCGAAGTATTCGTGGATGAATTGGAGCATCCGCTTGATCCGCTCTCCGTCACGCATTGCTTTTTCGCTTGGGTGGCGGCTGGTGGCTGGAAGGTTACTTTGCGGAAGAACGACCAATTCAAAAATGAGATAATATCCCAAAACTCGAAAAACTCATGGTGAGTTTTTCGAGAAATCAATAAGGGGTGATGTGAAATGGCAGACGCGCTTGCGGTGTGGGACGGGTATCGGGCACAGGCCTGGGCTGGCTTAATTCAGGAGTGTATCGCCAGTGGATTGACAAAACGGGAGTTTTGCCAGCAGCGTGGGATCTCAGAGAAGAGTTTCTACTATTGGCTTCGTATGATTACCTGTTCTACACGCCGTCTGTGCTGCCGTACTTTGGGAAATCTCCGGCTCACGAGAAGCTGGAAACCCTGATGCCCTGACATCCGGGAATCCAGAACCGCTACAGTCCGACATCCAACGGCAAAGCGAGGAAACGGAATAACCAAATCCGTCAATGGCAGGAGCTTCGATTTGAGCTCCTGCCGTTTCCCTTGTCAAGGCGGGAGACTATTGAGCGCTTGCGGAACCTCTGCTTGTCAACAACATTCTGAAAAGCAAGGCAGAGCGGGAGGAACGCGTGCGGGAGCTGATGGCCACCGTGGGATTGGCCCCGCGGCTGGAAAACAGTTATCCCCATGAGCTGGATGGCGGGCGGCGCCAGCGCATCGGTATTGCCCGCGCCCTGGCCGTCTCCCCCCAGTTTATCGTCTGTGACGAGCCCGTAAGCGCGCTGGATGTGTCCATCCAGGCGCAGGTTCTTAATCTGCTGATGGATCTGCAGGAGCAGATGGGCCTGACCTATATGTTCATTACCCACAACCTCAGTGTCGTGCGGCATATCAGTACGGAGATTGCCGTCATGTATCTGGGCCAGTGCATTGAGCGTGCGCCCAGTAAGGAGCTTTTTGAGCATCCGCTCCACCCCTATACCAAAGCACTGCTGTCGGCCTTCCTGTGGCCAGCGCAAAGGTGCGGGAAATTGAGACAGAAGTTATTCGGGGCGAACTGACTTCCCCCGTAGACCCCAAGCCTGGTTGCCGCTTTGCCAGCCGGTGTCCCTACGCAACTCCAGCTTGTACGCAGCAGGATCTGGCCCTACGCGACATGGGCGGGGGCCACAGCGTAGCCTGTATCCTGCACAAATAAACAACAATCAATAGGAGGTAAACCATGAAAAAATTCGTTGCTCTGATCCTGACACTTGCCTGTACGCTAACTCTTCTGGCTGGCTGCGGCCAGCAAAGCGGCTCCAATGGAACCAAGGACACCGTTACGTTCCTCAGTGCCCTGACCTCTGAAAGTTTTGACCCTACTTCCGGACGGACCACAGATAAGGTCGCTCTGCATGTGCTGTATGATACGCTGGTGGCTTTCGACCCGGCGGGCAATTACGTCCCAATGCTGGCGGAGCGTTGGGAGGATTCCGATGATAATATGTCCGTCACGTTCTACCTGCGGCAGGGCGTTAAGTTTCACAACGGTGATGCCCTGACGGCTGACGACGTCGTTTATACCTTTGACACGATGTTTGCTCAGCCGGCATTTTACTACCTAACGGATTACATCGGTGGGTGTGAGAAAATTGACGACTACACTGTTCGGATTGACAAGGCTGCCCCGTATTCCAATCTGATGGCAGTTGTTGCTGAATTACCGAGATTGACCGTTGTAGTGGTCTTTCCGACGCCGCCTTTCTGATTCGTGATAGCGATCACTTTGCATTTGTCCATTGCGATTTCCTCCTTTCCAGAAAACTGACCGCATTACTGCGGCCACATATAATAGAAATTCATCTTTATATGTAAAGGCACATTATTTGTCCTCGACATCCCATGTGCGGGGGAAATCAACAGGCGCTCGGCTGCTACCGAACTCATAGGAATCGCACCTCTGCCGGGTTCTCCGCCAGCTCCGTAGAGAAGTATCATTGTCGCACACATAAGTCTTCGCCTTGCCAGTAGCAATCTGGCATCTGCAGTGGGACTTCTCGCTCGTCTGCTTGCGCAGAATCGTGGCGTACCCAATGCGCGGCTCGTTACGCGGTAACGTACCTGCTGATCTGTATGTTCAGTTTTCAAGGTGCCGGCTAAGTTCATTTCAGTTCAGAAATAATCCTTACACCAGTACCCAGTGGGAGAGCCCAAATATTAACCCTCTGACAAAAACTTTTTCAAAAACTTTGCCTCAATGAAAAAGTTTGTGCGATACAGGGTTCCTGACATACCCACGTCTA
>JBJDYK010000112.1:0-1624 GCA_051867275.1 Faecousia sp.
CCACCTCTGCAATGGAAAGGGAGGTGGAGAGCAGCAGCTTCTTCGCCTTTTCCATCCGGATATTGGTCAGATAGGCCAGGAAATTCACGCCGATCTCGCTCTTGAACAGCTGGCTGATATACTGAGGATTCAAATGGAACTGTTCGGCCAGAACGGAGAGACTGATTTCCTCTGCCAGATGCTCCTGCAGATACCGGGTGATGCCGGTGATGGTTCGTTCCTCTTGTTTTTCCGGTTCTTCCGCAGCCGATACCCGCTGTTCAAACAGGGAAATCTTCAGATTGTCGATGCAGGTGCCGAACTCCTCGTAGTTTACGGGCTTGAGAATATAGTCCGTGATCTGCAGCCGAAGCGCCTCACGGCAGTAGGAAAAATCGTCGTAGCCGGATACGATCACAAAGGCGGTATTGGGGTGCTTGATGCGGCTGAGCTGGATGACCTTCAGGCCGTTCATGATGGGAATGTTGATATCCATGATGACGATATCCGGGCGCAGGGTGTCGATTTTTGCCAGTGCTTCCATGCCGTCGCCAGCCTCGCCCACCACCTCACAGTCGTGGGCCTGCCAGTCAAAGAGCCGCTTGAAGCCCTCACGGATCATGATCTCATCATCCACCAAAAGCACACGCAGCTTTTTCATTTTACATTCTCCTCCTCCAAAGGCAGCAGCAGATGCGCCGTCACGCCGCCTCCCTCGTTTTCCGTGTACGAAAGGCCATATTCCCGCCCGCAGAGCAGCTTGATCCGCTTCTGCACGTTCAGCATGCCGATGCTGTTGCCCGTGAGCTTGGGCGCCTGCTTGGCGTAGGTCAGGAGCATCTGATCGATTGCCGCTTTTTCCCCCTCTGCAAAGCCGCTGCCCGTGTCCCGAACACAGATTTCCATGCGCCCTTCCGCTGTTTTCTGGGCGGAAATGGTCACGCTTCCCCGGTAGCCCTTGTTTTTCAGGCCGTGCAGCAGGCTGTTTTCCACGATGGGCTGCAAAATGAAGTTGGGCACCTGCATGCCACCCAGTTCCGGATCGATGTCATACTCACACTGCAGTTCGGGATAGCGGTAACACATCAGCTCCATATAGGCCTCCAGCAGCTCCAGCTCGTCGTCCAGAGATACCATGGGCCTGTCCACCTTCACGCTGAGCCTGAAGAAATCGACCAGCCGCATGAGCAGATCGGCAACTGTTTTATCGCCGTTCAGCTGGGCCTGGATGCGAATGGTGTCCAGTGTGTTATACAAAAAGTGGGGGTTGACCTGGCTTTTTAAATACAGCATGGACATCTTCTGCTCCGTCAGCTCGGCGCGCAGGATATCGGGGTTTTCGAGCGTCAGATAGAAGGACATCGTCATCAAGGTGATACCCATGCCGCTGATGAGCCATGTGTGGTGCAGGCCCTGCAAAATGCTAACAACAAATTCAATGGTAAGGGCAATCCCGATAACGGACTTTTTCTTCTTGTCGATCTGCTTCCGATTCACAGCCAGAAGTCCGGCGCAGAGCAGCAGATAAAAGGCCACAGCCCCATAGGGAACCAGCATATAAGGCCCGGAGGAATAGTTCCCCTCTGGGGTCACCGTGTAGGAGATCGGCAGCAGAAAATTGCCCAGCTCCGCCACAGCCAGAAAG
>JBJDYK010000113.1:0-1620 GCA_051867275.1 Faecousia sp.
GTGTCAGTCAAAAATATCCTTCTTTTAGGTTATCCCTATGCTGAACTCTCTTTTGACGGGGCGCACTTTGAATTACAGGATAGAATTGATCAGCAGCTTCGTATAGTCCGATTGCGGGTGGAAGATCACCTCGTCCGGGGTGCCCGCCTCCACGATTTTTCCCTCATACATCACCAGCAGCCGGTCACAGAAGGTCTGCACCAGGGCCAGATTGTGGCAGATAAAGAGGTAGGACATGTCACTGCTTTCCCGGAGGCTCTGCAACAGCTCCATGATCTGCTGCTGTACCGTCACATCCAGTGCGGAAGTGGCTTCATCACAGATCAGGATTTTCGGCTGAATGGCAAGCGCCCGGGCAATGGCGGCTCGCTGGCACTGTCCGCCGCTGACCTCATGGGGATAGCGTCCGGCAAATTCCGCACCTAATCCGCACTGCTCCAATAGGTGCCGAACCTGCGCTTCCGTCTCAGCTTTGGACACACCGGCGTTTCGCAAACTCTCCCCGATGCCATCCCCCAGGGTACGCCGGGGGTCAAAGGAGCTGACCGGGTCCTGAAAGACCATCTGCACGTTCCGGTAGGCACCAGCCAGTTCCTTCCCCTTTGTTTTTGTGATATCCTGTCCGCATAGGCGGATGGTTCCCTCCGTGGAATCGATCAGACGGCACAGGAGCTTTGCCAGGGTGCTTTTTCCGCAGCCGGACTCTCCTACAATGCCCAGAGTCTCCCCCGGAAACAGCCGGAAGCTCACCTGATTCACAGCGGTGAAGTCGTCTCTGCCTTCTGTATGGAATGTTTTGGTCAGCCCGCTGACCTCTAAAATCGGCTCCATTTACGCCCTCCGCAGTTTCGGCACTGCCGCCAGCAGCTTTTTCGTGTAATCGTTTTCCGGAAATTGCAGCACCTGCTGGGCAGCACCGTATTCCATCTGTTTGCCATCCTTCAGCACCAGAACGGTATCCGCCATGGCGGATACCACGCCGATGTCATGGGTCACCAGGATGATGGCTGTACCGAACATATCCCGGAGCTGCTTCATTTCCAGCACTACCTGCTTCTGAACAGCCACATCCAGCGCGCTGGTAGGCTCATCTGCCAGCAAGACAGCAGGGTCCATCAGCATGGCAATGGCAATGCCCGCCCGCTGGTTCATGCCGCCGGACAGTTCAAAGGGATAGCTGTCCCAGATGCGCTTGCTGTCCTTGAAGTGCAGCTTCTCAAACAGGCTGTAGGCCTTGTCCCGGGCTTCCGCTTTAGAGATCGTCATATGGGCAGACATACTCTCATAGATCTGCTCGCCGATGGTGCGAATGGGGCACAGGGAGGCTCCGGCATCCTGAAAGATCATGCCGATCTTGGCACCACGAATGTTGCGAAGCTCCTTTTCCGGCAGGTCGGGGATATTGTTCCCCTCAAACAGGATGTCGCCCTTGGTCACCAGGCCGTTGCTGCCAAGCAAACCCATGGCAGCCTTAATCAGCGTGGATTTCCCGCTGCCGGATTCTCCTACCAGTCCCAGAATCTCGCCGGGCTGCACGGAAAAAGAGACATCGTGCACAACAGGAGCGCCGCCGTAGGAGATTTCCACATGTTCAAAGCTTAGAAGTTCTGCCATACGGCG
>JBJDYK010000114.1:0-4021 GCA_051867275.1 Faecousia sp.
CTTTCATCGATAATTACCGCCCTTTTCTTCTTTGCCTCCCCGCTTTATTCATCTTTTTCAAGCAGAAGTGAACAGAACCTATGGTTTTGTTCTAGCCCATCGAGCATCGCCTGGCGGCGACAGTTTCCAAATTCAACTCGTCCTCGATGGAGCATATCACTTCGCTAAAGAAGCCGAGGGAGTTTTGTTCTTGGCGAGTACAAACACTGGCTGGAGCGATATTCACTCTGAATGATCTCAGCGCAGAACTACTCCTCACGGAGATAGTCCAACACATGCTTGGCAATTCTTTCGATTTCGGCATAATTGGTGCGATAGCAGCCGCGGTCCTGCTTGTAATCCACCAGCAGCAGCCGTGCGTTTTTCATGTTTGAGATATCCCGGGAGACAGACCCCACGTTCAGATTCAGGCGCGACGCAAGCTCCTGCACCCCCATGCCTTTGCTGCGCATGGTATACAGCATTTCCAGCCGCGTGGGATTGGCCACCAGCCGGAGGGCCGCAAGCTCTTCCTCGCCGGGATGAGCAGACGCCGCCGGATCCAGGCTGGGCATTGTCTGAACGCTCATCATACAGCGAACGATACGCTTTTCTCCAAACACTCTCGAAGGGCACCACTTGGAAAAGAAGTATCCAAAGGCAACCTCCAGCAGATCATATTCCTCCATTTCGGAACCGGCGCGTTTTTGCAGGAACGCCTCCGGTGTCGTCGTCTGGAAAAACGTGTCCCACTGGTCCATCAGCGGCGAAGCCCGTTTGACCCAGGGCTCCAACAGTGCTGGCAGCGTCTGGATTACCGGCGACAGGAGTTCATAAATGTGCTGCAGGTGCTGTTCATAGGTGGCATATACCTCCAGCAGCCGCATCTGATACAGCTTCGGAATGGGGAGGTTTTCAACGCTCTCGGTGAGAGGCAGAAAATCTCCCTCTTTTCCCTTGTCCATATCCAGAGAAAAAAGACCCATTCCGCTGATGAAATAACCGTTTTCCAGGTCGGAGCGCCAGCTTTGCTTCATGGCCTCCACCGCGTCCATAGGGTCGGAATGACTCAATTCCAGCTCCTGATGCAGCACGCAGATGCCGGGACAGCTCATGCGGTCAAAGTTTCCCTCCAGCGGGAAGCCCTGAAAATAGAATTTCAGCCGTTTGTCCTCCGGATCGATCCGGGCGCAGGCAGTATCCCGAATCCGGGCGACCTCCTCCGCAGGAATGCAGTATGGTCCCTTGGACGTCATTTTTTCAGGCGGAATCTCGTTGACTAAACTATACACAAGCTCCGCCGCTTCCAGGAGCCAGCATGGCTCGCGGTTGATTCTTACGTTCACAGACATCCCTCCATCCTGAGCGGATGTCTTGATTATATCAGAATTTCGTTCCAGGTGCAACGCCCCCAGTTGTTTCATGGATTACATAGAGGGGCGGACAGTGGATTGTCCGCCCCTCGGAAAAGAAGAGATATACGTTTCAGCGTTCCAGAAAACGGTGAATGATCGCCGCAACCTGTGCGCGGGTGGCACCGGATTTCGGCATCAGCATGCCGTTGGCGCCATTGATCAGGCCTTCGCCGCAGGCCCATTGCATGGCAGAAATGGCATACTCGGAAACCTCTGCCGCATCGGTGTAGCTGAGAATATTGGTGTTCTCGCCCACGGAGACGTCCATGCCCTTATACTTGGCATAGCGGTACAGGATTGCCGCCAGCTGCTCCCGGGTGATGCTGTCGTTGGGTCCGAAGCGGCCGTCAGAATAGCCGTTGACAATGCCGTTGGCAGCCGCCCATTCCACAGCCTTTCCGTACCAATCAGACAGAGCCACATCCGAGAAGGTTCCCCGTGCACGGGCGGCAGGCTCCTCTTCCATGCGGTACAGAATAGTAACCACCATGCCGCGGGTCAGGATGCCGTCCGGCGCAAAGTGCGTGGTGTCGGTTCCCTTCATCAGATCATTCACATAGACGTACATCACGTCGTCATAGAACCAGTCGCTCCTGGAGACATCATAGAAGGGATTCCGTCCGGAGGCACCGGGTACATAAACAGGCGTTCCCGGCTCGGCAGGTCTCTCCGGCTCCAGTTCCGGCTGTTTGACGGAGACTTGAGCCATCAAAGCCTTATATTTTTCCAGCAGCTTCTGCGCCTCCTGCTCTGTCGTACTTTCGCTGATCTTGCCAAGTCCCTCTTCCAGGAGACTTGCCAGTTCGGCCTTGCCCTCGTCGGTGTAGCTATTGTTCTTCAACAATGCCGCGTAGTAGTTTTCCAATGCATTCTGTGCCGGGGTTCGGAAGTCTTTCCAAACGGCATAGATGGTCTTGGAAGCGGCGGCTTCCGTCAGAGTGATCTTGCTTCCCTTCGTATAGTTCGGCATGGAAGCCTCCGCATGTTCCGCCCAACCCAGGAAGCTGAAGCCATCCTTCGTGGGCGTAAAATCGGAAACCGTGAAGGTGTAAGACCCGTCCTTGGACTTCTGTGTCTCCGTCCGATTTGCTTCCTTTCCGCCGTTGACGTCATAAGTCAGGGTGTAGGTCGTACCAGAATCATAGGGGAAGACGGTCTTCCGGGAAATGCTTACGGTTTCGCCGCCGCGCTCCGTCTCCGTGACGGTGGCCGTGGCCTCGGCGTCTGCCTGCTTCAGCCGCAGGACTGCCAGAATGCTGTCTTTGGCAACAGCCATGGATGCGGCATAGCCAAAGATGATCGTCTGACCGTTCTGCTGATAGCTGTTCAGCTCCACGGGGCTGGTCATACTGACAAACTCCAGGTTTTCGTCCAGCTCTACGGTAATCATGCCGGAAGCAGCAGCTTCCTCGGCAGTGATCGTCAGCGTGGTGTATGCCGTATTCTCCACAACTTCCGTGCCGGGCGTGGAAACAGCGTTCAGGCTGCCGCCGGGCACAGTCTTCATCGGAACGGCAGCGTCCGGGCCCGCCGTGTTCAGAGCCGTCAATGCCACATTCTCCACGTTATCTGCCGTGCCATAATACTCGGCGGTGTAGCCCGCAACGTCCGTGTAGCCGCTGATGGTGCCGAGATTCAGCATGGTGGCTGTCTTGGCGGCAGCATCCAGGCTCAGCCAGTAGACATCATAGCCGCTTCCGTTGTAATGCAGCAGGATGGGGCTCTTGGTGGCGGGATCATAGGTCAGGGTATCCAGATACCGGCCGTTTGCGCCAGTCAGGTACTCCAGCTGCTCAGACAGTGCGAAATAGGTGTAGGTGGAACTCCAGCCCATGAGCTCGCTGTAGCTGAAATTGTTCATAATCAGCTTATTGCTGCTCAGTTCCAGATAATAGGACGGATAGAAACGGGTCCCGTCCACGTCAAAGGCTTCGCCGAAGGTGATACCGATGAAATTGATGGGATCGTCCTCCATCTCCAGCACATACATCATGGTGTTGGGTTTCTCTCGATTCTGAGTGCACCAGATCCGGCCCTCACCGTCGGTGGCAAAGATCCATTCGCTGTCGTTGGTGGAGCTGTCGCCGTCGTCGTAGGAGATGTCATTGAACAACCGGGGCTGGGCCTTGGTGCCGGTGCTGCTGATCTCAGAGTCAAAGCTGCTTCGTCCGGTCTCGGGATCGATCTTGTGGAGCCGGTATTCGCCCTCGGCCTGATCCTGTACCCAAAGCGAACCATAGTTGCCCAGATCGGAGGCGGCAGAGGTAATGTGGTTGCCTTCCATATCCGTCAGGACCGCGCCCTTAGTCAGCGTTCTCGTTCCGAAGTCATAGGTAGCCATCCGGCTGAGACCGTCGGTACCGGTACCGGTGAAGGACACCTTGAACTCGGGGGCCTTTACGGTGATCTCCACACTTTGCGTCAATTCGGGAGACGCCACAGTGGTAACCGTGATTGTGGCCGTACCTTCGGACACACCAGTCACACGTCCATTGTTGTCAACCTTAGCCACCGTTTCGTCACTGCTGGTCCAGGTGAGATTCTTGTTTTCCAGACACCAGGGGCGCAGGGTGACGCCAAGCTGCAGGAAGCCGCCCTGGAACACCTCCGTGGCCGGAGCATTGAGC
>JBJDYK010000114.1:4121-5583 GCA_051867275.1 Faecousia sp.
GCGCCGTTGGTATAGCCGGAAACCGACTCGCCCACCGGAATGGGCGTCTGCATATCAGGATAGTCCAAGGCATACAGATTGTAGTTGAGCTTACCGTCCTTGCGCATGTAGCCCACATAGAACAGATACCCATCGCCGTAGGCAGTGGCATATGCGCCGGTGTTGGCATTCGCCTTGACCTCATAGTCCAGATTGGTGTTGGAATCAAAGCTGTCCCACTGGGCGGAGGCGCTCATATCCGGCCAGTTGCCGGTGTCAGTGGTGGGGCCCAGCAGCTTGGCGGTGGGGCCGTAGTATTCATCATATCCAACCTGAGCCTGCTTGGTGGTCATATTACCGGCATAGTCTACAGCAATGATCTGGAACTCAGTGCCCCAGATGTCGGTGACGTCGAAGGTCAGGGTAACGGACTCGCCCTCATTCTCCTGGTTGACAGCCTTGGCGTCCAGACGGGTGCCGCCCTTGGGTGTCATCAGCAGGATGGCGGCGGTGTAACGGTTATCCTTCACCGTCACATAGATGGTCTTTTCTCCGCCCCACTCGGAGTAATCCTCTGCATACACCTCGAGCTCCGGCGCTTCATTGTCCACTGCCACAGAGATAGACAGGGCGTTCTTGCTGCTGATGTCATTCCAATCCACCCAGGGATTTCTGTGGGTGCCATCGGCGGGCTTCAGATAATATTCCGGTGCAGCCTGGAGCTTCACGGTCAGCTCCGTGCCGTTTTCGATGTTCTTGGGCTGCCAGCCGCCGTTCTCTTCATCCAACTCCTGAGAACTGGTCACATAGTACCAGGCCCCGTTCTGCGGAATATAGGCTGCGGCGTAGTCCCAGCCTCCGTTGGGGTCGTCCGCAGAGCGGATCACCTCATAGCAGGCCTCGCCGGTCTCGGCGTTCTCCACGGCGGCGCGGAAGTCCGCAGCATTGCGGATCAGGCTCCAGTTCATGGAGACAATGCGTCCGGAGGAGGAAATGGCGTTGCGGTCCGGGTTGTAGGTGTCGCCCTCAATAAAGGGGTTGCCGCCCAGATAGGTCTCTCCGGCCAGATCGTTCAGCTTGACCGTGACATAGTTGAAGTTCCGCTGCTTGGCAATGGGAACGGAGCTTGTAAAATAAGAGTCGTTTGTATAGTTGCCGCTGAGCAGCTGGCTGTAGGTCATCTGGTCGAACATGGAGGGCTCGGACCAGCTGCCGTAAAAAGCCAGCACGGGGATGGTGTGGGTGGAGGCTACTTTCCCCTCGGCGTCGGCCAGAGGCGCGGCAGTCACCCAGGCTTCGATATACGCGCCGTTGGTGTAGACCTTGTCCAGCTCCGCCTTGTCAGCCTCCGACAGGGTGATGGTCACGGAGACCGTGACGTTACCGTTGGCGGGCACCAGCAGGGTGCTGTCGCCCAGTTTCGCCAGGTACAGCTCGGCGTCATAGGCTGTGACCTTGCCGTCGCCGCTGAGGTCGGCTTTGT
>JBJDYK010000114.1:5683-8902 GCA_051867275.1 Faecousia sp.
TCCGGCCATGGATGGTGACATAGCTTTCCGCGTTCAGCACCGCCTCCAGATTGGCCAGGCCCGCGCCCTGCTGCAGCAGGGAATAGGGCAGGCCGGTGCTGCCATCCAGAATGGGTGTGGCGGTGGACATCAGCAGATTCTGGATGAGGTGCCGCTGGCTCAGGCCGGTGGTTTCATCCAATCCGGTCTCGTCCAGATACTGGGCCAGCACCGCGGCCATGCCGGCCACCTGAGGTGCTGCCATAGAGGTACCGCTCATGGTGACGTACTGATCCGTAGCAGCGGTCTCGCCGTTGATGGAATAGATATTACCGCCGGGCGCAGTGATCTCCGGCTTGATGGACAGGGTACCGGGCACACCCCAGGAGGAGAAGCTGCTCATGGTATAGTATTCGCTGTTCAGCGAGATTGCGCTGTCAGATGCGTCCTTGTACACAGTCATCTTGCCGGTGTAGTAGGGAGTATCCCAACCGTCGTCTGTCAACTGCTTCGTGCTGGCATCTTTGATGGCTTCGCCAGCCTTCTGGGTGATGCCCACGATTGGAATATCCACGCCGGAGCCGGTCACATCCATTTTCATGCCGGGACCGGGTTCGTTGTTGTAGACCACAACGGCAACGGCGCCCTTACGGGCAGCAATGGAGTGAATATCCTTGAACGTCATGCCATTGCCGCGAGACACAATCACGACTTTGCCCATGACATTGATGCCTTCATAGTTGTATTCATTGCCATAGGTGTCCAGATGTACATACTCCAGCTCCGTGCCGTTGCCACCCGCAGAGGTATCCAGAGAAGAGAGCAGATTCGGGCGTCCATACATCTGTACCTCGGCATAAGTAACTGTCTGATCTCCCACGTGGAACGTCTTGCCGACCATGCCGTCGTTTTCCACGGAAGCAACCGTCATTGCCGTGCTGTGGGTGCCGGGTTCAGCAGCCGTCTGTAAATTGACATCTTCGGCATACAGATAGCCGTGGCCGGTCTCATTCGCCCATGCACCGTTGTTTCCGGCAGAGATGGAAATCACGGTATCACTGTTCTCCAGCCGTTCAAACACGTCCGTATAGAGGGCCGCGTCTGTGAAACCAGCCACGGCGGAACCCATGGACATGTTGATGCTGTCGCAGCCCAGGACCAGGGCGTCTTCCACCGCCGCTACCATATCAGAGGTGTAGCCGCCGCCGGTCACGCCAAAGACCTTCATTACCAGGATCTGCGCGTCCGGCGCAACACCCTGAGAAAATACAGTATCGAGTGCAGAGACATAGCCGCCGTTTCCGTCGGGAATATAGCGGTTTCCGGCAGCAATACCGGCCACATGGGAGCCGTGGCCGCTCTGCTGATCGTTGTCATGGGTCAGATACAAAGAACGGTCCGCATAATTGTAGCCAAAGGGAATCTTCGCACTGACATAGAGCTTGTCCGGAGTCAGATTCTTATCAGCAATGATCTGTCCGGTCGAATTCGCGTAACCCTTGTAGATATTCAGCTGATCGATGGCAGCAGCAATATCCAGCGCATCCATCAGGTCCGCATTTTCTGCACCGCCGTTGGTTTCTTCCAGTGCATGCAGGAATGCACCCTCGTCTACAGACTGGTGATCCGTGTCCAAGCCGGTATCGATGATGGCGATGCGCTGGCTAACACCGGTATAATCTGCCGCCCAAGCTGCGTCTGCACCGATCATGGGAGAAGATGTTGCCATATTGGGCTGTGCAGTTCCGACATCTGCAACGCAGGGCTCGTACTTGGTCTCCAGCACCACCTGCTTCACGCCGGGCATCCGGCTGATCTCTTCGATCTCCTCGGGCAGGACCCATGCAGAAATCACGTTGGAGGTCAGAGTTAAATTCCATTCCACATCCAACTGCCGCCCAATTGCACGGGAGATCTTGGTCTGCATTGTTTCCTGTTCATCCCGCAATGCTCCCCGGTAGGCAGCAATCTCAGCGTTGCCACTGACCGCTTGTGTCTGCCAGTTCCATTTTTCCAGAGCGGAGGCGCCCGCCAGAACAATGGAAACGCGGACTTCGCCATCCTCGTTTGTAATCATGGGAGGCTCCATCTCTTCTTCCTTCTCAGCCAAAGCCGAGTCCAGAATGAGATCCGACACATCATATGTGTTTTCAACATCCTGGAACGAAACTGCAGGCGTTTCTTCCTTCTCCGCGGCGTATCCAGTGGGAATCAATCCCACCACAAGCACCAAGGCCAACAGAAGCGAAACAGCCTTTTTCAGCATTTCGTGCTTCATTCCTTTCATCCTCCTTGCAAATTCTGCATACACAGCTCTTTGCTGTGCTAAAGACAGATGAATTATATCAGGTAATATGCGATTTTGCAAGTATTAAATGCAATTATTGCATTTACTTATTTCGGAATACTTCTCCTTATGAAGTCAAGCTCATATTTCCTTATATCGTTGAACAATCTGCGTAAAGTGCGATAAACTTTGTACGCGAAGAATCAAAAGTACCCACCCCATTCAAACAGGGTGGGTACTTTTTTGTGTGGTCCAAAAGGTTACACTTAATGATATTCATGGACTGCTATGTTTTTCTCAATCCATCAAGCGATGCTCCGGAGTCCCTTGGAGATACCCCTCCAAGTCGCCACCGAGTACCAGCTGCGCATACTCCAACGGCTTATTGTAGATCATCCGATCAAGCTCACTCCGCTGGTACATATTGTCGCAGAATTCGCGTTCGACGGCGTTTGTGTCGATGGAAATCATTGTTCCATTCGCGTATTTCAGCTCCACACAGGCAGTATCCATGTTGTATTCGCAGGAAAGCAATTTGTTCATCGTAGTCTCCTCAAATCATCCCGAAGTGCTTCAATGCCTCCTTGATTGCTGCTTCCTTCTCCGGCGGGCATTGGGGCTGTTTGGCATCCTCGGACTTCGGCTTGTTGTAATTCTCTCGCTCGATGATACCGCACTTCTGCTTCACCTGCGCGATATACAGGTTGCTGACTTTCAAGCCGCTATGCTCTAACACATAGTCCTTGATCTGTGGATAGGTGGCCTGACCGCGCTTTTCCTGCAGCATTTCTTCCACATCCACGTCAATGTCGATGTGCAGACTGTTTCTCCGCACTAAGAGACATACCGTCTCCACATGCGCGCAGCGGGGGAACAGGTCGAACGCCTCGGCCCGTTCGAGCGCATAGCCGCGCTGTGCGAGCAGCTTCACGTCCCGCGCCAGTGTAGCAGGG
>JBJDYK010000115.1:0-1596 GCA_051867275.1 Faecousia sp.
GGCCGCTCTGGAGGTCTGCAAGGACGTAAAGCCCATCCTGGACGGCTGCACCGCCGAGAACTGGGAGGCTATGAACGAGCTGGCCAAGACCTACGGCGTGACCCTGGGCCTGTACGCGGAGAACCTCTCCGACCTGTACGACCTGGTCAAGAAGCTGGAAGGCGCCGGCAACAAGAACCTGGTGCTGGACTGCACCGGCAAGACCGCCAAGGAGACCCTGGCCAATGCCGTCATCGTCCGCCGCACCGCCCTGAAGGACGGCGACCGTTCCTTCGGCTATCCCTCCATCGTGAATCTGACCCGGTTTGCCAAGGGCGACAGCCGCCTGCAGACCGCTTACGCCGCCATGTTCACCGAGAAGTACGGCTCCATCATCGTCATGGAGAACATGACCTACGCCGAGGCTCTGCCTCTGTACGGCCTGCGTCAGAATATCTTTACCGATCCTCAGAAGCCCATGAAGGTGGAGTCCAAGATCTACCCCCTGAACGGCGCCGACGAGAACAGCCCCTGCGCCCTGACCGTGGACTTCGCCCTGACCTACTTCCTGGTCTCCGGCGAAATGGAGCGCAGCAACTGCCCCGTGAACCTGCTGATTACCGATGCTTCCGGTATGTCCGTCCTGACCGCCTGGGCCGCCGGTAAGTTCTCCGCCAGCACCATCAAGAAGTTCTTCGACGAGAACGACATCGAGAACAAGATCAAGTCCCGTACCCTCATCATCCCCGGCAAGGTTGCCGTCATGAAGGGCGAGATTCAGGAGAAGCTGCCCAACTGGCAGGTCGTCGTGGGTCCCCTGGAGGCCGTCCAGCTGCCCAAGTACCTGAAGGACAAGGAGTACGAGGGCGCCGTTGAGGCCGCCAAGGCCGAAGCCGCCGCCAGAGCCGCTGCTGCCACTCCCGCCGAGGAGGTCAAGGAGCTGTCCTTTGACGAGCTGCTGGCTACCCGGGTGCCCAAGATCGAGATCGTGGACATGGGCGTGCAGTACAAGGGCCACAACCCCGAGTCCAAGACCTTCGTCACCATCGGCGAGCGGATCCACTGCATCTCCCCCGCCATCCGCAAGGCCATGGACGAGCGGGATCCCGCTCCCATCCTGAAGCGTGCCGCCGAGCAGATCGCCGCCGGTGCTACTTACCTGGACGTCAACATCGGACCTGCCGAGAAGGACGGTCCCGAGCGTATGATGTGGGCCGTTAAGCTGCTGCAGGAGAACTTCAACAACGTGCCTCTGGCTCTGGATACCGCCAACAAGAAGGCCATCGAAGCCGGTATCAAGGTCTATAACCGGACCAACGGCAAGCCCATCGTCAACTCCGCCGATGCCGGCTCCCGTATCTCCAACATCGACCTGGCCGCCGCCAACGACGCCATCTGTATCGCCCTTTGCTCCGCCGACGGCATCGCCAAGGACAACGAGGAGCGCATGAAGCACTGCCACAATATGCTCGAGCGGGGCCTGTCCCTGGGTATGTCCTCCGACGACCTGTGGTTTGACCCCCTGTTCCTGGTGGTCAAGGGCATGCAGGACAAGCAGATGGACGTGCTGAACGCCATCAAGATGTTCGCCGACGAGGGCCTGAAGTCCACCGGCGG
>JBJDYK010000116.1:0-1590 GCA_051867275.1 Faecousia sp.
CGGTAGACCTCCACCGCATAGGGGGAAGAATTGACCGTGAACACCTGTCGTGCATAATCCTGCCGCATGGCCTCGAACAGCCGTCTCCCAATGCCCCGGCGGTGATAGGCCGCATCGACGAAAAACCCACCGATATGCTGTGGCGCACGCATGGACAGTACGCCCACAAGCGTATCTCCATCGAAGGCGCCGTAAAAGTGCATCTGCCGGTTACGCTCCTTATCATCCAGACTTGCCCGGAACGATGCGATCCCATCCGGCGAGTAATCCGGGGCTTCAAACTCCAGGAATACCCGCCAACACAGCTCCAACGCCTGGGGGATTTCTTCGCTGGTCAGCCTGCGGACGGGGTAGGCTTCGGTGGTGCGGGTCAGGCTGTAAAGCGCCATATCCAGAACCTTGCCGTTTTTCACGGCGTTGTTTTTCATGGTGCCCTCATAGCGAAATCCCGCTTTCTCCAGCGCCCGCCGGGAACCGGTGTTGTAGGCGAAGGGCTCGGCATAGATGCGAAGGATGTCGGTTGTATCAAAGACGATCCTGCAGAGCTGCCGGATGGCCTCCGTCATGATGCCCCGGCCCCAGTATTCCTCCGCCAGATAGTACCCCAGCTCTGCCGTTTGCCGGTGGATGTTGCTCTGCCGGAAGGCGCCGATGCTGCCGATGGCACGGTCATTGCGCGTGATGGCATAGGCAAAGGTGCTGTTTTCCTCTGAGGAGAGTATTGCACAGATGTAGTCATGGGCGTCCTGCTCTGTGTAGGGGTAGGGAAGTCCGTCCCGCAGATTGTTCAGAATCTTCTTGTTATTCAGCGCTGCTGCCAGATCCTTCGCATCCGACAGCCGCCATTTTCTCAAAATACAGTTCATGTATACCGCTCCTTATACCATTGTAAAGCTCCGGAAAGATTTTCCGGACTGACGAAGCTTTCGTCCCTGCTCAGCAGCTCCAGCATTCGCTCATCCTGAGCAGAGCGCTGCTTCTGAGAAGCAAGCCCCTTGGCAAGCATGGAGATCATCAGTTTATCCATTCCCTTCAGGCTGCCGCGGTCAATGCCGCCCTGGAGGGTAAACAGGGGGAGGCCCTCCGGAATGGAAGTGGCCTTTCGAACCTCGGAGATCAGCGTTCCGGTATCACACAGCCCGACGCCGCAGACAGCACAGAGGTCAAAACGACTTGAAGCTTTGGAAAAGCCTTTGACATGGCTTGCATGGATCCAGCCCAGGTAGATTACCGGGCTGCCGCCGGAAAGTTGAGCACTGGCCTCATCAAGAGAATAAACCGGAAGACCAATCTCTTCCCCTAACAAAAGGGCATATTGCCGGGTATGACCGGTGTTGGATGTGTAGACAATTGCAGTTGGTTTCATGCTGAACTTCCTTTCTCCTTCTCCGACTCTACCAGCTTATCTGCTATTTTACGAGATCTCATCCTTTCTCGATAGGTGGTTTTTGCAGGGGAATGTGTTTGTTTTTCAGATTGAAAGACCCACTGCGGCAAGCAGCTCCGGGATGGAGCGAGTCTGCCTCCGGTAGAGGGAGGAGAAGAATCGGAGGTTCTCTCTGGCGGATAGCTTTTCATACAGGGTGGAGA
>JBJDYK010000117.1:0-1578 GCA_051867275.1 Faecousia sp.
TGAGCCTGTCCACCATCTTGATGCCGAAGGGCGAGAGCGAGCTGCGGTAGTTGGTCTCCTCCGTGAAGAGGCACACGGCCTGTTCGGTGAAGGTGTAGAACGACTCCTCCGCAGGGAAGTCCGCCGCATTGCCGGGCATCGCCGCCCAGTAGAGCGTGGGGCAGTCGATGGTGTTGTGGCGCGGCATGCACTCCATGCTTGCCAGCTGACTGCCCACGTCGTTCTTGATGTGGCGCAGCTCCTCCGCATCGTCGCTCCATGCCATGACGTTGAAGTGCGCCCTCACTGAGGTCAGCCCGTAGGAATGCGCCTCGTTCAGGTATTGCTCTATCCACTCACGGTTGATGCTGTTGCTTCTACTGTATCGGGAGAGCGACTGCATGTTACGGGCGGACTTCTCGAACTTCTGCAGGTTCTCCTCGCTGTTGTCCAGAATCACATACTGGTTGTAGATGTGGTTGCAGGGCAGCAGCAGTCCCACGGGACTGGCGAAGGAGAGGCGGCAGTCAGAGCGGTCGGTGGAGAGTTTCTCGTACCGAATGTCGGTTGCCACCTTTCCGGGCAGGTCTTCCGCATCGGAAAGGGTGTGCAGGCACAGGCGGTTGTCGCCGATGCGCATCTCCCTTGCCGAGAGGTCGATGTCCTGCAGTGTCCTGTCGCCTTCGGGCATGAGGGAGAAGTAACGCTCTATGAGTCCGGCCTTGTCCTCCGTACCGACAATCTCATCGGTGGTGAGGCGGCGCAGCCTGATGAAGCCGCTGTCGTTCATGATGCGGGCGAACTGTTCCGTAGCCTCCATGAATTTCTCCGCCGCCTCCCTGTCCAGTTCCTTCGGGATGATATGCCCACGGCACAGCGTGCTGAAGTTGCTCTGCATACGGTTGCGCTCCTTCGTGGTCTTCGTCAGGAAAAGGTAGCAGGTGTGCTTCAGATAGGGACGCTCGTTGAAGTGACGCTCAAACGAGCGGCTCAGGAAACTCATGTCGTCCTTGTGAAGCTCCGGCTTGTACTGTTCCTTGATGAACCAGTCCTGCTTGTGGACGATGGAGTAGTCGGGCAGCACCTTGATGGCCTTGCACCAGCAGCCGTGTATGGCCTCGTATTCCGCACCCGTCACGGTGTAGAGTTCCGGCAGCTCCACCTCGTAGGCGACCGTGAGGTCGGCATCCTTTGAGACGATGCAGCCGTGCTCCACCGCCAGCAGGGGAAACTTGTTTTCCAGTGTTGTCATTTTGGATATGTTCCTCATTCTTGTTCCGTTTTCTGTTTGTTCTTGAATAATCGGGCTATCCGCCGTCGGTTGATAAGGTATCGGGGGTGGCTGCGTGCCGCTCCCAGCTTCATCAGTCCGTGCTCGCCGTACCGGGCGTTCAGTGCGAAGGTCTGCCATACGAGGATGGACGACGACACCGCACCGAAGCCGATACATATCCACTGGCCGATGCCGACCATGTAGAGGATGACGAAGAGGATGAAGAGAGACAGCAACCCACCCGCGAAGATGAAGAGGTATTGCGCCTTCAGACCCTTGAACTCAACCGGACGGCCGATGCCCTTGTTGATGGGGTATTCAGCCAT
>JBJDYK010000118.1:0-1571 GCA_051867275.1 Faecousia sp.
ATCCGAACCATAAAGCAGCCTTAGGATGCAGCTATAAGCGGAATCTTCTATCCGGTAAAATATTCTATGGAAAAAACAAGAACGTCCCATAAAAAATGGCCCCCTGTGCTGCAACACAGGAGGCCGTGTAGAAAACCACACACATAAATTACAGGGTCAGTCTACCATTTTATGGTAACACGAAACGCCCGGAAAGGCAAGGAAAAAATGGAAGATTTAATGCATGGAAGCCGGGCGGTCATCTATGCCCGCTTTTCGTCCGACAAACAGACCGATGCCAGCATTGCGGCCCAGGAACGGGCCTGCCGGGATTATGCTGCAACCCATGGGCTAACCGTCCTGCGGGTCTATGCCGATGAGGCCATCAGCGGCAAAGGATCCAAAACGCTCCTGCGGCAGCAGTACCAGCGGATGCTCCGGGACGCGCAAAAGGATGACTTCGACGTGATCCTGATCCACCAGTATGACCGGATCGCCAGGAGCCTGGGCGAACACGTCAACCTGGAAATCAAGCTGAGCAGTTGGAACGTGCGCCTCATCGCCGTGGCCCAGGACTTCGGCACCGGAAAGGAAGCCAAAATCATGCGGGCTCTCATGTGGTCCATGTCGGAGTATTACATTGACAATCTGGCCGAGGAATCCCGCAAGGGCCTGAAGGAAACCGCCCTCAAGGGGCTGCATACCGGCGGCTATCCGCCCTTTGGCTACGATGTGATAAACCAGCAGTATGTGGTCAACGAGCTGGAAGCCGGCTATGTCCGCCGGATCTTCGACGCGGCCCAGAACTGCCAGGGATTTAAGGCCCTGATTAAGGAAATGGACCAGTGCGGCATCACCGGCAAGCGGGGAAAGCCCATCCGCTACCCGCAGATCTACGAAATGCTCCGAAACCGGAAGTATACCGGAGAGTACCGCTACAGCCCAGTGGAAGAAAAAGACCGGGATGCACGTCGGGACAAGCCAAACGCCATTAAAATCGAAAACGCCTTGCCGACGATCATCAGCAAGGCACAGTTTGAGGAGGTACAGAGGATTATGACAGGAAGAAAGCAGACAGGGAAAAGCGCCGACTATATGTGCAGCGGCCTGGTGTATTGCAGCTGCGGCGCCAAGATGCACGGCATAACCGCCCATCGCAAGGGCCACGCCTACCAGTACTATACCTGCTCGGAAAAGTGCGGCATCGGAACCGTTAAAATGGAGCTGATCGATCAGGCAGCCCTGGACTACCTCCATGAGCTGCTGTCGGAGGAAAACCAGAAGCGCATTGCCGCCGCTCTGCGCCAGTACCAGGCAGGGGAGGGCCACCGCATGGAGGAATTCAAGTGCGCGCTGGCCAAACGCATTGCCCAGAAGCAGACGCAATACGACGCCCTCATGAGAAATCTGTCCACGGCGGCCCTGCCGCCCGAGATTCTGGCGGATATCGGCAAGCAGATGCAGAGCCTCAAAACAGAAATCGCCGCCCTGGAGGCCACAGAGCCGCCCCAGGACTTCACCTCTGAGCAAATCCACGCCTGGCTAAACTCCCTGCGCAATACCCCTGACCAAAAGGCCGTCCGCCTCCTGGT
>JBJDYK010000119.1:0-8609 GCA_051867275.1 Faecousia sp.
TTGTCCCGGAAGTGATAGTAAAAGCTCTTCCGGTTCATCTGGCAGGCCTGGCAGATATCCCCCACGCTGATTTTGGCGAAGGGCTCCCGATTCATCAGGTCCTTCATGGCCGCGGCAAGGGTTTGCTTGGTCTGGTTGGAATCCGCCAACGGAGACGCCCTCCTTTCGGGGAATTGATTTATTCATTATAGCAAAGGGAGCTTTTTCTGTCAATTGAGTTCCCGGAAAGGAAACCTATGGAATTGGGTCAGGTATGCCTGCGGAAAGGCGAGGAGGCCGATGTACGCCGGGGCAAGGGGTGGATCTATGACAACGAGATCGCCTGGGTGGACGAGCTGTGCCAGACCGGCGGCATCGTGAATGTGACGGATAACCGGGGTGCGTTTCTGGCCCGGGGCTTTTTCAACGGGGACTCCAAAATCGTGGTCCGGGTCCTGACCCGGGAGGAATCCGAGACAATTGACCGGGAATTTTTCCGCAGGCGGATTCAGAAGGCCGATTCCTTCCGCAGGGGGCTTGGTTTTCGCAACGCCTACCGGGTGATCTTCGGAGACTCCGACGGTCTGCCGGGTCTGACTGTGGATAAATTCGGAGATTATCTGTCCTTCCAGATTGCCTGCGCCGGTATGGAGGCCCGGAAGGAGCTGCTGGTGGAGCTGCTGGCGGAGCATTTTAAGCCTCTTGGAATTTACGAGCGGAATGACGTACCCGTCCGGGAGAAGGAGGGGCTGGAGCAGCAAACCGGCTGCGTCTACGGCGCGGTGCCGGAGCTGGTTCCCTTCCTGGAGCATGAGGCCAAAATGCTGGCGGACCTGCCCCACGGCCAGAAGACCGGTCATTTCCTGGACCAGCAGGAGAACCGGGGCAGAATCCGTCCCTACTGCGCGGACGCCCGGGTGCTGGATCTGTGCTGCCACACCGGCGGCTTCTCCATCCACGCGGCCCTCTACGGCGCCCGGGAGGTGGAGGCCGTGGACGTGTCCAAAAGCGCTCTGGAAATGGTGATGAAAAACGCGGAAAACAACGGCGTGGCGGACAAAATCACCACCCGCTGCGCCAATGTGTTTGACCTGGTGAAGACCTACGCAGAGGAGGGGAGAAAGTTCGATCTGGTGATCTGCGACCCACCCGCCTTTGCCAAGAGCCGGAAATCCCTGGAGGCCGCCTACCGGGGCTACAAGGAGCTGAATATGCAGTGCCTGCGGGTTTTGGGGGAAGGCGGGTATCTGGCAAGCTGGTCCTGCAGCCAGTTTATGACGCCGCCCCTGTTTTTGCAGATGCTGCGGGAGGCTGCCGCCGACGTAGGCCGCCAGGTCCGGCTGCTGGAGCCCATGATGCAGAGCCGGGACCATCCCGCCGACCTGTCCGCCGAAAACGCCTGGTACCTGAAGGGCTATATCCAGCAAGTCCTGTAAACCGGAATTTTTTATTGTACACCGCTGTAGGGCGGGGTCATGACCCCGCCGGGCAGTTGCAAATCTGTAGGCAGTACCAATCATTCGCAAAATAGGCAATTTACGGCGAAAAATGCGCGTTTGACGCGACTGCATTGCAAATAATCGGTGCCCGGCGGGGTCATGACCCCGCCCTACGGGCGCATAAACGGAAATTTATCGCAAAGTCATCACAGTTCAAAAGGAGCTTTTCTATGAACAAAGCCGTTTTATGGGACCTGGATGGGACCCTGCTTTACACGTTGCCGGACATTGCCAACGCCAGCAACGCCACCCTGCGCCACTTCGGTTATCCGGAGCGGACTCTGGAGGAATACAATTCCTTCGTTGGCAACGGGGCCCGGAATCAGATTCGCTGCGCCCTGGGAGGCGAGCCGGAGAATTTCGAGGAAATTCTGCAATACTACCGGGAATACTACACCGCCCACTGCAACGAAACCACCCGCCCCTATGATGGCATCCTGGAGGTGGCAGCCCGGCTCCGGCAGGATGGCTGGTGTCTCGGAATCGTCACCAACAAACCCCAGACTGCCACCACCCCCTTGTATGAGGCCTTCTTCCCGGACTTCGACCTGGCTCTGGGGGAGTGCCCCACGGTTCCCCGGAAGCCCAACCCCGACATGGTGCGCCTGGCTCTGAAGAAACTGGACGTTACGGAGGACCGGGCCGTCTATGTGGGCGACTCCGAGGTGGATGTGCTGACGGCGAGAAATTCCGGCCTTCCCTGCATCAGCGCCGCCTGGGGCTACCGGACCATCGGGCAGCTTCTGGAGGCGGGGGCGGACCACATCTGCCGGAATCCCCGTGAGATTCCTGCCCTGCTGGAGGAACTGTTCCGTGGCAAATGAATTTTACGCCCTGATCTCCCGGATGCGCTACATCACCCGTTGGGGCCTCATGCGCAACAGCTTTTCCGAGAACATCCAGGAGCACAGCCATATGGTGGCGGTGCTGGCCCACGGACTGGCTCTGATCCGCCGGGAGATTTTACAGCTTCCCGGCCCGGACCCGGACCGGTGCGCCGTGGGAGCATTGTACCACGACGCCTCCGAGATTCTCACCGGAGACCTTCCCACCCCCGTAAAGTATTTCAATCCCAAAATCAAGGAAGCCTATAAGCAGGTGGAGTATGTCAGCGGCCAGAGACTGCTGCAAATGCTGCCGGAGGCCCTGCGTCCTGCCTACGAGCCTCTGATTCTGGAGAATGACCCGGAGACCCTGCCCATCATCAAGGCGGCGGATAAGCTGTCGGCCTATATTAAATGTGTGGAGGAGCTGAAGGCGGGCAATCAGGAGTTTGAGTCCGCGGCCCGTCAGACCCGTCAGGCCCTGGAGGCCATGGAGCTGCCGGAGCTGGAATATTTCATGACGCAATGCCTGCCGGCCTTCAGCCTGAACCTGGATCAGTTGGAAAATCCGTAGAACCCCGGGGACTGCAACAAGCCCGGTTTTCCTGTAGGGGAGGGTCATGACCCTCCCGGCAGAATGCATAAACGGTTTCCAGCGCATTTTGGCGAATCCGCAACGAAATGACTGCGAATTCGCCCATCGTCATTCAAAAATGCAGATGCCTGCCGCCGGGAGGGTCATGACCCTCCCCTACAGAAGCATTGTTTAACATACCTCGAAAAAACCATTGTGTTGACCTATCACGAAAAGAGAAGGAGTATATTCAATGAGAGACGGATATGTAAAAGTGGCGGCTGCCGCCCTGGATGTGCGGGTGGCGGACTGCGGCTACAACTGCCGGAAGATCATGGAGGCCATGGATCAGGCCCATGAGGCTGGTGCCAAGGTGCTGGTACTGCCGGAGCTGTGCCTTACGGGCTACAGCTGTCAGGACCTGCTTTTGCAGCAGACCCTGCGGCGGGCCGCCTGGAATGAGCTTATGAAGGTAGTGGAGCATTCTGCCGGTATGGAGCTTCTGACCTTCGTGGGTCTGCCCTATGCCAAGGACGGCCGGCTTTATAACTGCGCCGCCGCCGTGCTGAACGGCCGCCTGCTGGCTCTGATTCCCAAAACCCACATCCCCAATTACAATGAGTTCTACGAGGGGCGGTATTTTGCCCCTGCCCCCGCCGAAAACTGCTACCTGGAGAAAACCGGCCCCTTTGAGCAGGTGATTTTCGGCAAGCGGGTGCTGTTCCGCTGCCCCGATATGCCGGAATTTGTGGTGGGCTGCGAAATCTGCGAGGACCTGTGGGCGCCCTATCAGCCCTCCGAGGACCTGGCTCTGGCAGGCGCCACCATTCTGGTGAATCTGTCCGCCTCCCCGGCGGTCATCGGCAAGGGCCAGTACCGGTGCCGTCTGGTGTCCGGCCAGTCCGCCCGGCTGATCTGCGGCTATGTGTACTCCTGCGCCTCCTGCCGGGAGTCCACCCAGGACCTGGTGTTCTCCGGCCACTGCATCATTGCCGAAAACGGCAGCATCCTGACCCAGTCCACCACCATGGAGCCCAACTTCCTGGTGACGGAGCTGGATGTGCGGCACATGGCGGCGGAGCGTGCCCGGCAGAACACCTACTGCGACATCACCCTGTCCCCCTTCTGGGACATCCCTGTGGACTTCCACCTGGAGGACGCCACCCTGACCAGAACCGTGGATCCCCATCCCTTCGTGCCCTCGGATGAGGCCAGCCTGGCCGACTGCTGTGAGGAGGTTCTGACCATCCAGGCCTCCGGTCTTGCCAGACGTCTGAGCCACACCCACGCCGAATCGGCGGTGGTGGGCCTGTCCGGCGGCCTGGACTCCACCCTGGCTCTGCTGGTCATGGTGCGGGCGGCGGATATGCTGGGCTGGGACCGGAAACGGCTGTGGGCCGTCACCATGCCCTGCTATGGCACCACAGGCCGCACCCGCTCCAACGCGGAGAAAATGGCCACGCTTCTGGGCGTCACCTTCCGGGAGATTCCCATCGGCAACGCCGTTGCCCAGCATTTTAAGGACATTGGCCTGCCGGAGGATGACCGGTCCGTCACCTTTGAAAACAGCCAGGCCAGAGAGCGGACCCAGGTGCTGATGGACCTGTCCAACCGGCTGAACGGTCTGGTCATCGGCACCGGCGACCTCAGCGAGCTGGCCCTGGGCTGGGCCACCTACAACGGCGACCATATGAGTATGTACGGCGTCAACGCCGGTGTGCCCAAGACCCTGGTGTACCACATCGTGGCCCATGTGGCCCGGAATGCCGGGGACGAGCTGCGGCAGGTGCTGCTGGATATTCTGGACACGCCGGTGTCCCCGGAGCTGCTGCCGCCCACGGAGGGGCAGATCTCCCAGGTGACGGAGGATTTGGTGGGCCCCTACGAGCTGCACGACTTTTTCCTGTACCAGACGGTCCGCTGCGGCTTCAGCCCCCGGAAGACCTTCCGGCTGGCCAAGCTGGCCTTCGAAGGCCGGTACACGCCGGAGGCCATTCTCAAGTGGCTGCGGAACTTCTACCGCCGCTTCTTCCAGCAGCAGTTCAAGCGGAGCTGCCTGCCGGACGGCCCCAAGGTGGGCTCCGTGACCCTGTCCCCCAGAGGCGACTGGCGGATGCCCTCCGACGCCTGGCCCACCCTTTGGCTTCAGGAGCTGGACGAACTGTAAATACTCTATTTGCTCATCCTGTAGGGGAGGGTCATGACCCTCCCGGCGGCAGGCACCGGTATTTACTGGAAAATTTGGGCGAATCCGCAGGGAGTTTGGATCGAATTCGCCGAAATGCGGAACAAATCGCTTTTGCGTATTGCCGGGAGGGTCATGACCCTCCCCTACAGTGGGTGTTGCGAAGAACGATCATTTTGCTGCCTTTCAAAGGCCCGGCTGTCGACAAGCATTTTTTTTAAAACCCCATTGAAAAATCAGGGGAAATTCGCTATGATGTAAGCACAATATCCTGAGAAAGAAAGGCAGGGAACTTGTATGAGTGGACGAAACATGGAAGAATATGACGTCCAGCGGCCTGTGCGCCGGACGCGCCGGAAGAAAACGCCCTGGCAAAAATTTAAGGAGGCATACCTGCCCCTTGTGATCGTTCTGTTGGGAATTATCCTGATTATTACGCTGATTGTGGGCATTGTGAAGCTGGCTGCCGGCGGCTCCGGCGGGGAGACCACCATTCCCAAGCAGACCCTGGAGGATACTACGGCGCCCCCTGACGAGGACGTAAGCGCGCTGCTGACCCAGGCGGGGGAGCTGGCATCCCACTTTGACTATGACGGCGCCATCGCCCTGCTTCAGACCAGCTCCGACAGCCGGGCTGTCGCTCTTGCGAACCAGTACACCCAGGAAAAGGATTCCCTGGTGGTTTGGAAGGACAATACCGATGTGCCCCACATCTCCTTCCAGCAGCTGGTGGTGGACACGGGCCGGGCCTTTGACGGGGACTCCGCCTCCGGGGATTATAAGGACTACAACCTGACGGTGGACGAATTCCGGGCCATTCTGGACCAACTCTACGCCAACGGCTATGTGCTGATTTCGTCTACAGACATTGCCGCTCCCAACGGGGAGGGCAAGTACGCGGCTACGGAGATCCGCCTGCCGTCGGACCGGCAGCCCCTGATGATGTCCCTGATTCCGGCCCACTACTCCCTGGATATGGCAGGCGACGGCTTCCCCCGGCGTCTTCTGGTGGGCGATGATGGGAAGATCACCTGCGAGTACATCGATTCCACCGCCACCCGGCTCCAGGGCGAGTATGACTTTGTGACCATTCTGGAGAGCTTCATTGCCCAGCACCCGGACTTCTCCTACCATGGGGCCAGAGCCGTTCTGGGCCTCAACGGCAAAAGCGACCCCCTGGGCTACAGCCTGTCCGATGAGACCCAGGCCCAGAGCTTCAAGGATGTGGTTCAGTGCCTGAAGGACACGGGCTACGAGTTCGCCAGCTTTACCTATGGGGGCGTCCGCTACGGTGATGTGGCGGACCAGGATGTGGTAAGCGACGTGACCAAGTGGGAGCAGACCTATGAGCCCTTCCTGGGGGACACCACCATTCTGATCTACGCCGGCGGCAGCGACCTGCTGGAGTATTCCGGGGCCAAGTATCAGGCCCTGTATGACGCGGGCTTCCGCTTCTTCGTGGGCATGGACAACGATGTCACAAGCTGGGGCAAGATCACCGACGACTATGTGCGTCAGGACCGCCGCACCATCAACGGCATCCGCATCACCGAGGACCAGGACCTGGTGGACGACCTGTTCAACGCCAACCAAATTCTGGACAAGGCAAGATAAGAAAAGCGGCGGGCAGCGGAAAGACTGCCCGCCGCTTTCGAAATCAAACCATAACACAAGGGCGGCACCCGTTGCGCGGGTGCCGCCCTTGGTCATTTCCCGGATGGCTTGGGACCACGGATCGCCAGGCAAGTCAGTGCCGTAACGATGCCGGAAATGAGAATAATCAGAATATCAACGGGTGCCAGCACGATGCCCGCCAATCCCCGGAACAGGATGCCCGTACCGAATCGATACAGATTTCCGCTCAGCAGAAGCATTTCTCCTATGTACATGGCAAGCGTTATCAGGGATGCGGTGACGGCAGGCAGCCAAACGGACCAGATTTTATGCTTGTCCAGCGTAAAGGAGCCGACAAAGACGCCCATTGTAATCCCCATCAGGGCAAAAAACACCGCCATCAGAATTCCCGACCGGGCAGAAACCGTAATTTCTCCGGTGCGATAAAAAGCTGTGAAGCAGGCCCAGATACACATTCCCAGAAAGGCCACGCCCGTAACGCCCTGAATCACCAATGCCTTTTTGGGCCTGTAATCTCCGGAACGAATCATCTTGGCAAACCCATAGAAGCAATTGAGCAGGGTCACGATGATTACCACCGAAATCAGGTAAAAATGGAGCTTAAAGGCAGGGCTGTAGCCGCCCAGCAGAACATCGACGGCTTCCCACGTTCTTGTCTGATACAGCTCGGGCGGGATGTAACACAGCGACAACTGCCAGCTTTCAAGGTACACAACTTCCTGCGCCTGGACAAGAATCTTTGTCTCCATCAGCCGTTCGACCATGAAAAAGATACCCGTTGAAAGCACCGCGGACCAGAGAAAATCCGTTTTCTGAAACAGCTTTTGAAGCAGGGGAAGAAGCGCTACGCCGAGAATCATCGCCACTGCGATGGGCGTATAGGGAATGATATATTTGGGATAGCTTTCCATGGAAACGGCACCCTTTTGTATCATTTCTGCCGTTGTTACAACGCCCATATACAGTGGATACGCGGATGCAATCAGCACGAGAAGCAAGGACAGAATATAAAACCGAGTATACCGTTTGTTGTTCATCTCATTTACCTCCTGTCGCGGCATTTATCCTGCGTTTGTGAGCAGGACAACAAGAATTGAAACAGTCAATATGGAAAAGCATAACGCGGAAAAGCAGGTCATTTTTTCGTAGGACATGATGCTTTCAACCCGCGTTCGGAGCTTTGCCCCGCCAAAGCCCGAGGCAAACAGACTTTTACTTTCGGCACAGTTGACCAACGACAGGGCGTATTCCTTCCGCTGTGCCTTGGAATAATTCGCAATGGCAGCTTCGTCACAGGCCAGCTCCATATCCTCCAGGAATCGCTTCAAAAACAGCCAGCACAGCGGGTTAAACCAATGGACAGCCGTAATCAAACACGCGGCCAAACGCCACAGATTATCAAGCCGTCTGATGTGCGTCCGTTCGTGTTTCAGAATATACGGATGACCCCTTGGGTCAGAGGAAGCCGGAAGAAGGATTTTTGGCTTGATGATTCCATACACGGCCGGGCTTTGTATCCGATCCGAGAGATAGACGTTATCCCGCAGGTGCTTCGCGTCTTTCATATCATGGAGCGTTGTGAGGTACAGGATCCCCAGAGCAAGGCCGATTGCGAGAGCCACAACCAGCCAGATGATTGAAGCGATTTCAAACACCCTGTCCAGAAGGTTCACTTTAAATGTGATGGGGAAATAGCTGTCTGCGGCCATGATAGCGTTGGTGGCGGAAAAGGAGATGCCCTGAACCGGCTGATATACGGTTATGGTTTTGGTTGTGAATCCGGATATGAGCGACATCAGACTGTAGGGATGATTCAATCCTACCGGAATACACATCCGGAGGAACGGCGCGAGCCAAAGGAATAAGAAGATTACAGAGTGTGTAAGGAACAAGGAATTTGCGGAATTGTTGCG
>JBJDYK010000120.1:0-8607 GCA_051867275.1 Faecousia sp.
GGAGGGTCATGACCCTCCCCTACGGGTGCGGCGCGGTAAACAGAAATTTACCGCGACGCATCGCTCCGCGTCATCCGAGCGGAGGATGGCATCGGGATAATGAGTTGCCGTTGCCCTGAATTTCGGTGAAAAACACTTGATTTACAGGCGTAACCCTAGTATAATGGGTGCTTAACAGTGGAATAATCCGACTTTGGAGGAAGACATATGAAAAACAGCGAGAAAACACTGGATATGATCGTAAACCTCTGTAAAAACCGGGGCTATGTCTACGCCGGCTCCGAGATTTACGGCGGTCTGGCCAACGCCTGGGACTACGGCCCCCTGGGTGTGGAATTTAAAAACAACGTGAAAAAGGCCTGGCTCAAGAAGTTTGTGCAGGAGTCCCCCTACAACGTGGGCCTGGATGCCGCCATTCTCATGAACCCCCAGACCTGGATCACCACCGGCCATGTGGGCAACTTCTCCGATCCCCTGGTGGACTGCAAGGGCTGCGGCTCCCGCCAGCGGGCCGATAAGCTGATTGAGACCGCCCCCTCCAGCCAGGGCGTCAACGTGGACGCCCTGACCTTTGACGAGATGGACCGGTTTGTGGCCACCCACGAGGATGTGGTGTGCCCCAACTGCGGCAAGCACAACTTCACCCCCATCCGGAAGTTCAACCTGATGTTCAAGACCCAGATCGGCGTCACCGAGGACACCGCCTCCACCGTCTATCTGCGGCCGGAAACCGCCCAGGGTATCTTCCTGAACTTCGCCAACGTTCAGCGCACCACCCGCAGAAAGCTGCCCTTCGGCATCTGCCAGGTGGGCAAGGCCTTCCGCAACGAGATCACCCCCGGCAACTTCACCTTCCGGACCCGGGAGTTTGAGCAGATGGAGTGCGAGTTCTTCTGCCAGCCCGGCACGGATCTGGAGTGGTTCGCCTACTGGAAGGATTTCTGCAAGAACTGGCTGATTTCCCTGGGCATCAAGGAGGAGAGTTTGCGGCTGCGGGACCATGACCCCGCCGAGCTGGCCTTCTACTCCCGGGCCACCACGGACATCGAGTACCAGTTCCCCTTCGGCGGCGGCTGGGGCGAGCTGTGGGGCATCGCCGACCGGACCAACTACGACCTGGGCCGCCACCAGGAGGCCAGCGGCAAGTCTCTGGAATACTTCGACCAGGAGAAGGGCGAGCACTACATCCCCTATGTCATTGAGCCCTCCCTGGGCTGCGACCGGGTGGCTCTGGCCTTCCTGTGCGAGGCCTACGACGAAGAAGTGGTGGGCCAGGACAAGAATGGCAACCCCGACATCCGCACGGTGCTGCATCTGCACCCCGCGCTGGCTCCCTTCAAGGCCGCCGTCCTGCCTCTGAGCAAGAAGCTGTCCCCCAAGGCGGAGGAAATCTACCGCCAGCTCCAGAAGGACTTCATGGTGGACTTCGACGACGCCGGCTCCATCGGCAAGCGCTACCGCCGTCAGGACGAAATCGGCACGCCCCTGTGCGTCACCGTGGACTTCCAGACCGTCGGCGACGAGAACACCCCTGCCGACGACTGCGTCACCGTCCGGGACCGGGACACCATGGAGCAGGTCCGGATTCCCGTTTCCCAGCTTCGGAATTATATCGCAGAGAAAATCGCGTTCTGATTTCATTCCGTTACCCGGGGTAAATGCCCCGGGTAACGTCTCACGGCGAATTTTATATCATACCCGTTTCCTCTGTCCTGTTCTCCGGCACATTTTTTGTACATCTGTTTATGGAGGCACGACGTATGCTCAAAAAAGCCAGACCAAATATTTCGGAAGGTGGCTTTCTCTTCTGGTGCCGCATTCTGGCGGTGCCGCTTTCTTATTTTCTGGTGGAGTGCTACGCGGCGCTGCTGCTGCATCCCTCCTCCGGCCTGCCCCTGGCCTTCGGGCTGAGCTGGGCCATTCTGCTGTCCGGCATTGTCTTTGCCCTCCCAAGGCTGGCAGGGCGAATTTTCTATGGCATCACCTACTTCTTCACCGCCCTGTGGGCCATGGCCCAGACCGGCTATGAGCAGATGTTCGGCAAGCTCATGTGGCTGACGGACATCCGCTACGCCGCCGAGGGGGCCGGATATATCAATGTACTGCTGGGCTTCTCCTGGATCTGGTGGCTGGGCATTCCCATTTTGCTGACAGCCGGTGTGTTGAGTCTTATCTGGCTGCCCCACTGGCGCAAGGGCCCCTGGAGCTACAGCCTCTGCGGTCTGGCCGTTTCCGTCTCCGTCCTTGCCCTGTGCCTGCTGCCCCAGGCCATCTACCTCCGGGACGAAGGCGTGTGGGGCACCCACTCCGACTACAGCCAGTCCACCTCCGCCAAGGCAAACTATCAGGTCATGTATGACGCCAGAAACGTATACGATCTGTGCGGCTTCTATCAGCTTGTGGGCAAGGACCTGTGGAAGCACAGCATCTACCCCCTGACCCCTGCCTATCAGCAGGAACTGCGCGCCGGCGTCCGGGAGATCGACCAGTACCTGGAAAGCCGGGGAACCCACCAGAGCAACCGAATGACCGGCATATTCTCCGGGAAAAATGTGATTCTGGTGCTGATGGAGTCCATGGACGACTGGATGATTACCCGGGAGGAGACGCCGACCCTGTGCCGCCTCATGGAGGAGGGCATCAACTTCACCGATTTCTACACCCCCGGCTACGGCAGCGTCCGCACCTTCAACACGGAGTTCTGCGCCAATACCGGCATCTATCTGCCCACCAACGGCTCCTATGCCTTCAACTACGTCACCAACCGCTATGACCAGTCCCTGGCCGGTCAACTGAACGCCCTGGGCTACAGCACAGAATGCTTCCACTATAACACCGACAGCTTCTACAGCCGGGGCGTGTTTGAGCCCGCCATGGGCTACCGCTCCTACATCAGCTACGGGGACTACACCGACGATGAGGACGCCCTGTTTGACGACGAGCTGCTGTTTGACCTGCCCCAGGTGCGGGAGCTGTTCTTCCGGGAGGGTCCCACCCTCAATTTCATCATCACCCGCTCGGCCCATCTGAGCTACACCTACAACGAGGTTCTGAGCCACTACGCCCTGAAGCAATACCCCCAATACCGGGGACGCTTCGGCCATGAGGAGGAGGACTGCGCCCGGGTCAAGGCCAAGCTGGTGGACGATATGTTCGCCCGGCTTCTGGAGGAGCTGGAGGCGGAGGGCCAACTGGAGAACACCGTCATCGTGGGCATCACCGACCACTACACCTACGGCTTCAAGGACACGGAGAAGCTGCTGGAGCTGTCCGGCGTGGACCAGGAGCTGCTGCTGGAAAAGACCCCCTGCTTCATCTGGTCCCCCGGCGGCCCCGACCTGGAGGTAAGCAAGACCCTCAACACCTCGGATCTGCTGCCTACGGTGCTGAACCTGCTGGGCTGCGGCGAACCCGACCGGTATCTGGGCCGGGATGCCTTTGACACATCCTATGAGGGCTGGGTCCCCTTCCCGGACGGAAGCTGGATCGCCCAGGGCATGGTCTGCTTCCGTGAATCCGACGGCAGCCTCACCATTCTGGACTGCGCCGAGGGCGTGGCGCCGGATATGGAACTGGCCACCGCCATCACCGAGGAGGCCCTGGAATTCATCCGGGTCAGCAACCTGATCCTCACCACCGACTACTACCGCACCCATTGAGCCAGACATCAACCTGCGCAAATTTGTGTTTACGCGCCGCACCCGTAGGGGAGGGTCATGACCCTCCCGGCAGTGCGCAAAAACAATTTGTACCATGTTTCGGCGAATTCGAACCGAACTCCCTGCGGATTCGCCCAAAATAGTTGGAAATCGCAGGTGCCTGCCGCCGGGAGGGTCATGACCCTCCCCTACGGGTGCGTAGCGGTAAATTTCAATTTATCTTACACTTAGCCGCCGCGAAATGTAGCAATTTCGCGGCGGTTGTAGTAAAATAGCATCATTCAGGAAACAGGGAGGTGGATTCCCATGGATTTTGCGATTCCGCCCCATGTAGGGGCGCTGATGGAAAAGCTGGAGCTGGCCGGGTTTCAGGCCTGGGCCGCAGGCGGCTGCGTCCGGGACTCGCTTTTGGGACTGGAGCCCCATGACTGGGATCTGTGTACCGATGCCCTGCCCTGGCAGACGGCTCAGGTCTTCTCCCAATACCGGCTGGTTCGGAACGGGGAAAAGCACGGCACCATTGCCGTGGTGGTCCAAAATTCCACCGTTGAAATCACCACCTTCCGCCGGGAGGGGGGCTATGACGATGCCCGCCACCCCGGCTGGGTGGAATTTGTGCCGGACATCAAGCAGGACCTGGCCCGCCGGGATTTCACCGTCAACGCTATGGCCTACTGCCCCCGCCGGGGTCTGGCCGATCCCTGGGGCGGGCGGCAGGATCTGGAAAACAGAGTCCTGCGGGCCGTAGGCGACCCACAGTGCCGCTTCCGGGAGGACGGCCTGCGGATTCTCCGGGGCGTCCGGTTCGCCGCCCGCTTCGGTCTGGAGCCGGAGAAGGAAACCCTGGAAGCCATGGAGCGTCTCTCCCCTACCCTGGCGCTGCAGGCCCGGGAGCGGGTGTACACGGAGCTGTGCGGCTTCCTCACCGCCGCCACCCTGCGGGAGCTGCTGACCTTCCGCTTCGTGCTGTTTGCAGCCATGCCGGGGCTGAAAGCCCTGGATGGCTTCGGGCAGCACAACCCCCACCACCGGTATGATGTCTACACCCATACAGCCCATGTGGTAGCCGGTGTCCCCCCTGTGCTTCACCTGCGTTGGGCAGCGCTGCTTCACGACATTGCCAAGCCCGAAACCTTCTCCCTGGACGAAAACGGCGTGGGCCACTTCCGGGGTCATGCCCGGCTGGGCAGCGAGAAGGCAGCGGCTATTCTTCATAGTCTCCGGGCCCCCACTGCCCTTCGGGAACAGGTGCAGACCCTCATCGCCTACCATGGAGCCTGCCGGGACCTGGCCTATAAAGCCCCTGACAAATCCATCCGCAGGCTCCTGCGGCGGTTCGGGGAGGGTCTTCTGCGGGATCTTCTGGCACTGGACCGGGCCGACGACGGCGGCAAGGGCACCCCGCCGGACCCCCAAACCTTTGACCACTTCGAAACCAGGCTGGCGGGCATTCTGGCCCAGGCTCCCTGCCTTTCCATGAAGGACCTGGCCATCGGCGGCCGGGAGCTGATGGCTCTGGGGATTCCCCAGGGGCCGGAGCTGGGGAGAATATTAAACCGTCTGCTGGACGAGGTGGCCGACGGCATTCTGGAAAATACCACCGAGGCCCTGCTCCTCCGGGTGCGGAGCCTGCGATAAAGGAGCGTACTATGTATACAGCAAAGCAAATGATCGTCATGCGCCGGGACCTGAAGATGCGCAAGGGAAAGATTGCCGCCCAGGCAGGCCACGCCTGCGTCACCGCCGTCCTCATGGCCCTGGAGCGGGAGGACCGGCTGAAGGATGTGATGACCTCCGGCGGGGGCATCGACCTGCGGCCCACAGACAAGCCCGATACCCCCTTGAGCCAATGGTTCCGAAACGGCACCGCCAAAATCTGCGTCTATGTGGATTCCCAGGAGGCCCTTCTGGACCTGGACCGGAGAGCCAAGGAGCAGGGCTACATTTCCGCCCTGATCTGCGACGCCGGACACACGGAGTTCCACGGTCAGCCCACCTACACCTGTCTGGCCCTGGAGCCTCTGCTGCCGGAGCAGGTGGCACCCCTGACCGATGAACTGCCCCTGTACTGATCTGAACGGTCGCTTACGCTTACACCCGCTGTAGGGGCTTTTATATCCGGCCCGAAACCTGATGGAATTGAGCGGAACCGCTAAAACGCAGAATGTTGCATATTCGCACAGGTGCGCAGGTCAAATCGGTTCCTGCTGCCGGTCCGGATATAAAAGCCCCTACAGTGGGCAATCGAAATTCACCGCACCCCGTGTCATCC
Source organism: Faecousia sp. (assembly GCA_051867275.1). GTDB lineage: Bacteria > Bacillota > Clostridia > Oscillospirales > Oscillospiraceae > Faecousia. The sequence goes on from JBJDYK010000120.1 coordinate 5,932, forward strand.
TGGGCGTAGCGAATGACGAAATCGATGGTACCATTCAATCCGGAAACGGCCATTTTGCCGCCTTTTGAAAGCCCGGCTGCGTTATGTTCATTCGCATTATGAAAAAATCCCAATCAGGAGGGAAACAAATATGTGGATTGTATTGGCCTTTTGCTCCGCTCTGCTGGCGGGCGTCACATCCATTCTGGCTAAATGCGGCATCCGGAAGACGGATTCCACCGTAGCCACCGCCATTCGCACCGTTGTGGTGCTGATTTTTGCCTGGGTCATGGTCTTTGTGGCGGGGTCCCAGTCTCAACTGGGGGAAATCGGAGGGAAAACCCTTTTGTTCCTGGTGCTGTCGGGCCTGGCAACCGGCGCTTCCTGGCTCTGCTATTTCAAGGCCCTCCAATTGGGCAACATCAACAAGGTGGTGCCCATTGACAAATCCAGCACCATTCTCACCATTCTTCTGGCCTTCCTCTTCCTCCACGAGGACATCAGCTGGCCCAAGGCGGCAGGCGTGGTCCTCATTGCCCTGGGAACCTTCCTGATGATCGAGAAAAAGGACGTAGCCCCGAAGCAGGCAGAGAGTAAGGGCTGGTTCCTCTATGCCGTGGGCTCCGCCGTTTTCGCCAGCCTCACCTCCATTCTGGGAAAGGTGGGCATCGAGGGGGTGGAGTCCAACCTGGGCACCGCCATCCGCACCGCCGTGGTGCTGGTGATGGCCTGGGTCATGGTGTTCGCCACAGGGAAGCAGCGCGCCCTGAAAGGCATCCCAAAAAAGGAGCTGGGCTTCATCTGCCTGTCGGGTCTGGCCACAGGCGGCTCCTGGCTGTGCTACTACAAGGCGCTCCGGGACGGCCTTGCCAGCGTGGTAGTGCCCATTGACAAGCTGAGCATTCTGGTGACGGTGGCCTTCTCCTGGTTCGTGTTCCGGGAGCGTCTGTCCAAAAAATCCGCCCTGGGACTTGCCGTCCTTGTGGCAGGGACTCTTATCATGGTGTTCGACCAGTGGCTCATGACGCTTTTATAAAAGAATCTAACAGAAAACCGTCGAAATGCGCAAAAAGCATCTCTCTATTTGTGCGTTTTTACAAAAACAGCCGATGTTATCCCCAAAAACTTTGGAGTTACATCAATTGAAAATAATGGAATATTCCTCTATAATAGGCCATGGTTGTACATATGCCAATGCAATGATAAAGTTCTGAAATAAGGCGGCAGTTTGCTGCTTTCAAAAGGAGGATATGTCCATGAAAAAGACGATTCGCAAGCGCGAGTACGACACCGAGACCGCAACCGTGGTCAAGAAGCGCAATGTGGGTTACTACGGCGATCCTGCCGGCTATGAGGAGATTCTGTTCCAGACCCCCGAGGGTCTGTACTTTGAGTACTGCTACGGTGGTCCCCAGTCCCCCTACGCCCAGGAAACCATCAACTGCGTAGCCAAAACCAAGGTAAACGCCTGGCTGGATACCCATTGATTCCAAGCTCCCCCAAAGCAGCCGCTTTGGGGGAGCTGTTGTAAATAAACCGTGAAAATGCTTGACTGCTTCCGGTTCGGCTGTATAATAACAGGGAGAAAACGTGGGAGGACGCCAGACATGAACGATATCTTTACTTCTGAGAGGGAGCTGTCCCTGACCAAAATCAGCACCGTGATGGACCAGGATTCCTTGCGGGTGTTCCGGCAGAACATGGCCCAGCTGCGGCGGCTCATGACCTACTACCGCTGCGCCATGATGGAGGTAGAGACCAAGTTCAAGGTGCTAAACGAGCAGTTTTCCCTGGAAAACGACCACAACCACATCGAGAGCATCCGCACACGGCTCAAGTCCATGGACAGCATCATCGGCAAGCTGCACCGGCGGGGTCTTCCCTTAAGCGTGGACTCCATCGAGGAGAACCTGAACGATGTGGCCGGCGTCCGGGTGATCTGCCCCTTTGTGGATGATATCTATGTGCTGGTGGACTGCCTGCTGCGGCAGGATGACGTGGAGCTGACCCAGATCAAGGACTACATCAAGCACCCCAAGGCAAACGGCTACCGCAGCCTCCACCTGATTGTCACCACCCCCATCTTCCTCCAGGACGAAACCCGGCGCATGCGGGTGGAGGTGCAGCTCCGGACCATCGCCATGGACTTCTGGGCCAGTCTGGAGCATCAGCTCCGGTACAAAAAGGACATCCCCTCCGCCATCGCCGCCAAGCTGTCCCGGGACCTGGAAGAATGCGCCGACATCAGCGCCATGTTGGACCAGAGAATGCAGGATATCAAAAACAGCCTGGACATCGGAGCCTGACCATCGTTTGCACGGCAGAGCCTTTCTGTTATGAACGTGTAAACCCCTTAGCTACGGCGAATATCCGTGGCTAAGGGGTTTATTATTTCGAAAGAATTGTATTACACAGCTTGTTATCATGAGCCGGATAGTTTGGGTGCGGCAGCTTTATTCTTATGAACTCAATTTCCTTTGTCTACCCCTTTGGTCTCACATCAATTGTAACGCCACATTGCCCTGTACAGGATGTGAAATATCTGCGTTGTCAAATGATATGACCCCATGGAGGAAGCCCCCTTGTGTGGGGAGAAAGATATTTCCCGAGGTCAGAGCGATAAATCCTTGTCTGGGGAGCCACCCTTAGTGTAAAATAATCATTGGCGAACGAAAAAAGGTAGGGCGAAATCGCCCT
>JBJDYK010000121.1:0-8363 GCA_051867275.1 Faecousia sp.
CGGGAGGGTCATGACCCTCCCCTACGGGTGCGGCGCGGTAAACAGAAATTTATCGCATATCGCCTGCGGGGATTGCAAATAGCGGCGATTCGGGGTATAATCGGAGAAAACACAAACAAACGGAGGGCAATTATGAACCCCAATGCGTTATATTATCAGGATTCCCACCTGGCGAAATTCCAGGCCCGGGTGCTGCGCTGCCATGAGACCGACAAGGGCTGGGAGGTTACGCTGGATCAAACCGCCTTTTATCCCGAGGGCGGCGGCCAGGCCGGGGACCGTGGCACGCTGGGCCAGGCGCAGGTGCTGGACACCCGGGAACAGGACGATCAGGTGCTGCACCTGTGCGACCGGCCTCTGGAGGTGGGCTCCCGGGTGGAGGGGGTTCTGGACTGGAACCGCCGCTTTGACCTGATGCAGCAGCACTCCGGCGAGCACATCCTCTCCGGCATCATCCACCGCCGCTACGGCTTCCACAACGTGGGCTTCCACATGGGCGCGGACATCGTGACCATTGATTTTGACGGTGTGATCCCCCCGGAGGATTTGCCCGCCCTGGAGCTGGAGGCCAACGAGGCTATTTGGAAAAATCTGGAAATTTCCGTTCTTTACCCGGAGCCTTCGGAGCTGGCCCGTCTTCCCTACCGGAGCAAGCGGGCTTTGGAGGGAACCGTGCGGCTGGTGGAGATTCCCGGCTATGACCTGTGCGCCTGCTGCGGCACCCATGTGAAGCGCACCGGGGAAATCGGCATGGTGAAGCTGCTGTCCATGGTGAAATTCCGGCAGGGCGTCCGGATGGAGCTGGTCTGCGGCATGCGGGCCTTGTCCTATTTCTCCGCCGTGGCCCATCAGAACCGGCTGGTCAGCAATGTGTTTTCCGCCAAGGTTCTGGAAACCGGCGAAGCCGCCCAGAAATTCCAGGCGGATTTCGACGCCCTCAAATACCGCGCCGTGGGACTGGAGAACCGTCTGTTCGACCTGACGGCCCGGAGCCACGCCGGTAAGGGCGACGTGGTGCTGTTTGAGGAGGGGCTGTCCTCCGAGGGACTACAGCGGCTGACGGACAAGGTGGGCGCCCTCTGCGGCGGCCGGTGCATCGTCCTGTCAGGCAGCGACGGGGAGGGCTACCGCTACGCCATCTGTGACCAGGGTGGAGACCTGCGAGCCTTTGTAAAGGAATGGAACACCGCCCTTCGGGGCCGGGGCGGCGGCAAGCCCCACTTCGTCCAGGGCAGCGTCCAGGCAGACCGGGCCGCCATCGAAGAATTTTTGGGCCTATGAAAAGCCGTCTGACCCCGGAGCGGCTCACCGGCCTGTACGCCCTGTTTCTGCTGACGGTCTTTGTGCTGTGGACCCCCGCCACGGGCTACAGCCCCATCGTGGCCCCGAAGCACCGGCTGTTTCTGATTTCCGCCGGGGTATATTTCCTGGGCCTGGGGGCGGTGTGCCTGTATAGGAGGCAATGGCCCCAGGTTCCCAAAACCGTGCTGTGGCTCAGCGGCGGACTGGCCCTGTGTTTCCTGCTGTCCGCCCTGTTGTCGGAGTACCCGGAGCTGGTGTGGTTGGGGGACCGGCGGCGGGAGGGCGCACTGACCCTTTTTCTCTACCTCGCCATCTTTTTGGCCATGGCCGCCTTCGGGAAGCTGGGAAGGCTCCATGCCTATGGGGCGGCTGTCACCGGTGTGCTGCTGTTTGTCCTGATTCTGCCGCAATTTCTGGGGTATAATCCCCTGGGCCTGTACCCGGAGGGCTTGTGCTTTCACGACCGGGGCGCCCGCTACAGCGGGGAGTACCTGGGAACCATCGGCAATTCGGACCTGCTTTCGGCCCTGCTTACCATGCTGTGCCTGTATCTTGCGGGGGCCTACGCCATGGGAAAGGGCGGCTTATTCCTCCTGGGGGCTGGCTGCGCCTGGGGTTCCCTGCTGCTCAGCGAGGTGACGGCGGGGCCTGTGGCGGTGCTGGGGTGTCTGGCACTGGCTCTGCCCCTGTGGGTGAAAAAGGGGCTGGGTCTCAGGCGCATGGGAGACGTTTCGCTGGTTCTCTCCCTGGCCGCTTTGGGAAAAAGTATGCTGGGCTACCGGTACGCGGGGGGCTGCCTGACCCTGTTTCCCCAATTTACCCGCCTTTCCGCCATGTTCCTGGGGCTGGCCCTGTGCAGTGTCATGGTCATGGTGCTGCTGCGCCGTCTGCCCACAGGAAAGGGCTACCCCAAAGCAGCCCGGGCCATCTGGATTCTGTACGCCCTGGTGATTTTAGCGGTTTGCCTGTTCCTCTTTTTCTACGGCGGCTCCAATGAGACCCTGCTGGGCCTGCGGGGGCTGCTCCACGGGGACCCGCCTGACACCCTGGGCTCCAGCCGGGTTGCCATCTGGAAGGAGGCGGTGGAGCTGGGTGTGGAGCGGCCTCTTCTGGGGGGTGGCCCCGACACCTACAACCGCCGGTCCCAACTGATTTTCACCCGGCTGCTGGAAAACGGCACCCTCCGCCGCAACGGCGTGGACGCCGCCCACAACGAGTACCTGAACCTGTGGGTCAATACGGGCCTTCCCGGTATGCTGCTGTTTCTGGTGCTGGTGCTGCGGTGCCTCCGCTCCGGTTGGAAGCGGGGAGATCCCCTGCTGCTACCCTGCCTGGGCTATGCCATCCACGCATTGTTCGGCATCAGCCAGAGCTTGGTCAGTCCCCTGTTCTATCTGTTCCTGGGTGCCCTTGTGTACCGGGAAACCCATGGCATGAACCCCGATGAAGACGCATAGTCTTCACCGGGGTGATTTTTATGAAAAGAAAGGACACGATTCTATGCATTTGCGCTGTACTTCTGGCGGTGGTGCTGGCGGTGGGGGCGTCCAGACCCCAGGCCATTGCCACCGGCTCCTGGGGTCTCAGCTTCCGCGCCGAGGGCCAGCCCCCCGTGGGAAACGCCTCCCAGTCCTCCCTTGCCGCCTATGACGCGGCTTATCTGGGGGACACCGGGGAGCAGGTGATCTACCTCACCTTTGACGCCGGCTATGAAAACGGCTGCACGGAAAAAATTCTGGATGTGCTGAAGGCCCATCAGGTCCCCGCTGCCTTTTTCCTGGTGGGCTCCTATTTGGAACGCAATCCGGAGCTGGTGCGGCGCATGGTCCAGGAGGGCCACATTGTGGGAAACCACACGGCCCACCACTACGATATGTCCAAAATCGGGGACAAGGCCACCTTCCGGCAGGAGCTTCAGGCGGTGGAGGACCTGTACCGGGAGACGGTGGGGCAGGATATGCCGAAATACTACCGCCCGCCCCAGGGCATCTACAGCCAGGAGAATCTGGCCATGGCCCAGGAGCTGGGGTACAAAACCGTCTTCTGGTCCCTGGCCTATGTGGACTGGAACAACGACAGCCAGCCCACGAAGGAGGAAGCCTTCTCCAAGCTCCTGCCTCGGATTCATAATGGGGCCGTGGTGCTGCTGCACAGTACCTCCCAGACGAACGCGGAGATTCTGGACGAGCTGCTGACCCGGTGGGAGGACATGGGCTACCGGTTTGAAAGCATTGACGCCCTGTTTGCACAAAATTCCGGCCTCTGAATACCATGGAATGAGCGGCAACGCCGCCAAATTTCATCAGGAGGTACGAATTATGTGCAATAACGGTTTCTTTGGCTGTGGGAATAACTGCTGGTGGATCATCATCCTGATTCTGCTGTTCTGCTGCTGCGGCAATAACATGGGCATGAGCAACTGCGGCAACAACTGTGGCTGCGACAACAACTGCGGCAGCTGCTGCTGACACACGAAAAGGGGGCCGGGAAACCGGCCCCCTCAACCTATGTACAATCGAGTAACTGTTCAGTCGCAGCCAGGCTTTCGAAAAGCAACAAAAAACGTTCTTGCAACGCCCACTGTAGGGGAGGGTCATGACCCTCCCGGCAGTGCGCAAAAACAACTTATGCCGCATTTCGGCGAATTTGAACCAAACTCCCTGCGAATTCACCCAAATTTGTCCGTTAATTCCGGCACTTACCGCCGGGAGGGTCATGACCCTCCCCTACATTTTAAAAAATCTTTTGCGCGACTGAATAGATACCAATCGAAATGTCGGCTCACTGCATCCGCAGATGCTCCATGGCCGCAAGCTCCCGGCTCCGGGCTTCCTCCGGGGTCAATCCCAGGGCAGAGGCCGCCTCCTCCGTGGTCCGGGGACGGTCTCCCTCCAGGCCGAAGCGCAGGGTCAAAAGCTGCCGGTCCGTAGGCTCCAGGGTACTCAGCAGCTCCCCCACCCGGGCGCGGAGCTGGAAATAGGCCGAATCCTCCACCGCCTCATGGGCTTCCTCCGGCTGCTCCGGCTGGGTCTTGGGAACCCGGGCAGCATCGGAGACCATTTTGCCGATGGTCTGAGTCTCAGCCACGGTCTTGCCCAACTCCTGAGCCAGCTCCTCGGGTCCGGGGTTCCGTCCCAGACGCTCCAAAAGTCGCCGGTCCGCCTGCTGGTAAGCCCGCATGGCAGCCAGCAGCCGCTCCGCCTCACCGGAGGCCAGATAGGAAACCGCCACCGTCCGGGCCATGGCCTGCCGGATGTGCCAGGCAGCGTCTTCAAGTAAATTGTCCCCCGGCTGCTCCATGGCCCCCATGAGGCCCAGGGCGCCCTCCTGCATCAGGTCCAGCAGCAGCACCCCCTGCCCGGCAAAGGCAGGGGCTTCCTCCGCCACCAGCCACAAAAGGCCCTCGGTCAGCCGGTTGGGGTCCATAAGACCGTGAGCATCCTCATTGCTCAGCCGGGGCTGACGCTTCAGCTCCTGCAGATACAGCCGCAGGGGATCCTCCGGCTCCAGCCCGTCCGGCAGCTTGCCTTTCCGGGCCAGTTCATACTCAAGCTCCAGACGCTGGGCGGCGGAACCTCTGCCCCACCTGGGAAGACCGGACACATCCAATCCCACCCCCCGGGCCTCCAGAGCCAGAGCCGCCTCCAGAGCCTCGTCCTCGTCCACGGAGCCTAAAAGAGCAAAAAATCGCTGAGCGGGAATCTCGCTTCCCCTGGCCAGGGTGTCAAAAACCCGGTGCCAGTCCCGCTCCTGCCAATCAAATTCCAATTCCATTGGGGTTTCTCCTTTCATAGCCTGCCCTGTCCCTGTAGAGGTATTTCTATCAATGGCGCACCGTAGGGGAGGGTCATGACCCTCCCGGCGGCAGACACCTGTTTTTTAACAAATTTGGGCGAATCCGCAGGGAGTTTGACTTAAATTCGCCGAAATGCAGCGCAAAATGTTTCTGCTTACTGCCGGGAGGGTCATGACCCTCCCCTACGGGCGGTAAGCAATTCTGAAATTGATCGCATATCGTCTGTAGGGGCCGGATGTATTAGTCCTCCAGGAAATCCTCCAGGCCCATTTCGGCGCCCATGGTCTTCAGCTTGGCGAAGGCCTGATGCTCCACCTGGCGGGTCCGCTCCTTGGAGATGCCCAGTATCCCGGAAATCTCCTCCAGAGAGTGACAGGTTCCGTCGTCCATGCCGAAGTGGAGCCGCAGAATGGTCTGCTGCCGTTGATCCAGACGGCCCATGAGCTTGTCCATGGCCTCCAGAAGCTGGGCCTGCACCAGAGACTCCTGGGGCTGGGCCGTGGACCGGTCCGGCAGAAGCTGGCCCAAAGTCCCCTCCCCGTCCTCCCCGGCGGGGGCGTCCAGGGAGCAGGTCTCCGGAATCAATTGCAGCAGCTTCTCCACCTTCTCCTGGGGGATGCCCGTCACCTGGGCCAGAGTCTCCTGCTCCGGCTCCTGGCCGTTTTCCTGGATGTAGGACGCCTTGGCGGACATGAGCTTGCGCATCCGCTCGGCGGTATGGACCGGCACCCGGATGAGACCCGCGTGATTCATGAGGCACCGGGTAATGCCCTGACGAATCCATTTGGTGGCGTAGGTGGAAAACCGGTAATCCAATGTATAGTCAAACTTCCGGGCCGCCACAATGAGGCCGATGTTGCCCTCCTGGATCAAATCCATGAGCGGCACGCCCCGGCCGCTGTATTCCCGGGCCACCGCCACCACCAGTCGCAGATTGGAGGTGACCATTTTTCGAATGGCCTCCTGATCCCCGGCGGCGCACCGGGCGGCCAGCTCCCGCTCCTGGTCCTGGGTCAGGCGGGGATAGCGGCGGATTTCCTGCAAATAGTTGCCCAGCTCCTGATCCGTAGCCCCATAGGGTTTCTTTTCCTGTACTTCTGTTGCCATAGCTGCCCTTTCTGATGTATCCATATCTTTTAATGCTTATCTGGCTCAGTCAGCAAATGTACCCACTGTAGGGGAGGGTCATGACCCTCCCGGCGGCAGGCACCTGTTTTTCAAACAAATCTGGGCGAATCCGCAGGGAGTTTGGATCGAATTCGCCGAAATATGTTTCAAAATGTTTTGCATACTGCCGGGAGGGTCATGACCCTCCCCTACAGTGGGTGTTGCGAAAAACGGTTATTTTGCTGTCTTTTAAAAGCCTGGTTGCGTCATGCCCATAAGCATTTATCTTCTTTTTCCCCGCAGCGCGTCCCGGACGGCCAGCAGGTCGTCCACACCGGTGGCTCCGGAAAGCTGATGCTCCCGGCGAATGGTGTCCACGCAGTCGGCCAGAGCCGCCTCGTTGACGGGGCCCTGCTGCTTCTGGGCAATGCCTGCCAGGTGGGAGGTTTCCTCCGGGGTAAAGCCCTCCAGGGAGCCTAAGCTCACCTGAAGCCCCTGGGCCTGCCGCTGCTTCAGAAGGCCGTAGCACCGGCCCAGCAGCTCACAGGAAAACTCCTCCGGCTTCAGATTCACCTGCTCCAGCAGGGCAGGCTCCCGGAAAATCTGGCCCAGCAGGGCTTCCTCCGCCATGGCGGACTTCATGTTGTCATAGCGGATGGTCCGGCTTTTGGGCCGCAGCCTGTCCACCGGAGCCAGATCGATTTTCTCCTGCTTTTTCTGCTCCCGGCGGGTTCTGCGCCGGAAGGCCTTGTCGATTTCCAGCTTCATGGCGTCATAGCTGACCCCTGCCGCCTGGGCTGCCCGGCCGCCGTAGACCTCCCGCTGGACGGGACTGGCCACGCCGGACAGCAGCTCCGCCGCCGCCTTGAGAAATTCCACCTTCTGGTCGTCCTGCTTCAGGTCAAATTTCCGGGCCAGTGCCTGAAGCTGATACTCCATCTGATTTTCCGATTCCTCCAGCAGCAGCTTGAACCGGTCGGCTCCGAATTTTTTCAGAAATTCATCGGGGTCCTTGGCGTCCCGCATCCGCAGCACCCGCATTTGCAGGCCGGATTTTTCCAGCATGGGCATGGCACGGCGGGTGGCGTTCTGACCGGCCTCGTCGCCGTCGTAAATCAGAACCACCTGGTCGGTGTACTTGGACAGCAGATTCACCTGTTCCTCCGTCAGGGCCGTACCCAGGGAGGCCACGGCGCAGTCGAAGCCGTACTGATGCAGGGCCACCGCGTCCATGTAGCCCTCCACCAGAATAATTCTTCCGGCCTTGGTTTTTTTGGCCAGGTTCATGGCGAACAGGTTTTTCCGCTTGTTGAAAATCAGGGTCTCCGGGGAGTTCAGGTACTTGGGTTCCGAATCGTCCATGACCCGGCCCCCGAAGCCAATCACATGGCCCCGGACATCGATGATGGGAAACATGAGCCGGTTGCGGAACCGGTCGTAGACCGTGCCCTTGGCCGGGTGCCGCAGGGCAAGCCCGGCGTCCAGCAGCTCCTGCTCGGTATAATTTTTCTGCTTCATGGCGTCCAGCAGGGCCGACCAGCTATTGGGCGCGAAGCCCACGCCGAACCGGGTCAAGGTTCCCTGGGACAGGCCCCGCTTTCTGGCGTACTCCAGCCCCTGGACCCCGGCGGGGCCATAGAGCTGGTCATGAAAGAACCGGGCCGCCTCCTTGCTCAAGGCCCAGAGCCGCTCCTGCTGGCGGTAGCGGCTCTGGTACTGCTCGTCCTCCGGCACCTCCAGCCCTGCCCGCTTTGCCAGAAAGCGGACGGCGTCGGGGTAGGACAGGCTCTCGATTTCCATGATGAAGTTCACCACGCCGCCGCCCTTGTGGCAGCCGAAGCAGTAGTAGATGCCCTTGTCGGGGGATACGGAGAAGGAGGCGGTCTTCTCCCCGTGGAAGGGGCACAGGCCGAACAGGTTGATGCCCCGGCGGGTCATGGCCACATACTGGCCCACCACATCCTCAATGGGATTGCGGGCCACCAGCTCATCCATAAACGCGGGAGGAAATGCCATAATACCGTCTCCTTTCTCCGAACTATACTGTATCGACATTATTATACCCCAAAAATCACCCCCGGTCAAGCGGCGCGTCATAAACCTCCAACGCCGCACGCCCCCCGCAACCTGACCGATAAATTTCTGTTTACCGCGCCGC
>JBJDYK010000122.1:0-8304 GCA_051867275.1 Faecousia sp.
AGGTGAGGAAGATGGCGGTGGGGCCGTCGGCGCCGCCGATGATGCCGATGGAGGCGGCCTCCGGACCGGTGAAGCCCAGAAGAATGGCGCCGAAGAAGGCCACAAAGACACCCAACTGGGCGGCGGCACCCATGAGCATACTCTTGGGGTTGGACAGCAGGGGGCCAAAGTCGGTCATGGCGCCTACGCCCATAAAGATCAGGCAGGGGTAGAGGCTGGTCTTGACGCCAATGTAGAAGAAGTCCAGCAGACCGCCGTTGGCCAGCACATGGCCGTAGCTGTGATAAAATTCACTGTTCTTGTCCATGAAGGCCGTCCACAGCTCCTGGTTGTACAGGCCGCCCAGGGGCAGATTGCTGAGGAGGCAACCAAAGGCGATACCCACCAGCAGCAGAGGTTCAAATTTCTTGACGATGCCCAGGTACAGCAGAACGCAGGCAATGCCGATCATGACAAGGCTCTTCCAGCCGTCCCCCACAAAGAAGGAGTTGAAGCCGGACTCGTTCCACAGACGGAGCAGGGTCTGTCCAATATTAAATGCCAGCATGGGTCGTCCCCCTTAAGCCAGAATGACCAGAGGCGCGCCGGACTCCACGGAGGTGCCCTTGGGCGCCACGATCTGGGCAACGGTACCGGCCTTGGGAGCTACGATCTCGTTCTCCATCTTCATGGCCTCCAGAATCACCAGCACCTGACCGGCCTTGACGGCCTGGCCCTGGGTAACCTGGACCTTCAGCACCACGCCGGGCATGGGGGCCTTGACGGCCTCACCGGCGGCGGTGGCCACAGGGGCGGCAGGGGCAGGGGCGGCAGCGGCGGCAGCGGGGGCGGCGGGTGCAGCGGCGGCAGGAGCCGGGGCAATGGCCTCGTACTCGTCCAGCAGCATAGCCTTACCGGCCTCCACCTCCACCTCGTAGGTGCGGCCGTTGAGGGTTACTTTGTATTTCATGTTACTTGACCTCCTTGATGGAAATGAAGCGCAGCTCGTTGATGGGCTTGCCCATTTTGTCGGCCACGATGGCCATAAGCATGGCAGCGGTCTTGGGATCGGTGTCATACAGCTTCAGCTTGCCGGCGGAGCCGGGAGCGGTGGGAGCATCGGCCGCCACAGGAGCGGCAGCGGGGGCGGCGGCAGGAGCGGGGGCAGCCTTTTTCTGGGTGGCCTGCATGATCTTGCCCATGATGATTACCACGAACATCAGCAGGATGATGCCCAGAAACACCACGGCGTAGCCGGTGACGGCAGCCAGACCGGCGTCGCCCACGGACTCCAGCACATCCTCGGCGGGAGCGGCGGCCAAAACCAGGTTGGAAAGAATCATGGTGTTTTTCCTCCTCAGATGGCTTCGATGGTGTAGGTGGCCTGGTTCTCCTCCTTGGCCTTGCGCTCTTCGAAGAACTTTTCGGCCAACTGGGGGAAGGCGATGTAGCTCAGGACATCCTCATCGCAGCGGGCGATTCCCTCGAGTTCCTTCTTAGTCTTCTCAAAAATGGGCTCCAGGGTGTCGGCGTAGCGGCCGGTCAGGGGCTTTACGTCGCCCAGAATCTTCTTCTGAATCTCGGGGTCGATGGGGGCGGGGGTACGGCCGTACTCACCGCGGCAGTAGGCCTTGATTTCCTTGGAAACGTTCTTGTACCGCTCACCGGCCAGAACGTTCTGCACGGCCTGAACGCCAACCATCTGGCTGGTGGGGGTGACCAGGGGAGGATAGCCCATGTCCTTGCGGACCTTGGGGGTCTCCACCAGAGCCTCGTCGAAGCGGTCCAGAGCGTTCATCATCTTGAGCTGGCTCAGCAGGTTACTGAGCATACCGCCGGGAACCTGGTAGGTCAGGCACTGGGTATCGGTGGCCATGGACTTGGGCATCAGGGTGCCGTCGGAGACGAAGCCGTCCCGGACGGGCTTGAAGTAGTCGGCCATGTCCTTCAGGACCTTGTCGTCCAGGTCACACTGGTAGCCCAACTGACGCAGGGCGTAAACCAGAGTCTCGGTGGCAGGCTGGGAGGTGCCGCCGGAGAAGGGGGAGATGGCGGTGTCGATGATGTCCACACCGGCCTCCACGGCCTTCAGGTAGGTCATAAAGGCAAGACCGGTGGTGGAGTGGGTGTGCAGGTCGATGGGCATATCCACGGCGTCCTTGATGGCGGACACCAGATCATAGGCCTCCTTGGGACCCATGATACCGGCCATGTCCTTGATGCAGATGGTGGAAGCGCCCATGGCTTTGAGTTCCTTGACGATCTCCACATACTTCTTCAGGGTGTGGACGGGGGAGGTGGTGTAGGAGATGGTGCCGGAGGCGATGGCGCCGGCCTTGACGGTGGCTTCCATGGCCACCTTCAGGTTCTGGGTGTCGTTCAGCGCGTCGAAGATGCGGATGATGTCGATACCGTTTTCCACGGACTTCTGGACGAACTTCTTCACGAAGTCATCGGGATAGTGGGAGTAACCCAGCACATTCTGGCCCCGCAGCAGCATTTGCAGCTTGGTGTTGGGCATCTTCGCCCGGATTTTCCGCAGCCGCTCCCAGGGATCCTCGTGCAGGTAGCGAAGGCAGACGTCGAAGGTGGCGCCGCCCCAGCACTCGGCGGCGTAGTAGCCGGCCTTGTCCATGGTGGGGAGAATGTCCTCGAACTTGGAGTAAGGCAGCCGGGTGGCGATGAGAGACTGGTTGGCGTCGCGCAGCACGGTCTCTACAAATTGGACTTTATGGGTTTTCTGAGCCATATTGAGACAAACCTCCATCATTGTAATATGTAAAGGCGCCGCACCGGAGGGGCCGAACGAGAGAACAGAACGGATTACTTATTCACTATTCACTATTCTCTATTCTCTTGTCCCGCCCCTCCCCTGCGGTGGTGCCGGGGGAAAGCTCCCCCGGCTGTTTGGGTTCTTATTTTGCCTTGGGGCCGGCGTTCACGATTTCGGCAGGCATGTTGGGGTACTTCTTGGCGAAGTTGGCTTCGAACATGGCGGCCAGCTTGTTGGCCTGGGCGTCATAGGCTTCCTTGTCGGCCCACAGACCCCGGGCATCCAGCATCTCGGCGGGAACGTTGGGACACTCGGTGGGATAGTCCACGTTGAACACGTCATGGTGCTTGAAGGTCACGTTGTCAAAAGAGCCGTTGAGGGCGGCGGAGACCATGGCGCGGGTGTAGCTCAGCTTCATGCGCTTGGCGCCCATGGAGGCGGAGCCGCCGGCCCAGCCGGTGTTCACCAGGTACACCTTGGTGCCGTACTGATCCAGCTTCTGGCCCAGCATCTCGGCGTAGACGGAGGGATCCATGGGCATGAAGGGCTCACCGAACAGGGTGGAGAAGGTGGGCACGGGTTCAGTGATGCCACGCTCGGTACCGGCCAGCTTGGAGGTGAAGCCGGTGACGAAGTGGTACATGGCGGCGTTCTTGTCCAGGCGGCTGATGGGAGGCAGGACGCCGAAGGCGTCGGCGGTCAGGAAGATGACAACCTTGGGGATGCCGCCCTGGCCGGGGATCTGGGAATTGGAGATGTACTCAACGGGGTAGCCCACACGGGTGTTCTCGGTGAGGCTGCTGTCGTCAAAGTCGAACTCCCGGGTCTCGGGATCCATGACCACGTTCTCCACCAGGGAGCCGAAGCGGATGGCACCGAAGATCTCAGGCTCGTTCTCGGCCTTCAGGTTGATGCACTTGGCGTAGCAGCCGCCCTCAATGTTGAACACACCGTCGGGGGACCAGCCGTGCTCGTCGTCGCCGATGAGCTTCCGGGAGGGGTCGGCGGACAGGGTGGTCTTGCCGGTGCCGGACAGGCCGAAGAAGACGGCGGTCTCGTGGGTCTCGGGGTCCATGTTGGCGGAACAGTGCATGGGCAGCACGTTCATCTTGGTCAGCACATAGTTCATGGTGGAGAAGACGCTCTTCTTGATCTCACCGGCGTACTGGGAGCCGCAGATGAGAATCTCATGTGCCTCATAGTCGATGATGATGGCAGCCTCGGAATGGACGCCGTCCGCCACGGGGTCGCACTTGAAGCCGGGGGCGGCGATGATGGTGTAATCGGGCTCGCCGTAGGCGGCCAGCTCCTCGGCGGTGGGCCGGATCAGAAGCTGATGGATGAACAGATTCTGGGAGGCCAGCTCGTTGATGATGCGGAACTTCTGGGTGTACTTTTTATCGGCACCGGCGAAGCCGTCAAAGATGAAGACCTCGCGGCCCTGGAGATAGGCGCAGGCCTTGGCACGGATGGCCTGGTACTTCTCTCTGGAGATGGGACGGTTGACCTTGCCCCAGGCGATGTCATTGTGGATGGCGGGGGTGTCCACGATGAACTTGTCGTCAGGGGAACGGCCGGTGTACTTACCGGTGGTGACCACCAGAGCGCCGGTGTTGGACAGCTTGCCCTCGCCCCGGCGCAGAGCAGCCTCAGTCAGCTGGGCAACGCCCAGGTTGCGGTAGACGGCGCTGGGATTCAGAATTCCCAGCTTTTCCAGACCATAGGTTTCCATAATAATGAACCTCCTGAAAAAAGTGGTAGAATGCGTGGCCAGCGTAGCTGCAAAGCCGACGAATTCTGAACTACATTTATCGTGAAAATGACGCCAAAACGCCAACTTCCACCAAATAAAGTATAGCATATTCTGCAAGCTTTGTCCACTGCTTTTTTACGCTTCAACACCGATTTTCTACATTATTACACATATTTCCGCCAATACTTCCTGCCTTTTTGTATGGGGTGCCAGACCGGTTGCCTTTTGCACAAGAATATGCTACAATCACAAACAACGATATTGGGCTTTTGCCCGAACGGAGGGATTTTATGAAACGATGGATGCTGTGTCTGCTGGCCCTGTGCCTGCTGCTCTGCGGCTGTGATACCCGGCAGGAGGACGACGGCCGCAAGGATGGCAGCGGGGATCCGGCGATTACTGAGGATACCGCTTCGGTCCAACAGGAGTGGCAGGCTGTGCTGCCGGACCGTCAGGAGTGCCTGGAGGCGGTGGACAGCTTTCTGCGCCTGTATCAGGCCCGGGACGGTTCCGCCGGAGATCTGATTGCCGGCGGCGGCACGCTGGACTTCGGCTCCTGGCAGGGGCTTCTTGCCGGGAGTGTCACCTTTGAAATGGGGAACGTGACCGATGAAGACGGACGTATGCTGGTTGAGGTCACGGTGGAGAATGTGGACTTTCCCGCGGTGTTCGAAAGCGTAGCATCGGAATTGGGGGAGGACGCCTCTTCCCAGCAGATTTTGACCGCCCTGGAGGCGGCCCTGGCGGACGGGGACGCGCCCAGACGAACCTTTCAGTGCCCGGTTCCCGTGGTGCAGCGGGAGGAGGGCTGCCGTGTGCAAATATCCCCGGAGCTGTCCAACGCGCTGACAGGCGGTTTGACGAGCTATATGGATGACAGCATGGGAGGGACAGGAAATGAATAAGAGAAGGCTGACAGCCCTTTTGCTGTGCCTGGCGCTGCTGCTGCCGCTGCTGCCCCGTGCCGCGGCGGAGGAGGAGCCGGAGCTGAAAAAGGGCCTCATTGAGGCCAGAAATACCGCCACCGACACCGTGAACAAATACGATGCCTTCCTCTACCGGCAGGAGCAGATTTACATGGAGCCGAAGGTTCTGGCTGATCTGGCAGGCTACCGGTTGACGAGGGATCACGGCAGCTACACCTTCTGCCGCTTCTCCGGCGGCACAGCCAGTGCCGTCACCGTTACCGATGAGGGCACGGCCAGGACGCTGGGCAGGAGCTATCAGGTGGAGACGGTGGAATACGAAAAAAAAAGCCGCTGTACCGGCTGGATCAGATGCTGTATCTGCTCCATGCCCAGTGGTGCGTGGAGGAGAATATGCTGGTGTTCCAGCCGGCCCAGGGCAGTCTTCTGGATTTTCTGGAGACCTATGAGGACGATATCCGGAGCAACCGAACCAACCAGAGCGACCTGTTCCTGAACAACAGCACCTATCTGAACACCGCCGTGGGGGCGAGCCTGGCAGTGGTGTTCAAGGATGTGGACGCTCGGATCATCGTCCCCTACTTTGGGGAAAAGTGGATCGTGGAGGATCAGTACGAGAAAGCCCTTTTGCAGTTGGCGGCGGATGACACGGAGTTCCTGACGGATACCTGCCTCGGAACCGTTTCCCGTCTGGTTCAGGACTCCAACTTTTCCAAGCTCCATTCCGCCTGGGACAGCGGCAAGGCCGCCGTGGAACTGCCCAAGAAGCTGGTGGAAACCGCAGAGGGGATCTCCGAAGCGGTGGAGCTGATCGGAGAAATGACGAAACAGGATCTTTCTCTCCGCTTCCTGAAGGAGAACGATCTGTACGCGCTGGCCCCACCGCGGCTGGGCGCCTGGGCCGATGAAATGCAGGGCCTGGCGGACGCCATGGATGTGGCAAAGATAATCGTCTCTACCTGCGAGGTGGCCAACCGCTCCTCGGCTTGGTCGCAGTCCTTCCTGGACCAGATGGAGGTTCTGACCCATGTGGACAAGGCCGTCTATGGAGACTCGGCCCAATTTGTGCGGAAGGTGGCGGGTAAGCTAATCAAAGAGTATGAGAAGCCCGGTGAGGCCGCCACGGAGGAGGCGGTGGGCGGCATCCTGACCCTTTTGGGCGAAAAGCTGTTGGATATCTCGCCCCTGGGACCTGCCCTGGGCGTCATCAGCGGCGGCACTGCCGTTGCCAGAACCTTCCCGGAGGTGGCGTCCGCCATGGATTCGGCAGAGCTGATCTACATGATCAACTGCTTGATTAAGACCGAGGAGATAGCCATGGACCAGATGGGCCAGAGCTATTCCGACCTGCTGCTGGCCTGCCGCAACGGTTATGTCACCCAGGAGGATTTTCAGGAGACCCGGCTTCGGGTGCTGCTGGCCCTGCGGATTAACCTGCGCAATCACGCCCTTCTTTACTACCTGAATGAGCAGGCCAACGACACACCCAATTGGGCCTCTACCACCGAGGCCCAGAACATTCTGGACAAAATGGCAGGGGATTACGCCATGATTTGCCGGCTTGCCAATACGGAGAGCACGGATCAGAATCTTATCATGGGTTCTTTCAGCTCCATGTACACCACGGACTTTGGCTCCGTGCGGACGGAAATTGACCCCGCCATTTGGCAGGAGAGCCTGGGCGGCCGGGGGAACGGTACCCGGTCGGTGGCCTATCAGGGTAAGATCTATTACTTGGCCTATGATGCCGGTGATTTCTCCGAGGGTGAAATATTCGGCTATTACCATTTGAATGAGGGCGCCAAAGCCACCCTGACCGCTATGGATGGTGATGGAAACCGGGAAACCGTGATGGAGCTGCCTGCCACAGGAAAGCTGGCGATCTGGAGTGACCGGGTTTACTACGAGACCGGGAGCGCCATATGCGCCGTGGATCTCGATGGCGGGAATTTCAGAAACTATGGCTACGGCAGATTCCTGGCTGCCGATGATGACCGGGGTTATCTGGTCTGCATGCTGATGGGCACCAACGAAAGAAGTACACTCCATTGCCTGGACCTTGCCACCGGCGACGCCACGGAGGTAAGCACCGACGGCTCCTTCGTGACGCTCCATGAGGGCACGCTGTACTACTGTCAGCATGACAGTGCATTTAACACCGACCATATTAATACCTACGTTCTCGGGGAGGATCGTTCCTCCGCCTGGGCCATGATAGACAGCGATATCTACCCGGACAGCGCCTACGACGGCATCGGTATGTCGTTCCCCTGCGTGCAGTTTGTGGACGGCTGGCTGTACCTGTGCTGCGGCGTATACGCGGGAACCGGCATGGCATTTCAGGGCGGCGCCATCTACCGGATCGATCCGGCGGGCGGCATGGCCGAGAGACTGGCGGGTGACCCCGACAGCCTGACCAGGGAGGAATTTTACATCCTCAGAGAGGGAGACGCGTTAAAGCTGTACTACATGGAGGAAAACTGGACCGCCAATCCGTCCCGAAAATGCCTGGACCTGCGTACCGGCGCCGTCACCGACGGCGGGCAGATTCCACACCAACTGGGGGTCCCCTATTACGAGGGGTCGGAGCTGCGCTGCATTCCCGATGACAGCGGCACCAGCCGGACACTGATTTCCGCCGGGGACTACAGCGCCATTGCCACCACCGACGCTTTGGGATACTATGGGGAAAAGCTGGTCCGGATCATAGACCCGGTGGAGTTGGATGGCTGGCTGTACTTCACTGTGGACACCGCCACCCATGATTTTACCCAGGACTTCGGTTGGCGGTACTACTACCACCGGGACGCTACGGCACTGCTGCGGAAGAATCTGGAGACCGGTCAGGTGCAGGTGCTGCATCAGTACTGATA
>JBJDYK010000123.1:0-1506 GCA_051867275.1 Faecousia sp.
GCGTTTCCTGACGGCCCAGACGCTGACGGTGCTCTTCTCCGCCTTCAGCTTCGTGGTGTTCGGCGGTGTGCTGCTGTATTACGACCGTCTGATATTCCTGATCTTCCTGCTGGGCAGCTCAGGATATGCGGCATGGGTCTTCCTGTTCCTGAAGCGGCGCAGGCTTCTGGACTACACCTATTTCGAACAGCGGTCGCGCAACCAGAGCCGGACGATGCAGCTGCTGAACGGGATGCAGGAGATCAAGCTTCAGGGCTGCGAGCGCAGGCGGCGCTGGGAGTGGGAGGACATCCAGGCGGACCTGTTCCGCACCGGCATCGAGTCGATGAAGCTGCAGCAGGGTCAGGAGGCGGGCAGCCTCCTGATCAACGAGGTGAAGAACATCGTGATCACCATCGTGGCGGCCACATCTGTGCTCGGCGGCGGCCTGTCTCTGGGTATGATGCTGGCCATCCAGTACATCATCGGGCAGCTCAACGCCCCGATCGAACAGTTCGTGCAGTTCATCTACGGCTGGCAGGACGTGCAGATCTCGCTGGAACGGATGAGCGAGATCCGCGACCGGGAGGAGGAGGAGACACCGGCACGCGACATCGTGAGGCTGCCGGAGGAGGGGCGCGACATCGTGCTGCGCAACGTCACGTTCCAATACGAAGGGCCCCGTTCCCCCAAGGTGCTGGACAACGTCAGCCTCCGCATCCCACAGGGCAAGGTGACGGCCATTGTGGGCACGAGCGGCAGCGGCAAGACGACCCTGGTGAAGCTGCTGCTGGGTTTCTATGAACCGACGGGCGGCTCCGTCTCGGTGGGCGGTCTCCCTCTCTCCCGTCTCAACCTGCACCGGTGGCGCAGCCGTTGCGGGGCGGTGATGCAGGAGGGCTGTCTCTTTTCGGAGTCCATAGCCCGCAACATTGCGGTGGGGGACGGGGAGATCGACAAGGCGCGGCTGCTGCTGGCAGCGCGGATTGCCCACATCGAGGAGTTCATCGAACGTCTTCCCTTGAAATACAACACCATGGTCGGTCCGGACGGACAGGGGGTGAGCCAGGGACAGCGCCAGCGCATCCTGATCGCCCGTGCGGTGTATAAGGCACCGGACTTCCTCTTCTTCGATGAGGCGACCAACTCGTTGGACGCGAACAACGAACGGGCCATCGTGGAGAGTCTGTCGGACTTCTACCGGGGCAGGACGGTGGTGGTCGTGGCGCACCGGCTGAGCACCGTACGCCATGCCGACCAGATAGTCGTGCTGGAGAAGGGCCGTCTGGTGGAGAGCGGCACGCATGAGGAGCTGGTGGCCCGGCAGGGAGCCTATTATCATTTGGTAAAGAACCAGTTGGAGCTGGGCAATTGATCGGGAAATATGGAGAATAGCAAGAGTCATTACGAAGAGATGTGCCGGCAGGCGGCAGAGGAACAGTCCCGGATCGAGTTGCGCAGCGAGAAGGTGAGGAACCTGATCGGCGAGATGCCCCCATTCCTGATCCGTTGGGGCAACACGCTGTT
>JBJDYK010000124.1:0-1503 GCA_051867275.1 Faecousia sp.
CACGGGAGAGAATTCCCTTTGCCGTATCTTGAATTGACCTCTAAAATTCTGTATAATGAGATTACTCTCGATCCTGCCTCAGGAGAAAGGTATTGATTATGACTGAAAAAGAAAAGTGCGCGCTGGGGCTGCTGTATGACCCGGACGACAAGGAGTTGAGCGCGGAGCGGTGCTTTTGCAGAGACCTTTGCTTTGCGTATAACCATACCAGTCCATCCCAGCTTGAAAGGCTCCGGGACATGATGAAGCAGCTTCTGGGAAAAACCGGCAACGCCTTCAAAATCCATGTGCCTTTCTGGTGCGACTATGGCTATAATATTGAGGTAGGCGAAAACTTTTTTGCCCACCATAATCTGATGATTCTGGACGCGGCGAAGGTTCGTTTTGGGGACAACGTGTTCATTGCCCCCGACTGCGGCTTCTACACCTCCGGCCATCCCGTTGACGCCGAGCGCAGAAACCAGGGCCTGGAGTATGCCTGGCCCATCACCGTAGGGGACAATGTGTGGATCGGAGCCGGAGTCCGCGTAGTGCCGGGCGTCACCATCGGCAGCGATGTAGTCATCGGGGCCGGAAGCGTGGTGACACGGGACATACCGGATCATGTGGTTGCCGCGGGAAATCCCTGCCGGGTCCTGCGGGAAATAACGGACGCTGACAGGAGCAGGGAATATGTCTGGGAGCCCGCCGTTGAAGCCATCGACTCCAATGCCTCCGGCTGAAAGTCATCCGGAGAGCATAGATTATTCCTCTCTCACCATGGGAGAGGAAATTTATAGAAAAAGGAAGATTTTTCTTGACCTTCCCCCTTATGGAAGGTGTATACTGATGACAGAGAGGCAGGTGTTTCGGATGCGGATCAATCAGGTGGAGACTCTGGTGGGCATCACAAAAAAGAATATCCGGTTTTACGAGGAGCAGGGTCTGCTGAGTCCCCGGCGCAGCAGTGAAAACGGCTACCGGGATTACAGCGACGACGATGTGGCCGCGTTGCGCCGGGTCAAGCTCATGCGGAAGCTGGGGGTCCCTGTGGAGGAGATTCGGCAGATGCTGGCAGGCACCCATACGGTGGCTGACGGGATGCGCCGCCATTTGATTTCCCTGGAACGGGAAAAGCGAAATGTGGAGCAGTCCATGGAGCTGTGCCACAGCTTGCGGGACCGGGAGATACGGTTGAGCGAACTGGATGCCGGGGTACTTTTGGAGCAAATGGAGGAAATGGAGCGCTCCGGCGCAACCTTCCAGAACAAGCAGTCCCAGGATGTGCGGTCGCGATACATAGCGCCCGTGGCGGTGGCCCTCCTGTTCCTGGGACTGATGCTGGGGATCGGGATTTTGATGGTCTGGGCCTACACCGCTTACCCCCAGGATGCCCCGCCGCTGGCTGTACTGCTGCTGATTATTTTTATCTGTGTTGCGTTCAGTGCCGGTGTGGTGCTGGCACTGCTGCAAAGAATCCGTGAAATTGGGAAAGGGGAGGCAGACGATGCAAAAAAATACTGA
>JBJDYK010000125.1:0-8263 GCA_051867275.1 Faecousia sp.
TTGCGACTGCCCGGCGGGGGCATGCCCCCGCCCTACGGGGATGTGGGGAAAATTTCCGTTTATCGGTTTGCAAGGTTCCGCATCTGCTTTTTATGGTTTCTGCTTGACATTCCATGTGATTCCTCTATAATTGTAGTATATTGTTGTTTTTCCGATTCACATTAGGAGGAGAGCATGATGAAAAAACGTATCGTATCCTGTCTGCTGTGCCTGGCGCTTCTGCTGTGCCTGTCTGCCTGCGGTGACAAGACGCCCCAGGACGTCCCTACCGCCACGCCCCAGACCACCGCCGCCACCGAGGGTCCCACGGCCCTGGAAAGCTATCAGGAGGTTTCCCGGGCTTTGGCGGAGGCGGAGAACCTGGAGCTTCACATCCGGGAGCTGATCACCATCACCACCGCCGGGGAGGAATTTGAGAGCGACTGCACCTACGAGGCAGCCTTCTCCGGTATCGGCACCGAAAACTTCCTGGCTAAGGTAGAGCAGTCCATGCGCTACAGCGGGGAGAAGTTCCGATACACCGAGCAGTACGCCGATGGCAACGGTTACCTGACCCTGGGCGAAGGCCTGTACAGCCAGCCCATGACCGGGGAGGAATTTCTGGACCGGTTCTATCCCCTGGTTCTGGTGGACGGGACCCTGTATGAGCAGGTGGAATCCACCGTTTCCGGGGCCCAGGCCGTCTACACCTTCACCGGGCCTACGGAGCCGGAGTCCTGGCTGGCAGGCTTCCGGGTCAGCGACGTGGAGGCCACCGCCACCGAGGAGGACGGCCAAATCGTGGGCTACACCTATCGGGCCACCTGCGCCGCCGGTGGCGCGGTTCGGGAGCTGGAGCTGACTGTCTCCATTGACTACTTCGACCCCATGCCGGCCGCCCCGGAGTCCGAGAACTTCACGGAAATCGAGGACCTGGATGCCCCCCTTTACCTGAAGCTGGGCATTCTGGGCCTGGATGTTGCCGATTCCCGCAGTGTGCGGATTGAGAATCAACTGGTCTGCTATGCCAGCGGCGAGGTTGTGGTGGCCACCGACAGTCTGGATATTTACGGAACCGGCAAGGACCTGGTATATAAGGAAGAATACGAATTCTCACCCTACAATCTGATGGGAATCCCGAAAGTCGGCTATCACTGTGAGGACCTGGTTATGAACGGCCAGGGTACCTTTACGGAGGACGACGAGGAGCCCTTCACCTATCCCGTCCTCCGCCCGGACACGATGCGGACCAACGTTTCCGACCACACCGCCACCTTCCTGGCAGACCCCACCCAGCTCAGCACCGCCTCCATGGAGGTTACGGGGGCCGGCATTCTGATCCGCTTCACCGGCAACGAAGATTGCGGCGCGGCCATGGAGATGGCTGTCGAGGAGGAATTCTTCGGCGACCCCACCGCCCTGATGGAGCTGGCCGACAGCTATACCACCGAAGCCCTGGAGGGCTATCTGGCTCTGGATCTGTACACCCTGCTGCCTACGGCCTACAGCGTGGACTTTACCGGCATCCATACCTTTGACGGGGAGGACTGCCCCCTGGTGCTGCAGCACACCATGTCCCTGGACCTGCCCAGTCAGGATTCCTATTTTAATGTAACCGACGAGCATCTGCCGGAGCAGGAGCCGGAAAATCCCGCCACCCCCGTGTTCTACAAGGTGACGGACGACCAGGGCAATACCCTCTGGCTTCTGGGCACCATCCATGTGGGCGACAGCCGCACCGGCTTCCTGCCCCAGGAGATTTACGACGCCTTTGACAGCGCCGACGCCCTGGCGGTGGAGTTTGACTCCGACGCCTTCCTGGAGGAGGTGGAAAACGACCCGGAGCTGCAGGAGCAGGTCAGCGCGGCCTATGTATATGAGGACGGTTCCACCATTCAGGACCATCTGCAGGACCAGGAGCTGTACGAGCTGGCTCTGACCGCCATGCAAATCAGCGGCAACTACGCCTTCTACGCGGACAACATGAAGCCCTTCTTCTGGAGCAACGCCATTGAGAACTTCTATCTGCGTCAGGGCCGCAGCCTCTCCAGCGAGTTTGGCATGGACAACCGGCTGCTGGAACGGGCCAGGGACCAGGAGAAGCGGATTCTGGATGTGGAGTCCGGCCAGGCCCAGCTTCAGATGCTGTCGGACTACTCCGACACCGTCCAGGAATATATGCTGGCCTCTGCCGTGGCCGGGGGCGTGGACGCCTATCAACAGGGCGTCAGCGAGCTGTACGAGATGTGGTGCCGGGGCGACGAGGCGGAGCTGATCGCCTACCTGAACGAGGAGGAGGACACCTCCGAAATGACCGAGGAGGAGCTGGCCGCCTACGAGGAATACAACCAGGCCATGCTGACCGACCGGAACGTGGATATGCTGAAGGTGGCCCAGGGGTATCTGGAAAGCGGGGACACCGTGTTCTACGCCGTGGGTCTGGCTCACCTGCTGGGCCAGGACGGCCTGGTGGACGCCCTGCGCCAGGCAGGCTACACCGTGGAGCTGGTGGCCTACACCGCCGGATAAGGCCCAGCCACCAGGCGATTCGAAAATTTCCGTTTATCGTTCCCATTTTACTGCAGCACTTTCGTTTCGCGCCTGTAGGGCGGGGGCATGCCCCCGCCCTACAGCGATATTCGGTAAATTTCCGATTACCTTCTGTATGGGGAAAACCGGAATGCTCGCATAAAGCGGACTGTTTTTTCACAAGCTAAGCCCGAAGGAGGGCTGGGCATGAAAAAAGAGGAAGAAAAGAAAACCCCCATTCCCTGGGAGGTGAAGGACCCGGAGCTTCCGGCGATTCACAGCACCGTCCCCGGCGACCGGGGGGAAAACCACAAGCGCAACCGTTTCCCCCTATAAAAAACCCGCGCCCACTGGGGCGCGGGTTTTTATGAACGGCGGATTTCCTTGGGCAGCTTCTTCGTGAGGTACAGACTCACCACAAAGGTCAGGGACCAGCCCAGAACGGGCCAGAACATCACCGTACAATTGGCCATAGGTACGGAAATCACCGCCAGGGCATAGATGGCAAGATTCACAACACCGGCGGAGGCTCTGGCGGCGGTGAGGCCCCACAGGACAAACAGCATCCCCAGACTCAGCAGCAGCACCGTCAAGGACCAGACCCGAATCCTCGCCATGGCGTCCCGGTTCTTCTCCCGCCAGGCCACCCAGATCAGTCCCCCGATCCCCAGGAAAAACAGGACCGTCAGGGTGTTTTCCAGAAAGGCCGGCAGGAAGGGGATGCCCCGGAGCTGACTGATGCCGTCGGCGGCCCCCAGGCCAAAGAGCAGAATCAGACCCAATATCAAACCAACACGGATGTTTTTCAAAATCAACACTCCTCATCAGAATTGACATAAGGATAACCCAATCCGCCGAAAATTACAAGGCTTCGGAGAAACTTTTTCCCAAAATGCCGTTCACATCGGTTCCGGCCTGTGCTATAATACATAATGCTTATTGGGCCCAGTCAGCAAACGCACCCACTGTAGGGGAGGGTCGTGACCCTCCCGGCAGAACGCAAAAATATTTTGCACTGTATTTCGGCGAATTCGAGACGACCCCCCTGCGGATTCGCCTAAGTTTGTTCGTAACAACCGATGCCTGCCGCCGGGAGGGTCGTGACCCTCCCCTACAGCGGTGCAAGCGGAATCGATTATTGTCTGTTTTATCGAGTCACCCCGATAAGCATATAATACTACCGTGAAATGGGAAGGATGAAGCATATGAAGCAACAGAAATTCGGTCCTCTGCCCTTGCCGGTCCTGACGGTGGGCGGCGGCCTTTTGGGCTTCGCGCTGCGGCTGGTAATGCTGAAAACCGGCTACGACCAGCAGGGCGTCCAGCTCCCCGGCAATTGGGCCTATACGGCACTGTGGATTCTCTCGGCCCTGGTGCTGGGGGGGCTTGTGTACCTGTGCCTCCACATGGGCACCCGGGCAAAGTATACGGAAAACTTCGGCCCCTCCCCCGTGGCCGGTACCTGCGCTATGGTGGCCGGTCTACTGTTCTTCGTCAACCGGGTCATGGCGGTCCTCTCCACCGGGGATGTGTTTGACATCGCCATGGCCGCTCTGGGCATGGCCGGAGCCCTGTGTCTGTGCGTCCTGGGCGCTTTAAGGTGGAAGGGAACCGCCTGGCTGTCCATGTCCATGGTGGTGACGCTGGCGCTGGCAGGGGACCTGATTGCCCGGTTCCGTCACTGGAGCGCCGACCCCATGCTGGGGGACTACTGCTTCCAGTTGCTTGCCAGCCTGTTTTCCATGCTGGCGGCCTTCCACCTGGGAGGCTTCATCTTCGACAAGGGCCGCAGGCGGACCAGTCTGTTCTGCTCCATGGCTGCGGTTTTCTTCTCCATGATCTCCCTGGCAGACGGCGGCGCGGAGAATCTGCTGCGGAGCATCGCCATGATCCTGTGGCTGCTTACGGGCTGCTGCAGCCTGAACAAGCCCGCCCGTCCCCGGAGAAGACCGGGCGGCAGCAGGGAGGAAGCATGAAGACCGTCACCATCTACACCGACGGCGCCTGCTCCGGCAACCCCGGCCCCGGTGGCTGGGGGGCCATTCTGGAGTACATGGGCCACGAGAAGGAGCTGTCCGGCGGCGATCCCGCCACCACCAACAACCGCATGGAGCTGACTGCGGTGATCTCCGCCCTGGAGCAGCTGAAGGAGCCCTGCCGGGTGGAGCTGTATTCCGACTCCAAATATGTCATTGACGCCCTGGAAAAGGGCTGGGTCTGGGGCTGGAAGAAGCGGGGCTGGATCAAGTCCGACAAAAAGCCCGCCCTGAACGTGGATTTGTGGGAGCGGCTGCTGCCCCTGGTGACGCGCCATCAGGTCAGCTACCACTGGGTCAAGGGCCACGCGGCCAACCCCAAAAACAACCGCTGCGACCAATTGGCCGTAGCCGCCTCCAGGGCCATAAATGCACCCGTAGGGGAGGGTCATGACCCTCCCGGCAGTGTGCAATAACAAATCGTACCATTTTTTGGCGAATTCGGGCCAAACTCCCTGCGGATTCGCCGAAATGTGTTCATAAAATCAGGTGCCTGCCGCCGGGAGGGTCATGACCCTCCCCTACGGGTGCATTGATATTCCGTACATATAAAACCAACAGGAGTGTAACTCATGTATCAGAATCTGATTGCCTTATTTGAGGCCACCGCGGAGCGGTTTCCGGAGCATATCGCGGTGGCGGACCGGGAGACGGGCTTTTCTTTTGCCCGGCTGCGGCAGACGGCCCGGGCCATCGGAACCTTTCTGTCCTCCGTGGGCTGCCGGGGGAAGGCGGTGGCGGTGTATGCCCGCCATGAGGCCTGGACCCCGGTGCTGCTGCTGAGCGTCCTGTACGCCGGGGGCTACTACGTTCCCCTGGACGAGGACGCCCCCCCGGAAAAACGGGAACGCATTCTCGAAAGCGCCGGGGCGGTGCTGGCCATTTACCACGGCGAAAAGGTGGAGGGGGCCGTGCCGGTAGGTCAGGAGCTGGCCGACAGCCTGCCCCCCTGCTCTCTTCCGGACACGGGGAAAGATGACCTTGCCTATCTGGTCTACACCTCCGGCTCCACCGGGGTGCCCAAGGGGGTAGCCAAGAGCCATGGAGCCGTCCTCAGCTATCTGGAGGCCTTCACGGGCCTGTACCCCTTTGACGAAACCAACATTCTGGGCAACCAGACCCCCTTCTTCTTCGACGCCTCGGCCAAGGACCTGTACCTGATGGCCGCCACCGGCTGCCGTCTGGAGGTGATTCCGGCGGAGCTGTTCTCCTTCCCGGTGAAGCTGGTAGAGTATATGAACGAGCGCGGCATCGACACCATTTCCTGGGTGCCCTCGGCCCTGTCCATCGTGACCAGGCTCAACACCTTCTCGGAGATTTTGCCCCGGACTTTAAAGCGGGTCTTCTTCGTGGGGGAGGTGTTCCCCATGAAGCAGCTGAACCGGTGGCGCAAGGCTCTGCCGCATTTGAGTTATGTCAACCTGTACGGCTCCTCGGAGATTGCCGGGGTGGCCTGCCACTACCCCGTGGAGGGGGAATTTGACGACGGCGACAGTCTTCCCATCGGCGCGTCTCTGCCCAACTGCGACGTGAAGCTGGTCTGTGAGGGCCGGGTGGTGACGGAGCCGGAGGTGGTAGGGGAGCTGTACATCGCCAGCCCCGCCCTGGCTCTGGGCTACTTCGGAGACCTTCAAAAAACCGAAGAAGCCTTCCCCCGCCTGAACCTGGGGGAAGGGGAGAAGCGGTACTTCCGCACCGGGGACATGGCCCGGTATGACGAACAGGGCCGCCTGGTCTTCGCCGCCCGGCGGGACTACCAGATCAAGCACATGGGCCGCCGCATCGAGCTGGGGGAAATTGAAACCGCCGCCGGAAGCATCCCCGGCATCGACGCCTGCTGCTGCCTCTATGACGGGGAAAAGCAGAAAATCGTGCTGCTGTGCAGCCTGACGGCGGGAAGCGAGCTTACGGGGAAGGACATTCGGACTGCCCTGCGGGAGAAGCTGTCTGACTACATGGTTCCCGCCCGGGTGAAGCTGCTGCCCGGCCTGCCCCTGAACCCCAACGGCAAAATCGACCGCCGGCTTTTGCGGCAGGAGCTGTAATCCATGTCACAAACTTAAGGGCCGCCCGTAGGGGAGGGTCATGACCCTCCCGGCAGTACGCAAAAACACTTTGTACTGTGTTCCGGCAAATTCGGGGAAAGTTCCCAGTGGTTTCGCCCAAATCAGTTTGAAAAAACAGGTGCCTGCCGCCGGGAGGGTCATGACCCTCCCCTACGGGTGAAAAAACCGGTATTTCGCATAAAAAATGTTGTATTTTTTGGTGGAAACGCCTGGTTGCCCCGCCACATGATTCATGGTATCATAGTATTATCTATATGCGCCCGGCCTACTCCACGCAATCGCGTTAGGCCCTGCGCATAAAAAAAGGAGGAAACTATCATTCCGTCGGACTCGCGGTGCGGCAGTGTGGAGACCTGCCGTAATGTGGTGTTATACCACGAGGCACAAGGCGCGGAGGCCCTTGGGCCGGAGTCAGAAGCATATGGCACAGGTAACATTAAGAGGCATCAAGAAAATCTATCCCTTCAGCGGCGACGACAAGAAAAAGAAGAAGGGCGAGGAGGCCCCCAAGGAAGGCAAGGCACAGCTCACCGTCACCGATGAGGGCGTCGTAGCCGTTCACGACTTCAACCTGGAAATCGCGGACAAGGAATTCATTGTTCTGGTTGGCCCCTCCGGCTGCGGCAAGTCCACCACTTTGCGTATGGTTGCCGGTCTGGAGGAGATCTCCGAGGGCGATCTGCTCATCGACGGAAAGCGGGTCAACGACGTGGCCCCCAAGGACCGGGACATCGCCATGGTTTTCCAGAACTACGCCCTGTATCCCCACATGACCGTGTATGACAACATGGCCTTCGCCCTGAAGCTCCGTCACGTTCCCAAGGACGAGATCGACAAGGCAGTGAAGGAAGCCGCCGAAATTCTGGACATCACCCAGTACCTGGGCCGGAAGCCCAAGGCTCTGTCCGGCGGTCAGCGTCAGCGTGTGGCCATCGGCCGCGCCATTGTCCGGAACCCCAAGGTCTTCCTGATGGACGAGCCTCTGTCCAACCTGGACGCCAAGCTCCGTAACCAGATGCGCGCCGAGATCATCAAGCTCCGGGAGCGCATCAATACCACCTTTATCTATGTTACCCACGACCAGACCGAGGCCATGACCCTGGGCGACCGGATCGTCATCATGAAGGACGGCTTCATCCAGCAGATCGGCACGCCTCAGGAGGTCTTTAACCATCCCCACAACCTGTTCGTGGCCGGCTTCATCGGCACGCCCCAGATGAACTTCTTCGACGCCCAGCTGGTGCTGGAGAACGGCAAGTACGCCGTGGTGCTGGAAGGCAACAAGGTGGAGCTGTCCCCGGAGAAGCAGGCCGCCCTGAAGGCCAAGGATGTGAAGGCCCAGAGCGTCACCCTGGGTGTCCGTCCCGAGCATATGACCCTCAGCGATTCCGGCGTTCCCGCCAGATTGGACGTGTCCGAAATGATGGGCTCCGCCGTCCATCTCCACGCCACCATGGAAGGCGGCAAGGACGTGGTGCTGGTTGTCCAGACCATGGACCACAACGGCCGGGAAATCGGCACCTTCAAGATGGGCGCCAACGTGCATTTCACCTTCAACGGCAACGTGGCCCACGTCTTCAGCAAGGAGACCGGCGAGAACCTGGAAGGCTAATATTTCCATATTCCAACAATTCCCCCTCCCCGGCAGCAGCC
>JBJDYK010000126.1:0-8096 GCA_051867275.1 Faecousia sp.
TGGGGGTTCCTGTTTCTTTTTTTTATGAGGGTCACATCATTTTAGCACATACAAATTAGAAAACTTTATATCGTGTCTTCTACATTACTTCAGCACCACATTCTCCCGTCCCAAAAGCCGTTCCAGCTCCGCCAGCATATCCGCATCCAGGGCGCACAGCGCTCCCCGGCGAACCTTGGTATCGGCAAAGTAGACGGAGACCTGGCTGGTTCCCGGGAACATATTGACGATGGCCTTCACCTTCCGGTAACGTGGGTCTGCCTCAGAGGGCAGGCGCAGATACAGCTTCCCGCTTTTCACCTTTGGGGCAGGCGGTTCCGCTTCCTGGGGCAATCTGGCATAGTCCTCGATGGGTCTGGCCCGGTTGACCACAATCTGCGGTTCCTTCTCATCCCGAATGGACAGACGGCCCACCACAACGATGGCGCAGCCCTCCCGCAGATAGCTGCCATACTGGCTCAGCACATTGGAAAAGGCCAGCATTTCAATGGAGCCGGTGTCATCCTCCATGGTCACATAGGCCATCATGGAATTGTTCTTTGTGGTCTTCATTTTGACCTTTTGAACCACACCCGCCACGGATACAATGCTGTCATCCTGAATCCGGCTGTCCTCATCCATCAGCTTCCCGATGGTCTGTACCCGTGTATTTTTCAGGTACTGCCGGTAGTCATCCATGGGGTGGCCGGACAGGTACAGCCCCGTAGCCTCCTTTTCCATAGCCATGATCTCGGCCCGGGAGGCCTCCTTGCAATCGGGCACCTGAACCGAAACACCGGGGGCATCCTCCTCCAGCATTCCGAACAGGCCAAGCTGACCTTCCACGTTTCTGCGGCGGTTCACCGCGACAGCATCCATGGTGGGCTCGTAAATGGCCAGAAGCTGACTTCTGCGCAGGCCAAAGCAGTCCATGGCGCCGCACTTAATCAGATTCTCCACCATCCGCTTATTCAGCTCCCCCTCGCCCATACGCTGGACAAAGTCTTCAAGAGAGCGAAATGGGCCGTCCTCATTCCGTTTTGATACCATGGAACGGATGAAGCCCCGACCAATATTTTTTACGGCACCCAGACCGAAGCGGATGCCTGACGGTTCTACCGTAAATTTATCCTCGGAGCTGTTGATATCCGGGGGCAAAACCGGGATATTCATCCCCTTACATTCGGAGATATAGTCTCCGATCTTGGCGGCGCTGTCCAGAACGGAGGTCATAAGAGCCGCCATATACTGCCAGGGATAGTGGCATTTCAGGTAAGCCGTCTGATAGGAAACCACCGCGTAGCAGACCGCGTGGGCCTTATTGAAAGCATAGTTGGCGAAATCCACAATCTCATCATAAATGGACTGGGCCGCCGCCTCAGAAACCCCCTTGGCAACCGCGCCCGGTATTCCCTGCTTCTCGTCTCCATAGACGAAGACCACCCGCTCGGCCTCGATGACATTCTGCTTTTTCTTGGAGATGGCG
The DNA here is from genome assembly GCA_051867275.1 of Faecousia sp. Classification (GTDB taxonomy): domain Bacteria; phylum Bacillota; class Clostridia; order Oscillospirales; family Oscillospiraceae; genus Faecousia. The sequence continues at coordinate 1,466 of JBJDYK010000126.1, forward strand.
CGGCGGATGTTGTCTGCCTGGCCCATGGTGTAACCTGCCAGAGAGCGGAATATCTCAATCACCTGCTCCTGGTAGACGATGCAGCCATAGGTGACCCGCAGAATCGGTTCCAACAGAGGCGTTTTGTAGGTAATATTCTTTGGATTCAGCTTGTTCGCAATGAATTTCGGAATGGAATCCATGGGGCCGGGGCGGTACAGGGCCACGATAGCCGTCAGGTCCTCGATGGAGGTTGGCTTCATATTAACGCACACACCGGTGATGCCTGCCGATTCCAACTGGAATACGCCCTGGGTCTTGCCCTCGGAAAGCATGGCATAGGTCTCCGGGTCCTCATTGGACACGTTTTTCATGGCGAAGTCCGGCTCCGTTTTTCGGATCTCCCGCTCCGCCTCGTCAATCACCGTCAGGTTGCGCAGACCCAGAAAGTCCATCTTCAGAAGGCCCAGCTCCTCGATGGTGGCCATGGTGTACTGGGTGACGATGGTATCGTCATTCCGGGACAACGGCACATAATGCTCCACGGGCTGGTCCGTAATCACAACACCTGCCGCATGGGTGGAGGTATTGCGGGGCATCCCCTCCAATGCCCGGGCCGTATCAATGAGATTCCGCACTCTGGAGTCCTCATCGTACATGGTCTTAAGCTGCGGGGATGCCTGTAGAGCCTCATCCAATGTGATATGGGGCGTGGAGGGCACCAGCTTTGCCACCACATCGGTCTCCGCATAGGTGAAATTCAGGGCGCGGCCCACGTCCCGGATGGCGCCTCTGGCTGCCATGGTGCCAAAGGTGACGATCTGGGCCACATGATCCGTCCCATATTTCTCCATCACATAGTCAATGACTTCCCCCCGCCGCTCCTGGCAGAAGTCCGTATCAAAATCGGGCATACTGACCCGCTCCGGATTCAGGAAGCGTTCAAAAATCAGGGCGTATTTCAGCGGATCCACCTCCGTAATATGGAGGCAGTAGGCCACAATGGAAGCCGCTCCGGAGCCACGGCCCGGGCCAACGGGAATGCCGTTTTCCTTGGCATAGCGGATAAAATCCCAGACAATGAGATAGTAATTCACATATCCCATTTTACTAATGACGCCGATCTCATATTCCAGCCGCTGGCGGTAGGAAGAATCCGCATGGGGATAGCGTTCCCGGAAGCCGTCCTCGCAGAGCTTGCGGAAGTACGCCTCATTGGTATAGCCCTCGGGGACCGGGAAAGACGGCAGCTTGTATTCGTTGAACACAAACTCCACGTTGCACCGCTGCGCGATTTTCACCGTGTTTTCAAAGGCTTCCTCCACCTCGGGGAACAGCTTCCGCAGTGCCTCCTCACTCTTGAGGTAAAACTCCTCCGTTTCAAAGCGCATCCGGTTGGGATCATCCACGGTTTTCGCCGTCTGGACGCACAGCAGCACATCCTGGATCTTGGCGTCCTCCTTGCGTAGATAATGGGCATCGTTGGTTACAACCAGGGGAAGCCCCGTCTCTCTTGCCAGGCGGCAGACCCCCTGATTCACCGTTTTCTGGGCCTGGATGCCGTGGTCCTGCAGCTCCAAAAAGAAATTGTCCTTACCGAAAATATCCGAAAGCTCCAGGGCATAGGCTTTCGCAGCGTCATAGTCGTTCTCCATAAGGCGTCTGGGGATGGCACCTGCCAGGCAGGCGGACAGGGCGATGAGGCCCCTGGAGTGCTGACGCAGCAGAGCCAGGTCCACTCTGGGCTTGCCGTAGAAGCCCCGCAGGAATCCGGCGGATACCAGGCTGGACAGATTGGCGTAGCCCTCCATATCCTTGCACAAAAGGACCAGATGATACGCCTCGTTGTCAATGCCGTAGACATGGTCCTCCATGCTCCGGGGCGCAACGTAGACCTCGCAGCCGATGATGGGCTTCACCCCGGCTGCCTTGGCGGCTTTATAAAAATCGATGACGCCGTACATGACGCCGTGGTCCGTAATGGCTACAGCCTCCTGCCCCAGCTCCTTTACACGCTCCATAAGCCCGCCAATGCGGCAGGCACCGTCCAGAAGACTGTATTCCGTATGGACATGCAGATGAACAAACCCCATGGTCTACTCCTCCCGCGCCAGCTCCATGAGCCGCTTCAGACGGTGGCTCATGGAGGATTTTGTGATGGGCGGTTCCATCAGACCCGCCAGCTCTGTCAAATTGGACTCCGGGTTTTCCGTCCTGGCTCTGGCCGCCTGCAGGAGTTTGGGCGGCAGATGCTCCAGCATGCCCCGCTTTTCCAGGGTACGGATGGCCGCAAGCTGCTCCTGGGCAGCGTCCACCACCTTGGAGGTATTGGCGTCGTCACAATTGCAGCGGCGATTGACCCGGTTTTTCAGCTCCTTTTCCAGCTTGGCCTCCATGATGCCCATGGCAGCCACAGGGGCCCCCAGAAGAGTCAGAAAATCGGTGATCAGGTCGCTCTGCTTAAAATACAGCACACTGCTGCCGCCCCGGTTGGTCAGCTTGGGGTACACCCCCAGCAGCTCCTCGATCAGAGGATAGGTCTCCCTTGCCACGAAGCTGTGGGAGGTAGTCAGCTCCAAATGATAGCCCTTGGCCGGGTCCGTTACGGAGCCTCCCGCCAGAAAGGCTCCACGGAGGAAAGCGGTTTTGCAGCAGTCCTCCTCCAGGACACTCAGGTTTACATGGAGAGCCACCGTATCGTCGGGGTCGAACCCGAAGGCGTGCAAAATGGTCTTCAGCTTGGCAGGGTCCCGAATTTGAAACACCTGCTTTCCGGAGAGATTCTCCGGCTGCTCGTCAAAGCTCAGTCCGAAGGCCCGTTTCCACAGCTTCGGCAGCAGGGCCACCAGGTCCTGGCTCTCCGTCACGATGCGGATGCCGGTTCCGGAAAAGGTATTGCAGAACAACAGAATGCCGAAGCACTGGGCCAGGCAGCAGCATTTTTTCGCCGGTAGGGACCGGCATATCTCATTTTTTACCTGGGAGGAAAAGGACATGATGGGGCCTCCTGTATCTGTTACAGCCGGACAACCTCCGGCTCCAGCCAAATTCCGCTGGTTTCAAAGACTTTCTTTTGAATTTCTTCCATAAGCGTCAGCACATCCGCTTCCGTGGCGCCGCCCAGATTCACAACGAACCCGGCGTGCTTGGAAGAGACGGCGGCGCCGCCGATCCGGAACCCCTTCAGCCCCGCCTGATCGATCAGGGCGGCGGCATAACCTCCTATGGGACGCTTGAAGGTGGAACCGGCGGAGGGCAGATCCAGAGGCTGGGAGGCCCTTCGTCTCTCCATCAGCTCCTGCATTGTGGCCCGAATCCCCGCCTCCGGGCGGGGTGTCAGGCAGAAGATGCCGGACACAATAATCCATGGCTTGCCGGTACAGGCGCTATGGCGGTAGGAGAATTCCTGGGTCTCCCCTTCCAGACTGTGGAGATTTCCGGCAAAGTCCAGATATTCCGTCTTAACGGCCACCTGTTTGATTTCGCCTCCGTAAGCCCCGGCATTCATATACAGGCCGCCGCCTACGGAGCCGGGAATGCCGTGGGCAAATTCCAGTCCGGACAGGCCCAGATTCGCGGCGAACGTAGCCGCCCGGGCCATGGAGACACCGGAGGCCACCCGGATACGGGTCTCGTCCAGCCGCTCCAGTGGCTCCGTACAGCCGCGGGTGCAGATCACAAGGCCCCGCTTTCCCCTGTCCGAAGCCAGCACATTGGTGCCGGAGCCCAGAATGGTAGGGGTGATGCCGTTGTCACAGGACCAACGGAGAAGGCTGCTCAGTTCTTCTACGCTGTGAGGGAGCGCGAACACCTCCGCAGGGCCTCCGATTTTAAAGGAGGTGTGCCGGGATAAAGGCTCCTCCATACGAAGCTCCAGATTCTGGAACGCATTTTGTAATTTCAGCTGCAAGTCAGTCATAAACGCCTCCGGGAGTTTGATTGATTCTACTATATCATATCCGGTTTCGTTATGCAAATGAATCCTTTATGAAGTTTTTATAAACGAAGCCGGAGGCGGGCTTGCCTCCGGCTGTTGGGGTTATTCGTCTTTGCCAAAGAGAATGCGCCAGTAGTCCATATCCAGAATGTTGGCAGAGGCGGAGAATTTGTTGTTGACCACGCTCTTAATATAGCTCACATAGTCGTCATCAATTTCCTCACCGGTGAGACTTTCTGCTTCGCCGGTTTTGGCGTTATAGATCGCTTTGTCCGTAATCCAGCTGCGCTCCTGGAAGATGACCAGAGGCTCCGCATCGGAGAAAATGTCGTGGCCCATATACAGGCGGGAGTCATACTCAATGCCGAACAAATTGGACAGCGTGGGGAGAATGTCCATGGAACAGCAGGCCTCGTCAATGGTTTCAGGCGTCATACCCGGCCTGTAGATGATAAGCGCATTGCGGTACATCTCAAAGGTGGTGTCAATCTCATGGCCCTCCAGCTCTCCGATCTGCTCAGGCGTCAGTCCGTAGGGATAGTGGTCGGCGGAGATGACAATGACGGTGTTCTCCGCCACACCGGCCTCCTCCAATCGCTGCAGCAGCAGTTCCATTGCCTTATCCAGCTCGATCTGGGTAGCCAGATACGCCTGAACCGTCTCGCTGTAGGGCAAATCGGAAACCGCGTCCTGGTTCTTGGAGGACATTTTGTTGCCACCCAGGAAGTTGTACTCCTTATGGCCGGAGACGGTCATGTAATAGGCATGGAAGGGTTCCTGATTGATATAGTCGGGCGTGGTAAAGTCGATCATCTCCAGATCGGACTCCGGCCACTGCTTTTTGACACCTTCCTCCATGCCGTTGCCCATGCCCTTGTAGATATAGCCCAGGTTGGGATGGGACAGATCCCGGTCATAATAGTCATAGTCGTGGTTATGGTATCCATAGGCGCTGTAACCCAGGTTCTTCAGTTGGGCACACATGGTCAGAGGCATATAATTCTTCTGCTCGCCGGTCCGATAGAAGCTCCAGACTCCCGCCTTGGGAATGGTGCCGGTGACGGCCACATACTCGCCGTCGGAGGTAGAGACACCCCAGATCGGAGTGTAGAAATTGGTGAAATTGAAGCCCTCGGTCTGCATCTTGTAAAGCGTGGGGGTGACTTCCGGGTCGATGGCCAAATGGGAGAAGCTCTCGGCCGTAATCAGGATCAGATTGCAGCCCTCAAACATACCGGTTTTCTCATTTTTCCGAGTGGGCTGAATGCTGTTGAAATACAGGTGCATATCCCGGATGTCGGAATCTCCCTCAGCGGCAGCCAATGCCTCCAGGTCCAGATCTTCCAGAATGTTATAGCCATACTCCACGGGGGTCGTTTGCCCCGGTTCGGATGCACCGGTGCCGTCAGGCGTTGTTTCGCCGCCGGAAGCATCCGTATCACCCGGTTTTTCCTGATAATTCGGTACCGACAGGTCCAAGCCATGGGTCTTTCCGGTGCCAAATACAGCCCACTTGGCATCCAGCCGGAACGCCGTCCCCAGACCCAACTGCGCGGCGGAATCCTTCACATCATATACATAATGGTACATGTCGTAGGGCGTTCTGGTATCGGTTCCCCAAAGGGGAAGGATCAGCACGACCAGGAAGTGGAGCACAATGCCAACCACCGCCAAAAGCACCGAACCGAGCCAGCTTTTTCCGCCCTTGAAGCTGAAAAAGTGCTTTCCGAAAACACACACAAAAATCAGCGGAAGCGCCAGAACGATCAGCGCAATAATATTCTGACCGATGATCTGCAAAATGGTACCCATAAAGCCAAAGCCCTGCTTGGCATTCCCCATGGAAACAGCCGTATAGAACTGGTCGAAGGCCTTGTAATATACCAACTGTGAAGCATAAAGCAGATAAACCACAGCCAGGATTCCAATCAGAATACCCTTGTTCACCTTCGTCTTCTTGAAAGATGTCACCAGAGCGAAGCACAGCATGGCGGGCGCGATGGCAAACAGCAGACTCAGGAACAGACCCGGTCTCCAGAACATCTCCTGATTGGTGGCAGCCCGGACCAATATTTCCGTAAATACCAGCGTCAGCCACAGATAGGCCAGCAGCCAGAAGCGGTTCCTGCGGATTTTCTTCAGCCTGGGATTAGACGAGGGCTGACCCTTTTTCTTTTGGGGCTCATGGGCGGAGGGATGGCGGGTGCTTTCGTTCCCGGACCGTCTGACCTCACGCTCCGGCCCGGCACGGTGCTGCCTTGGCTGAGGCGTTCTTCCTGTCTGGGCAGCAGAGGGTTCTCTCCGCTGCCTGTGTACGGGAGCCAGGATTTCCGGCTCCTCAGGGGGCTGGGATGCCGGGGCCGCCGGTTCTCTGGGATTCAAAAACGCGTCAAGGTCCCACAGCTCCGGGTCCGACTGGGACCCGGAGGCGGGCTGCCGGGTCCCGCTGTCCACGCCGTTGAGCGCTTCCTCCAGAATGCGTTCCCATTCCTGTTTCGCTCCGGGCCGTGCGGCATCGCCGCCCAGAGATACACGTTCATCTGCCATATGATTCCTCCTAACCCTGCCAAAGACAGAGTTCGACCAATTATTCTTTAATGAGACTATTATAATCCTTTTGTCGTTTTTTTCAAGGCGGTCACAAAAAATTAAGAAACCTTAATCTGCGTTGTCAAATGATATGACCCCATGGAGGAAGCCCCCCTTGTGTGGGGA
>JBJDYK010000127.1:0-88155 GCA_051867275.1 Faecousia sp.
CGCAACACACTTTCCTTTTCCTGTCGCGTTTAGTTTGAAGATTGAAGGCGCAGAAGTGAATATTCCAGTTTTCCTGGATTCTACTTGCGCTTCCGGGAATATTCTGATATAATAAACTGAATTATCTCTGCGTTGCGCGGGAGGAACGGAAGGTGAGAGCCTGTGAAAAAGAATAAGAAGCTGGGGTGGCTGAAGGACCCCACCATGGGTTTGTATTTTGTGGTGCTGTTGGGATTTGCCGTTGCCTCCTTCCTGATGAACTGTATCGAGCTGGCCGTGGCGGAAGCGGCGGCCACGGCGCTGCTGTTCGCTTTCTATCAAATTGGCCGGGTGTACCAGCGCCGGGAGCTGACAGCGTACATCCAGTCCACGACAGATACGCTGGAGGTGGCAAACAAGGTGAATATGCCCCTGCCCATGGCCATGCTGCGACTTATGGACGGGGAGATCATCTGGTACAATGCCCAGTTTGCCCGGATTACCGGCATGAAGGAGAGTATGTTTAACCAGAAGATCGGTAAGGTGCTGCCCACCCTCACCACGGACTGGCTGGCTGCGGGCAAGACCGAGTGCCCCTATGATCTGCAATTGGGAGACCGGCGTTACCGGGTCTACGGCTCCACCTTCCAGGACAAGCAGGGAGACGGCTCCATTCTGAGCACCGTTTATTTCGCGGACCTGACGGAGCTTTACCAGGTCCGGGACGAGTACATCCGCTCCCGCCCGGTGGTGGCCATCATCCTGGTGGATAATTATGAGGAGATGACCAAAAATCTGACGGAGGGCGCCATCTCCAGCCTGAACGCGGAGCTGAACGAGACCATCACCCGCTGCACCGAGGACTACCACGGTTTGCTGCGCCGTCTGGAGCGCAACCGGTTCCTTTTCGTCTTTGAAGCCAGGGACCTGAAGACCTCCGTGGAGCGGAAATTCCCCCTGCTGGAGGAAATTCACCGGGTTGTCAGCCCCACAGGCGTGGCGGCCACTATTTCCCTGGGTGTGGGCAAGGATGCCGCCACCTTCGAGGAGGCGTTCAGCTTTGCCGCTCTGAGTATTGAGATGGCTCTGTCCCGGGGCGGCGATCAGGCGGTAATCAAGGACCGGTACAACTTCTCCTTCTTCGGAGGCCGCACCAAGGAGACGGACCACCGCTCCAAGGTCCGGGCCCGTGTCACGGCCAACTCCCTGCTGGAGCTGGTGGCCCAGAGCAGCCATGTTTTCGTCATGGGCCACAGGAACGCGGATCTGGACGCCGTAGGCGCCGCCGTCGGAATCTGCTGCATCTGCCGCAAAAAAGGGAAAAAAGCCAAAATCGTCATGGACATTGAGAAAAGCACCGCCGGAAAGCTGGTGGAGCGGATGCAGAAGGTGCCTGAGTATGATGACTGCTTCATCTCCGGACAGGATGCCCTGCTGCTGGCCGATCCCAGAAGCCTGCTGGTGGTGGTGGATACCAACCGCCCGGATCAGGTGGAGTGCAAACCCCTTCTGGAAGCTATTTCTAAGGTCTGTGTGGTGGATCATCACCGAAGGGCAGCCGATTATATTGACCCGGTGGTGGTAAACCTCCATGAGCCTTACGCCTCCTCCGCTTCGGAGCTGGTGACGGAGCTGTTGCAGTACAGTGTGGACAGCAGCGACATTCTGCCGGCAGAGTCCGAGGCCCTGCTGTCGGGCATTGTGCTGGACACCAAGAATTTCAACGTCCGCACCGGAGAGCGCACCTTTGAGGCAGCGGCCTTCCTGCGCCGCCTGGGGGCTGACACGGTGGAGGTCAAGAAGCTGCTGCAAAACGATTTCCAGGCTACGATGGCCCGCTACCAGATTATCAAGTCCGCCCGGCTCTACCGGGATCAGATCGCTATCGCCGCTCTGAACGCCCCCACCACCCGCACCATTGCTGCCCAGGCTGCCGACGAGCTTTTGAGCATCCAGGGAATCCTGACCTCCTTCGTCATGTATCCCAACGAGGGCAGCGTGGTGATTTCCGCCCGCTCCATCGGCGATACCAATGTCCAGGTGATTCTGGAGCCTCTGGGTGGCGGCGGCAACGCGGCCACGGCAGGCGCCCAGATTCCCAACTGCGATGTAAAGACCGCACTGGATCGCCTGGTGGAGTCTATCAATAAATACTACGAAAACTGAATCTACTGTAAAGGAGCATACAATATGAAAGTGATTTTGTTGCAGGATGTCCGGGGTAAGGGCAAGAAGGGCCAGATGCTGGAGGTTTCCGACGGCTACGCCCGGAACTATATGCTGCCCAAAAAGCTGGCCATGGAGGCCACCGCCGATGCCATCAACACCATGCGCATGAATGACAAGGCGACCCAGGAGCGTCAGGCACGGGAGCGGGCCGAGGCTGTGGCCCTGGAGAAGCAGATGAAGGAAATGACCCTGGTGGTCTACGCCAAGGGCGGCGGCGCCGGCCGGTTGTTCGGCTCCGTTACCAACCAGGAGATCGCCGATGCCCTGAAGGGCCAGGGTATCAACCTGGACAAGCGGAAAATTGTCATCGACGAGCCCATTAAGAACGTGGGCACCTACACCGTCAAGTGCAAGCTGGGCTATGAAATCAACGCCAGCCTGACGGTGAAGATTGAGGAAAAGAACTGAGCATCTGCCGGAGGCGGAAAAACAAACCGCCTCTGATTATGGCCCGCCACCGGGCGGAAAGGAGAGACGTTATGGCGGATATGTCTGAGCTGCTGACACGGCAGCCGCCCCATTCCCTGGAGGCGGAGCAGGCCGTTCTGGGTGCCATGCTCATTGACAGCCGGTGCGTGCCGGATGTGATCGGCATTTTGAAGCCGGAGGACTTTTTCTTCCAGCAGAACCGGGAAATCTACGAGACCATCTACGCCATGTTCAACTTCTCCCAGCCCATCGACCCGGTGACGGTGGTGACCCGGATGCAGGAGCTGGGCGTGTTCCAGGATTCCACCACGGGCTACGTCAAGCAGCTCATGGAGATCACCCCCACCGCCGCCAATGCCGCCCGGTATGCCGGTATCGTCCGGGACAAGGCCATGCTCCGGGGTCTGGCCACAGCCGCCTCGGACATTACAGAGACGGTCTACGAGGGGGTAGGCACCCCTGCCGAGATTCTGGAGGCGGCGGAGAAGAAAATCTATGCTCTGCGCAAGGGCGAGCGGGGCGAGAGCCTGGAGCATATCGGCATTGTGCTGCACCGGGTCTTTGACCGGCTGGCGGAGCTGGCCGTGTCTGACAGTGAGATTCCCGGCCTGTCCACGGGTCTGCGAGACCTGGACAAAAAGATCAACGGTCTGAACAAGTCGGACCTGCTGCTGATCGCCGCCCGGCCCGCCATGGGTAAAACCTCCTTCGCCCTGAACATCGCCCTGAATGTGGCGAAGAAGTATCATCAGACCGTGGCCTTCTTCTCTCTGGAAATGTCCAGGGAGCAGCTCGCCATGCGTCTTTTGTCCGGCGAGAGCTTTGTGGACAGCCAGAAGATGGCCACCGGCAAGCTGGACGATGAGGAGTGGAATAAGCTGGGCATGGCTTCGGCCGCCCTGAGCCAGACGGATATTCGGGTGGACGACAACCCCTCCATCACCGTGGCGGAGATGAACGCCAAGCTGCGCCGGGTGGAAAACCTGGGCCTGGTGGTCATTGACTATCTGCAATTGATGACCAGCTCCGGCTACGGCAAGCAGGCGGAGAACCGGGTCAACGTGGTGTCGGATATTTCCCGTTCCCTGAAGATCATGGCCAAGGAGCTGAATGTGCCGGTGATCTGCCTGAGCCAGTTGTCCCGTGCCAACGAAAGCCGGACGGATAAGCGGCCCATGCTGTCGGACCTGCGTGAATCCGGCGCCATCGAGCAGGACGCCGACGAGGTGCTGTTCCTCTACCGGGATGACTATTACAATCCCAACTCAGAGGAGAAGAACGTGGCCGAATGTATCGTTTCCAAGAACCGCCACGGCGAAACCGGTACGGTGAAGCTCCAGTGGCTGCCCCAGTATACGACCTTTGCCGACCGGGAATGGCGGCATGAGGAGGGATAAGGGTGGAATTTCAGGATCAGGTTCTTTCGTTTTGCCGGGATTGGGGCCTGCTGGCTCCCGGGGATCAGGTCATCTGCGCCCTGTCCGGAGGGCTGGACTCCATGGCGCTGCTGTGGAGCCTGGTTCTTCTGCGGGAGAAGCTGGAGCTGGACCTTTCCGCCGCCCATTTTAACCACGGTCTGCGGGGGGCGGAGTCGGACCGGGACGAGGCCTTCGTCCGGGACTTCTGCCGGGGCCACTCCATTCCGCTTCAGGTGGGCAGGGGGCAGGTGCATTCCTGCGGCCGGGGGCTGGAGGACGCCGCCCGCCAGGCCCGCTATCGCTTTTTGGAGTCCCTGGACCCGGACGCCAAAATCGCCACCGCCCACACCGCCGACGACAACGCCGAGACGGTGCTGCTGCACCTGCTCCGTGGCTCCGGCCTGAAGGGACTGGGCGGCATCGCCCCCCGGCGGGGCAGGCTGATTCGGCCCATGCTTCTGCTGACCCGCCAGGAGGTGGAGGCGTTTCTGTCCCGGTGGAATATCCCCCATGTGGAGGACAGCACCAACGGGGAGGACGGCTTCCTGCGCAACCGGCTTCGCAGTCAGGTGATGACGCCACTGCGCCGGGAGAATCCCAGGTTTTCCCCCAATGTGAGCCGCATGGCCTTTTCCTTGCGCCAGGACGAGGATTGCCTTGACACCCTGGCACAGCAGGCATTGCAGGAATGGAGCAGGGAGGGGGGACTGGATTGCCGGGGCGTGGCCAAGCTCCATCCCGCCATCCGGGATCGGGTTCTGGGTGACTTTCTGCGGCGCTGCGGCGTCCGGGAGCCGGAAGCGAGCCACATCCGCGCCGTTGCGGATCTGCTGGAATCCATCAGCCCCTCCGCCCGGGTCAACCTGCCGGGCGGCGTGGTTCTGGGAAGACAGTACGGTCTTCTCGTTCCCTGTACGCCCATGCCGGAATGGGAGCCGGTTTTGCTGCGAATCCCCGGAGAAACCCGTGTTCCGGGCTGGAAAGTTTGTTGCCAATTTAGAGAAAATTTCCACAAAAACCAAAATAAACCGTTCACTTTTGGGATCTCCTGTGATAGAATAGACCCATCTTATTTGACGCTCCGAACCCGGCTGCCCGGGGACCGGATGGGCCTGTCCGGGGGACACAAAAGCCTGAAGCGGATTCTCATCGACCGGAAAATTCCTGCCGCCCAGCGGGACAGCCTGCCTGTGATTGCCGCGGGAGACGCGGTTTTGGCCGTGGCCGGAGTGGGCGTCAATCTGGATTACGAAGCCAAGCCAGGCGCGCCCGCGCTGGTGATCGAGCTGGAAAAAATCGGATAAAGAGAGAGGTTTTCTGCCATGCACAATGACATCGAACGTGTGTTACTGACCGAGGAGCAGATCCACAGCCGCATTCAGGAGTTGGGTCAGGAGCTGGCCGGGGAGTATGAGGGAAAGCACCCGATTTTTGTGGGGATCCTCAAGGGTGTGGTGCTGTTCTTCTCGGATATGGTTCGCGCCATCCCCATTGACTGTCAGTTTGATTTTATGTGCGTTTCCTCCTATAAGGGTACCCAGTCCACCGGCACCATCAACGTGAAGATGGATCTTTCCGCCGACATTGCCGGCCGTCATGTGGTGATTCTGGAGGATATCATTGACTCCGGTCTGACCCTGAAGCACACGGTGGAGTATTTGAAAACCAAGGGTCCCGCCTCCGTGAAGATCTGCACCCTGCTGGATAAGCCGGAGCGGCGCATGGCGGACATTCAGGCCGATTATGTGGGCTTCACCATTCCCAACGAGTTTGTGGTGGGCTATGGATTGGATTATGACGAGGCTTACCGGAATCTGCCCTATGTGGGTGTCCTGAAGCCCGAGGCATACATGAAGTAAGGAAAAGGAGACTGTTCGCTTGAAGCGTAAGAATTTTGCGGTAACGCTTGTTTATATTGTCATTCTCATTTCGCTCTTCTCCTGGATTTTCAAAACGGTGAAGAACCTGGTGGATCCACCCCTGTCCTATGCCCAGGTGGTAACGCTCTTTGAAAAGGAGCAGGTGAAGAGCTTTGTGGTGCGGGACGGCACCGTCTACCTGGAACTGAACTGGCCTCTGGGCGGGAAGACTGAGGTGGAGGGCAACGCCACCGCCGAGGCGCTGCGGCAGGACTTGGGGGATCTGTTCCGGACCCAACTGGAAAAGGGGGTCCTAGAGGATTATACCTTTATGCCCGACTCGGAGCCCTCCGTGTTTGTGAAGGCCATCCCCTATTTTCTGGCGGGCGTGTTGCTGCTGCTGATCTGGGCCATGATGAGTTCCCAGAACAACGGCAACAACCTGGCGGGCTTTACCAGGGCCAAGGCCAGCCTGGGTTCTTCCGATGATGTCACCTTCCGGGATGTTGCCGGTGTGGATGAGGAGCTGGAGGAGCTGCAGGAGGTGGTGGACTTCCTGCGCCAGCCGGAGCGGTTCCGGGAAATGGGCGCCAAGGTGCCCAAGGGCGTTTTGCTGGTGGGCCCTCCGGGAACCGGTAAGACCCTCCTGGCCCGGGCTGTGGCCGGTGAGGCGGGGGTGCAGTTCCTGTCCATTTCCGGCTCCGATTTCCTGGAGCTGTATGTGGGCGTGGGCGCCAGCCGTGTGCGGGACCTGTTTGAGCAGGCCAAGCGGTTAGCACCTGCCATTGTGTTCATTGATGAAATCGATGCCGTAGGCCGTCGCCGGGGCGCCGGCGTGGGCGGCGGTCATGACGAACGGGAGCAGACCCTGAACCAGCTTCTGGTGGAGATGGACGGCTTCCAGAAGACCGAGGGCGTCATCGTCCTGGCTGCCACCAACCGGCAGGACATTCTGGACCCGGCCCTGCTGCGGCCCGGCCGGTTTGACCGGCAGATCTATGTGGGCCTGCCCGACTCCAAGGGCCGGGAGGACATTCTGAAGATTCATGCCCGGAACAAGCGGCTGGATGCCCAGGTGAGCCTGAAGCAGATTGCCCTGGCTACCGGCGGCTTCACCGGCGCGGACCTGAAGAATCTGCTGAACGAGGCTGCCATTCTGGCGGTCCGGGAGAAGCATCCCGTCATTACCGCCGGGGACATTGACGAGGCCATGATGAAGGTCATCGCCGGTCCCCGGAAAAAGAGCCACAGGCAGCTCCAGCGGGATCTGCGGATCACCGCCATCCATGAGGCCGGTCACGCGGTGGCCATCTACCATCTGCCCACCCACGACCCGGTCCATCAGATCTCCATCATCCCCAGAGGCAGGACCTTGGGCGTCACCGTGTACCTGCCGGAGGAGGATTCCGATCACCAGACCCGCAACGAGATGTACGAGCAGATCGTTTCCCTGCTGGGCGGCCGGGTGGCGGAGGAACTGTTCTGCCAGGACATTTCCACCGGTGCCTCCAATGACCTCCAGCGGGCCACCAAGCTGGCCTGGAGCATGGTGGCCAAGTACGGTATGAGTCAGAGCATCGGCGCCGTGGTCTATGACGACGAGGAAGAAATTTTCGTGGGCAACAGCTATGAGCGGACCCGGTCCTACTCCCAGCAGACAGCCGGAGCCCTGGACGGTGAGGTAAAGCGCCTGATCGATAAGGCCTATGACCACTGCCGCCAGCTTCTCCGGGACAACGAGGCCAAGCTTATGCAGATCACCGATTTCCTGCTGAAGCACGAGACCATGGGCCGGAAGCAGTTCCTGGCCTGCATGGAGGGACGGGAAATCGACCCCGACGATACGGAAGGGCTGATTCCCACCGACGCCAACTGACCACAAAAAGGGCCGGACACGATGCCGCATCGCGTCCGGCCTTGTATTACAAGGAGAGAGTATATGATTCCAAAGACCTTGACCGTAAACAACCGAACCTTTCAGGTGGCGAAGCTGCTGGGAAAGGGGAAGGGCGGCTATTCCTATCTGGTGACGGAGGGGGAAAACGCCTATGTTCTGAAACAGATTCACCATGAGCCCTGTGATTACTATCAGTTTGGCGACAAGCTGGCCTCGGAGGAGCGGGACTATGAACGGCTGCTGGCGGTGGGGATTCCCATGCCCCGTCTTCTGGAGGTGGACCGGCAGCAGGAGCGGCTGCTGAAGACCTACATCCAGGGCCCCACCGTCTATGACCTGGTTCTCCGGGATCAAATGAAAGGCACATATCTTCAGCAAATGGAAGATATGTGCCGGAAGCTGTACCCTGCCGGGCTGAATATCGACTATTTCCCCACAAACTTTGTGGTGCAGCAGGAGACCCTTTATTACATTGATTTTGAATGCAACGGGTATATGGACCAGTGGAATTTTGAAAACTGGGGCGTGAAATACTGGTCCAAAACCCAGGAATTCCTGGATTACGCCGCAAAAAACTTCCGGAAATGATTGTTTTGCACAGCACCCACTGTAGGGGAGGGTCATGGTGGGAAACAGTGTGTTCATAAGATGTCCGCCCTATTTATGATATTTACTGCCGGCCTGGATGGCCTCGGCCCGATAGATCTGCTCCAGAACCATGACGCGGGCCAGGTGGTGAGGGAAGGTCATTTTTCCCATGGACAGCAGAAAGTCCGCCTGCGCCTTGATGCCCGGGTCGATTCCAAAGGAGGAGCCAATGAGAAAGCAGGCTCCGCTGCGGCCGGACAGCTTCACCTGAGCCAGCTTCCGGGCAAATTCCTCGGAGGTGGGGTTGCTCCCCTCGGAGGTCAGCACACAGAACCAGGCCCCCTTGGGAATCCGCTGGCGAATCAGCTCCGCCTCCCTGGCAAGACCAGCCGCGATTTCCGAGGGCTGGGGATTTTCCGGCAGGCGGCACTCCGGCAGCTCCAGAAGCTGGAACTTGCAGTAGCCTGCCAGCCGCTTTTCATACTCCGCCGCGGCGGAGAGATAAAATTTTTCCTTCAGTTTGCCCATGGCAAGGAGGGTGATTTGAAACATGAAGTCACCTCCGGGGATTTTCTTTTATTCTATCACAGACGATGTATTTCAGCAAGAGGGGGAAATCATGCATTACGAACATTGCACCCTTTGCCCCAGAGCCTGCGGCGTGAACCGGCTCCGGAGCCGGGGCTTCTGCCGCATGCCCGCCGGCGCCCGGGTGTCCAAAATCATGCGGCATTTCTGGGAGGAGCCGGTGCTGGCCGGGGCCGGTGGCAGCGGGGCCATTTTCTTTTCAGGCTGCACCCTGGGCTGCCTCTATTGCCAGAATGATGCCATCAGCCGGGGAGGGGCAGGGGAGGCCATGGATGCGGCCCAACTGCGCGGGGCCATGGAGGACCTGATTACCCAGGGGGCGGAGAACATCGACCTGGTGACACCCACCCATTTCCTGCCGGATATTCTGCCTGCCCTGACCCCCAAGCTGCCGGTGCCGGTGGTGTACAACTGCGGCGGCTATGAGCGGACAGAGACGCTGCGATGCCTGGAGGGGCTGGTGGATATTTACCTGCCGGACCTGAAGTATGCTGACGGGAACCTGGGGGACCGGCTCTCCGGGGCGAAGGACTACTTTCCTGTGGCGGCGGAGGCCATCCGGGAGATGGTTCGCCAGACCGGCCCCTACGTTATGGAGGGGGACCGGCTGAAGCGGGGGGTTCTGATCCGCCATCTGATCCTTCCCGGTCAGGTGGAAAACTCCCTGCGGGTACTGGACTGGATCGGGGAGACCTTCCCCAAAGGGACGGTACTGGTGTCCCTCATGCGGCAGTACACCCCCATGCCCCGGGTCAGGAACCTGCCGCCCCTGAACCGCACTGTGACCCAGGAGGAATACGAGGCGGTCCTGAGCTGGATGTTCCTTAACGACCTGAAGGGCTTTACCCAGGAGGCGGAATCGTCAGGCCGGGATTTTATTCCGAATTTCTGAAACAAATGTTTGCATTTTGACGCCCCATGTGGTATATTGTAGAAAGAGGGGGTATCGCCATGGCACGGACCAGCACCAAGCAGGAGGAAATTCTGCAATATATCAGCAGTTTATCGGAGAAAACGGCTATGCACTCTCCGTGCGGGAGATCGGCAATGCCGTCGGCCTGCGCTCTACCGCCACCGTCAGCTACCATATGACCCAGCTCCAGAACAAGGGCCTGGTGTCCTTCGAGTCCGGCAAAAAGCGGGCGATCTCCACACCGTCTCCCAGAGGGGTGCAGATCCCCATTGTGGGTGTGGTGACGGCGGGCCTACCCATCCTGGCGGTGGAAAACCAGGAGGGGACCATGTACTGGGAGGGGGACCCTGATTGCTTTGCCCTCCGGGTCCGGGGGGACAGCATGATAAACGCCGCCATTCTGGACGGGGATCTGGTGGTGGTTCGCCCCCAGCAAATTGCCGAGGACGGGCAGATTGTAGTGGCCATGATCGGGGAGGAAGCCACGGTGAAAACCTTCCGCCGCCGTCAGGGCCGTGTCTGGCTCCAGCCGGAAAACCCGGCCTACAGCATCATCGAATCTGATGAGCTTCAAATTCTGGGCCTGGTCAAGGCTGTGGTCAGATATTACCGACAAATGAAAAAAACCCGACAGGAGATAACACAGGCTATCCTCTGCCGGGTTTTTCCATTACGGGTAGAAGGGCCATGAGGCCAATTTGGAGCAGCGTATTCATTGCTCCTCCTCCATCTGCCGCAGAATATCATACAGCTCCTTCATTTGCCTGGAGCTCAGCTTTTTCCGGTTTACCAGGGAAGCCACCAGCAGGTCCGCGCTGCCGCCATAGTCCCGGTCAATGAGGGTGTCGGTGTTTTTTTCGCAGACCTGTTCCCGGGTGACCAGGGGGTACACAGGAAGTGGGGATCCGAGCGGGACAGGAAGCCCTTCTCCACGCATCGGGTCAGCATGGTGTAGGAGGTGGTCTTGGACCAACCCAGGCGGACGTTCAGTTCCGCCGCTGTGTCCTTGGCGCAAAGGGGGCCTTTCTCCCAAAATACATCCATGACCTTTCGTTCTGAATTACTTAGCAGCATATGCTCACACCCAATTCTATTTTCGTAGTATTTATATAAAGTATTGTACACAAACTGCGGCAGTTTGTCAACAGAAACGGTGCAAAAATGGATGATTTTTCCTGAAATGGTTGACTGCCGGATGGTTTCATGGTAAAACTATAATAGAGTTTGGGCAGACCGCTGCCGGATAGGAGTAAATGAATATGAACGAACGCTGGAATCTGGATCCCCTGTACCACGGCTTTGATGACCCTAATTTTCAGAATGACCTGCAGGCCCTGAAGGCGGTCCGCGATAAGCTGGACACCCTCACTATGAACCTGAATGACATGGAGCCCCGGCAGGCGCTCCGGGGCTGCATTGATGCCCTGGAGGAGCTGGTGAACCTGGGCAACGCCCTGGCTGAGTACGCCTCCCTGCGCCAGTCCGCCGACACCGGCGACAACGATGCCGCTTCCGCTCTGGGCCAGATCATGGCCGTGTTCAGCCAGTGCGCCGGCGCCGAGGCCCGGTTCAAGGAATACGCGTCCAATGTTCCCAATCTGGAGCAGGTTCTGGACAGCGACGAGATCCTGTGCCAGTACCGGTTCTTCTTCCGCATGGTGAAGGAGGACAGCCGGTATCTGCTGGGCAGCCTGGGCGAGAGCATCATGGCAAAGCTCCGCCTCTCCGGCTCCAATGCCTGGGGCGACCTGCAGACCTACCTGACCAGTACCGTCCAGGTGGATTACAACGGTTCCGTCACCAATCTGTCCGCCATCCGGAACCTGGCCTATGACCCCGACCCCGCCGTCCGCAAGGCGGCCTATGAGGCGGAGCTGGCCTGCTATGAAAAAATCAAGGACCCCGTTGCCTTCGCCCTCAATTCCATCAAGCTGGAGACCCTGAACAACGCCCAGCTCCGTGGCTACGAGTCTCCCCTGGATATGACCCTGAAGGAATCCCGGATGCAGCGGGCGACCCTGGATGCCATGCTGGCTGCCATGGACGAGTATCTGCCCAAGTTCTGGGCCTATCTGAAGGCCAAGGCCAAGGCTCTGGGCCATGAGGGCGGTCTGCCCTGGTATGATATGTTTGCCCCCATGGGCGGCAGCAGCAAGGCCTACACCACCGAGGATGCCCGGGACTACCTGGTGAACCTGTTCGGCACCTTTGATCCCGAGCTGCGGGACATGGTTGCCCGGGCATTTGAGGATGCCTGGATCGACTTCTACCCCAGAGACGGCAAGGCCGGCGGCGCGTTCTGCTCCGGCATCGAGAAGCTGGGCGAGAGCCGGATTCTGACCAACTTTGACGGCTCCTTCAGCGATGTGGTCACTCTGGCCCATGAGCTGGGCCACGCCTTCCATAACCATCAGCTTCGGGATCAGCGCCCCCTGAACCGGGATTACTCCATGCCCGTGGCCGAGACCGCTTCCACCTTTAACGAGTGCGTGGTCATGAATGCCGCCATTGCCGCCGCCACCGATAAGAACGAAAAGCTGGCCCTCATCGAGTCCCAGCTTCAGGACGCCACCCAGATCATCTGCGACATCTACTCCCGCTACCGCTTCGAGGCCGATGTCTTTGCCCACAGAGAGCAGGAGTTTATGCCTGCCGCCCGGCTGTGCGACATGATGCGCGCTGCCCAGAAGGCCTCCTACGGCGATGGCCTGGATGAGAGTACCCTGCATCCCTATATGTGGGTCTGCAAGAGCCACTACTACGGACCCGTGTTCTACAACTTCCCCTATGCCTTCGGCGGCCTGTTCGCCCGGGGCCTGTATGCCCAGTATGAGAAGGAGGGCGCGGCCTTCCTGCCCAAGTATAAGAAGCTGCTCCATGAGACCCCTGTCTGCACCGTGGAGGAGGCCGCCCAGGTGGCCGGTATCGACCTGACGGACAAGTCCTTCTGGGAGCAGGGCCTGCAAATTCTGGCCGATGAGATCGATCAGTTCATCGCCCTGCTGGAGGAATAAGACATGAGTGAATGCAAAGAATTGATGGCCTTTCTGGATGCCAGTCCCAGCTGCTTCCACGCCATTGCCAACCTGGAAAACCGGCTCCGGGGAGCGGGCTTCCTGCCTCTGGCGGAGTGTGATTCCTGGAATCTGCAGCCCGGTGGGAAATACTATGTGACCCGCAACGGCTCCGCCCTCATTGCCTTCCGGCTGCCGGAGGGGACGCCCAGTGGCTTCATGATGGCGGCCAGCCATTCCGACCGGCCTACCTTCAAAATCAAGGAGAACCCGGAGTTGGAGACGGCAGGGGTCTATGTGCGCCTGGCGGTGGAGCGCTACGGCGGTATGCTCATGGCTCCCTGGATGGACCGGCCTCTGTCTATTGCCGGTCGTGTCCTGGTGGAGACGGACAAGGGCGTGGAGACCCGCCTGGTGAATCTGGACCGGGATCTGTGCATGATTCCCAACGTGGCCATTCATATGAACCGGAAAGCCAATGACGGCTATACCTACAACCCCGCCGTGGATATGATTCCGCTGGCAGGTTCCCTGGAGAGCAAGGGTGCCTTCCAGGCCATGGTGGCGGAGGCTGCCGGCTGCGGGCCGGAGGCCATTCTGGGCAGCGACCTGTACCTGTACAACCGGGACCGGGCAAGGATCTGGGGCGCCAAGGACGAATACCTGTCCGCTCAGGCCCTGGACGACCTGCAGTGTGCCTGGGCTACCACCGAGGCTATGATCGCGGCGAAGCCCGGTAAGAATGTCCAGGTCTGCTGCGTGTTTGACAATGAGGAGGTGGGCTCCGGTACCCAGCAGGGCGCGGACTCCAACTTCCTGCGCATCACCCTCCGGCGTATCTGCCAGGCTCTGGGTATGGATTATGCCCGGAGTTTGGCCCGTAGCTTCCTGGTGTCGGCGGACAACGCCCACGCGGTCCATCCCAACCACCCGGAGTATGCCGACCCGGGCAATAAGCCGGTGATCAACGGCGGCGTGGTCATTAAGTTTAACGCCAACCAGCGCTACACCACCGACGGCGTATCCGCTGCCATCTTCCGCAAGGCCTGCCGGAAGGCCGGTGTGCCCACCCAGACCTACTGCAACCGGGCGGACCTCCCCGGCGGCTCCACCCTGGGCAACATCTCCACCTCCCAGGTCAGTCTGTCCACCGTGGATGTGGGCCTGCCCCAGCTTGCCATGCACTCCTGCTACGAGACCGCAGGCGTCAAGGATGCGGCGTATCTTACACAAGCCGTGGCAACGCTGTACGAGATGGAGCTGCCCCTATAAATCTGAAAACCGAATCCAAATTCTTCCCCTCCTGGAGGCGGCTGCGGCCGCCTCCAGGAGTTTTTTGGGGACGGTTTTCAGGAAGTGTCCGCTATATGACACATACCGGTCTCTATACAGTGGACTTTCCGCATCCATTTACCGCTTACTTCGGCAAGAGAAAAGCTTTTCAATATTTACTTGACACTTTGGCCTACTTGCGTATATAATTAAACAAATAAAATAAAAGGAAAGCGCATGGCCGGTGCTTGCCGCGTTACAGGAGGAAGCAGTTATGGAACTGATTTTGGATCCCCAGCCCTTTTTGCTCTATGAGACCGTTTCGATGCTCTATTCGTATGTGAACGACATTTCCATTTTGGACGCTCGTGACAGAATCAGCCGGGCTCACCGGGGGTGCTATGATGACACCTGGTTTCGGAAGCTGGGGCGGCTTCAGGAAATCCTGGAGGATTGCTGCAAAGACCTGGATGCGGAAAACGAGACGGTTCAGCACTTCTTCCGGCAGATGAGTACCGGACTCAGCAGCGATTATACCTATTTGGCGGCTATCATTACCATATCCTTTATGCGGTTGGAAAAGCATGACCTGGACGGGGAAATCCGGACGCTGAAGGACAACTGGAAGCGGCTGCAGGAGGAGGGGTACAAGCTGTCCGAGCTTGGGGCAGGTGGACTGAATGTTTTACCGCTTGAGCCGGGGGAGCAGCATCAGCAGCTAAGCAGGCAGGTCTATGAACTGAAGTATCCCGCGGAGCTGCGGCTGGAGATCCTCAACGCCCTGATGGACTACGACGCGGAGCTGGACCGGCTGGCGGAGCTGCTGCGGCCCTATGCCCAGCGGCTGGAGGCCCATCTACAAGCGGAGCCCTGGCTTATGGACTCCACTGTGGCGTACTGGAAAAGGCAGTTTGAGGCGACCACGCCGGATGAGTTTTTCCGCAGCAGGAGTCTGGTTGACCTGAAGATTCCTGCGCTGAACGAAAACAGAATCTGTTTTCTTCTGATGAACTGCTCTCAAATTTACATTTCTTATGGGGTGAGTGCCCCTGACAGCGGGCTATTTTGCTTCGGGTGCGCCACCTTGGCGGAGAGCTTTCTGCACCATGGCAATGAAAATGTGGATTGGATCCTTTCCGCTCTGCGCTCCCTCTGCGACAAGAACAGATTTGAGCTGATTCGGCGACTGTCCAGAGAGCAGAACTACTGCCAGAAGCTGGCCGAGGAGCTGGGCTGCCATCCCGGGAATGTTTCCAGGAACCTTACCACCCTTTGGAAGGAGGGCTTCCTGATCCGCAAGGAGGGAGAAAATCGCGTCTATTATGAAACGGATACGGATCGGATTGAATCCTTCCTGCAGCAGGTTCGGCTTCTGCTGACCGGAAAGTTCTCCAGCGACTGATATTTTTCTATACCGCCGCATGAGAATGCGGCGGTGTTAATTTAACTGGAAAAATTGATAAAATTCTGCTTGACAAATAGGTGCCTCCCGTATATAATTGCAAGTATAGGCAATGTGCATTATATATGTGCACAATGTAAGGAATGCCAAATTCCAGCTTGAGTTTCCGCACCCTATTGGGGAAAACGACGATTCTCCCGGGCAAAGGAAAGCCCCCTGTCTTGTGAATTACCCGCGAAGGCGGTGGATTCAAATATAAAAATGGAGGCAAGTTATGAAAGCGTACAAAAGCAAGCAGTTCCTTTCGATGATCCTGGCTCTGGCCATGATCGTCACCTGTCTGATTACGCCCGGCATGGCGGCCCCGGCAGCGGAGAATTCTGCCGAGTCCGGTCCTGTCAGGACAGTCAGCGACACTGCCGGCGACGTGTCCTACGTCGAAGGCGATATTTTGGGAGACCTAAACAAAGAAGTCACCATTATGGTTCGCCTGGAGGGCGAGACGGCTTATCAGAAGACCGGCGATTTGCAGATCGCTGCCGCGTCTTCCGACAGCCAACTGGCCGCTCTGGCCCGGGCTGAGAGCCGCATTGAGGCCTGCCTGAACGAATCCATTGACATCGAAAACACCTACAGCCTTCTGTTCAACGGCTTCAGCTTTACGGGCGAGGCCTGGATGATCGATAAGATCAATGAGCTGAACGGCGTGTATGCTTTCGAGTCTCCCATGCTGGAGCTGATCGAGCCCACCGTTTCCGAGGAAACCGCTCTTACCCCCAGCATGGGCACCAGCACCGGCCTGACCGGGGCGACCAATGCCTGGGAGCTGGGCTATACCGGTGAGGGCATGGTTGTGGCCGTTATCGACAGCGGCATTCTTACCACCCACGAGGCCTTCTCCGTGCTGCCCGAAAACGGAAAAATCGATTTGGATTATCTTAGCGACGTCTATACCGAATACGGCGATAAGATGCATGGCGGCAGCCTGAGTCAGGTCGAGGAGATCTACAAAAGCGCCAAGCTGCCCTTCACCTGGGACTACTTCGATCACGATGCCGATCCCAACCATACCAAATCCGACCATGGCACCCATGTGGCAGGTATCGCCGCCGGCAACAACGGCAGCGATTTCAAGGGTGTGGCGCCCGATGCCCAGATTGTCGTCATGCAGGTTTTCATGAACACCGGCGGCGCTTCCTTCGCAACCTTGATTTGCGCTCTGGAGGACTGTGTCTACCTGGGCGTGGACGCCATCAATATGTCCCTGGGCATGACTGCCGGCCATACCGCCTATGAGTCCATCATGCCGGAGCTGGAGGGAGTCTACGATGCCCTGGAGAACGCGGGTATTTCCGTAGCGTCTGCCGCGGGTAATGACGGCCATGTCAACAGATGGACAAACTACGGCGACTATTTCTACAATCAGTATCGCTGGCTGGCCCTGAACCCCGATGTGGGTACCGTAGGAGCCCCCGGCACCTTCCTTGGCTCCTTCTGCGTTGCTTCTGTGCAGAACACCAGCGCGGAGGGCGGATGCTATCTGGATGCTTACGGCAAAGAGCTCTTCCCCTCTTCCGTCGCCGGTGTGCCCACCCTGGGCGAACTCCAGGGCGGTGAGTACGACATCGTCTATGTAGGCTTGGGCTACCCCGAGGATATCGAAGCCGCGGGCGGCGTGGAGGGCAAGATTGCGCTGGCCAAGAGAGGCACGATTCCCTTCACCACCAAGTGCCAGAACGCCGCTGACGCTGGGGCTGTTGGTATTATCATCTTCAACAACGTCCCGGGCGCCGCCGCTTTTGCCGCCGCCAGCACCATCCCCTTTGGCGCATTGTCTGGGGATGATGGAGAGAACCTGATTGCGAACTTTGCCGACGGTGTACACGGCAAGGTAACCGTGGTCAACAAGTTTGTTTATGGTACTGTGGCCATGGCCAGCACCTCCTCCTGGGGCACCACCGCCGATCTGCGGATTACCCCGGAGATCGCCGCGCCCGGCGACAACATCACCTCCTGCATCGGCTTTGGTGATGACACCTCCTACGCCACCTGGAGCGGCACCTCCATGGCGACTCCTCATATTTCCGGCGGCCTTCTCCTGATTAAGGAGCGTCTGCGTGAGGAGTTCCCCAATGCCAGTGCCTCTGAGATCAACGATCTGGCCTATGCCTTTATGTCGAGTACCGCCCATCAGGTGCAGGGCTTTGTCCGCCAGCAGGGCGCCGGCCTTATGGATCTGGGCTCTGCTCTGACCACCGACGCCTACCTCACCGTTCCCGGTGCCAATAGATCCAAGCTGGAGCTGGACGACAGCGAAGACGGCAGCTTCACCTTCTCCTTTGAGGTGAACAACATCGGCGATACCGAGAAAACCTATACCATCGTTCCTTCTGTTCTTACGGAATCGGTTGCCGATTTTGCCTACAACGGCGGCGTTATGAACGACCGGGAGTATAACCTGGAAACCGGTTATTATGTTGCCAACCCCGAGATGGTCATTGTGAAGACCCTCAACGGCACCGTGAAGGATGTGACGAACTTCTGTGATATCACGGCTCCCGAGACCGTCACGGTTCCCGCCGGTGAGACTGTGGTGGTCAACATGACCATCCAGTGCAACGACGAGCTGATGGCGTACTTCGAGGAGAACTGCCCCGTCGGCATGTACCTGGAAGGCTTCATCAAGCTGAAGGATCAGGCGGAGGACGGCGTGAACCTGTCCATTCCGTTCCTGGGCTTTGTTGGCGACTGGGATTACGCTCCCATGTTCGATCAGGGCTTCTGGTGGCAGATCCCCTACGGTGAAAACAACCTGTCCCAGTTCACCGCGACACAGGGCACCTACATTGGCTACGGCATTCTGGAGCAGGGCCTGGGCCTGAACCCCTACGCCGAGATGGCCGACCAGACCTATCTGGCGGACCGGAACGCCATTTCTCCCAACGGTGACGACTTCCTGGATTCCGTCAACTATGTGGAGTTCAGCCTTATGCGTAACCCCAGGAATGTGAAGCTGTATGTGCAGGACGCGGAGGGCAATGTGCTTCAGACCTTCTACGACTCGACCTACAACTTCCGGAAGGATTACTACTCCGGCGGCGCGATTAACGCCTATACAACCTACTCCAGTCTGGACTTTGACTTCACTGCCGATACGCTGGCAGAGAACGAGACCGCCTACATTGTGCTGGAAGCCAGCCTGGATCACGACGAGTTTACCTTTGAGGACAACATGAACGGTCGCATGGTGTTCCCCGTCACCAAGGACCTGACCGCTCCCGCCGTGAAGGTGGTGGACGGCGGCATTGAAATCATTGACGCCAACTACACCGCTTACTACGCCATCTACGCCGACGAGGCCCGGACGGAGCTGCTGTACGAGACCGGCGTCTTTGCCGATGCCCGGGGCGTGGCGGAGACCTATGAAACCGACCTGAAGACCCTCTATGTGGCCACTGCCGACTACGCCCGCAACGAAGCCTTCTACAAGGTGGAGGACGGCCTGGTCTATGAGCTGAGCGAGGATGCCTTCGGTCACAACGGCAAGACCGTGGTTGCCCGGCAGTTCATCAACTATGATGAAGGTTTCTGCCAGTACGGTTGGACGAAGTTCAATACCGAAACTGCCGTTACTGTGGAGGCCAACGACCTTACCTATGAGCAGAACGAGTACGCCCAGGCTTCCGGCGATATTGACTACGTGAGTGCCGCCGTTGCCGTTGACGGAACGATCTATCTAAATACCTTTAGATGCCTGTTTACCCTGGATCCCGAGACCTATGAGGTCACCAAGGTTGCGGACCTCTCCTGCAATGATCTGTCTTGGTATCAGGTCAAGGATCTCATGGTAAATCCGGAAACCGGTGAGATGTACGCATATGTCAGTGGCAGCTTCGGCCGTCCCTACATCTGCAAGCTGAATACGGAGACCGGTGAGCTGACTCTGATGTGGCAGGTCACGGATATCCCCGGCGCGAATCAGCTTTCCTTCTGCGCCTGGTCTGCCTGTTTCATTGACGGAAGCACTGTGGCGGTTTACGGTCACTTCGGTGATGTAGGCTTCTACGACCTGGAGACCGGCGAGGGCCTGTATTACATCAACCTGAAGCTGAAGGATCCCCAATGGGGATTCACCCAGGTCGGTATCTACGGCTATGGCGGTTCTATGCTGTACGACGATGAGTCCAACTGCATCTACATGTTCTCCAACTGGGGATGGCTCAGACATGACCGTATGAACGAACAGGGTATGGTTGTCCTGGATCTGGATACCAATACCGTCACCCTCCGGAGCATCGGCAGAGGCGGTCAGACCATGCATGGTCTGTACTTTGAGGAGGACGCAAAGCCCGCCGATTACTACACCGTCATGTTGCTCATTGATGCCATCGGCGAAGTGACCCGGGACAGCGGCGATGCGATTAAAGCCGCCAGAGAGGCCTACGACGCGCTGCCTGAGGCGTCCAAGGCCAAGGTTGAGAACTATCAGGTTCTGCTGGACGCCGAAGCGGCGTATCTTCCCATGAAGCTTGAGGCTGACAAGGAAGCCGCCGAGAAGGCAGCCAAGGCCGCCGAGGAAGCCCAGAAGGCCGCCGAGGAGGCCCAGAAGAAGGCTGAGGAAGCTCAGAAGGCCGCCGAGGAAGCCCAGAAGGCTGCCGAGGAAGCCGCCGCTTCCGCCGCTGAGGACAAGGAAGCCGCCGAAAAGGCCGCCGAACAGGCCGAGGCCGCCCAGGCCAAGGCTGAGGAAGCCAAGGCTGCTGCCGAGGCTGCTAAGACTGCCGCTGAGGCTGCTGCCGAGGCTGCCAAGAATTCCGAACTGAAGGCCGCCGAAGAGGCCGCTAAGGCTGCCGAGGAAGCTGCCAAGGCTGCCACCAAGGCAACTGAGGCTGCCCAGTCCGCTGAAGCCGCTGCCAATGCTGCCAAGGAAGCCCAGGCCGCCCAGGCCAATGCCGAGGCCGCCCAGAAGAAGGCCGAGGAGGCCAAGAAGGCTGCCGAGGATGCTGCCAAGCTGGCCGGTGAAAACAGCGACGAAGCCAAGAAGGCTGCCGAGGAAGCCAAGGCCGCTGAGGAAGCCGCCAAGGCCGCCGAGGATGCTGCCGAGAACGCCAAGTCTGCCGCTGAGACTGCCGCCAAGGCTGCGGAAGAATCCAACCTGGCTGCCGCCAAGGCTGCCGCCGAGGCTGCCCAGTATGCCGCCGAAGTGGCCAAGATGTACGATGAGATCTGCGCCATGAAGCTGGAAATGGCCGAGTACCTGCTGGAGGCCCAGAAGGTTCGCCTGGACTGCTCCAAGTACTACGCGCTGATGCAGCTCTCCGGCTATGCCGACAAGAACGACTACGCCGAGGCCCAGCAGGCTGAGCTGGCTGCTGCCATCGAAGCCGGTACCAAGGCCATCAACGAGGCCGAGTCCATCGAGGCCGTTGACAAGGCTCTGGCCGATGCCATGGCCGCCATCGACGCCATCAAGACCCTGGCCGATCTGGAAGCCGAGAAGCCGCCCTTCGTGGATGTGGCGGAGGATGCCTGGTACTATGACGCCGTGAAGTTTGCCTACAATGAGAAGCTCTTCAAGGGCGCAACGGATACCACCTTCAATCCCAATGGCACCATGACCCGTGCCATGCTGGTGACGGTTCTGTACCGTCTGGCAGGCTCGCCCGAGGTCACCGGAACCACCGCCTTCACCGACCTGAAGGCTGGCGAGTACTACTGCGACGCAGTGCTGTGGGCTGTGCAGAACGGCATCACGGAAGGTGTGGACGAGACCCACTTTGCTCCCAACAAGGCTGTCACCCGGGAGCAGATGGTGACCTTCCTGTACCGCTACGCCAAGCTGGCCGGCATGGACGTGACCGCCAAGGCTGATCTCTCCACCTACGCTGACGCTGACAAGGTTGGCACCTATGCCGCCGATGCCATGGCCTGGGCCGTGGCCAACGAGCTGATCAATGGTGTGGGCAACAACACCCTGGCTCCCAAGTCCACCGCCACCCGGGCTCAGGTTGCCGCCGTGCTTATGAGATATCTGGCTGAGTAAAATCCCGTATCAGCACTCGTTTCTCTTTGTTCTTCCATTATCTCTCCTCGCACCGGGCCTGCGGAAGTTCCTTCCGCAGGCCCCTTCCATATGCTTCCTTTGGGAATCACATACCCGACAGAAAGAGCCTGCCGCAAAACGAGGACTTTGCAGCAGGCTCATGAATACTGTATGCGATTTGCGGTGGTTTACTCGGCTATGTGCGCCTCCAGCCAGGCTTTCATATCTTCCCGGCCCTGGGGAGTCAGGGGGAATACCTCTTTGCCCTCCATGGTGCTTTTCTCATAGCACAGTGGGCCGTGCCAGAACTCCGCCACGATGGAGCTTTCCTCCATGTTGACCTCCTTGGGGGTCAACATGACGATCTGAGGGGCTGCCCGAAAGCGGAACAGACCTTGGGAGCCGGTGAAGATGTTATTCATGGCAAAGGTATGCAGCGTGGGGATGAAAAGCTCGGCCATTATTCCTGCACCAGAGTCTCCATCTCATCCAGAAGCTGGCCAAAGAGCTGCAGGGCCTGATTCACAGGCTCGGGGCTGGTCATGTCCACACCGGCGCCCTTCAGAAGGTCGATGGGGCTCTTGGAGCAGCCGCCGGACAGGAAGCCCAGGTAATCCTTTACGGCAGGCTCGCCCTCCGCCAGAATTCTCCGGGACAGGGCAATGGCGGCGGAGTAGCCGGTGGCATACTGGAAGACATAGTAGTTGTAGTAGAAGTGGGGGATTCTGGCCCATTCCAGAGCGATGTGGTCGTCCACCACCATGTCGGGTCCGAAGTACATTTCGTTCAGGCGGCGATACTCGGCAGACAGCACCTCGGCGGTGAGGGTCTTGCCCTCCTGGGCCATGCGACCGATGTTCAGCTCGAACTCGGCGAACATGGTCTGCCGGTACAGCGTACCCTTGAACTGCTCCAGGAAGTGGTTGATGAGGTAGGCACGCTCCTTCTTGTCCGTGGTCTTGCCCAGCAGGTACTCCATCAGCAGAGCCTCGTTGCAGGTGGAAGCCACCTCGGCCACGAAGATGACATAATTGGCGTCCAGGGGAGCCTGGTGCTTGTTGGACAGGTAGGAGTGTATGGCGTGACCCATTTCGTGAGCCAGAGTGAACTGGCTGTCCAGGGTGCCGCTGTAGTTCAGCAGAACATAGGGATGTACGGCCGCTCCGGCGGAATAGGCGCCGCCGCGCTTGCCTTCGTTCTGGTATACGTCGATCCAGCGGTTGCTGAAGCCCTCGGCCAGAACCTTGCGGTAGTCCTCGCCCAGGGGAGCCAGGGCGTCATAGACGGTCTGCTTGGCCTCGGCAAAGGGAATATGCCGGTCCACACCGGGCAGCAGGGCGGTATATACGTCATAGAAGTGGAGCTCGTCCACACCCAGCAGCTTTTTGCGCAGCCGGACGTAGCGATGCATCTTGTCCATATTCTGATGGACGGCCTCGATGAGGTTCAGGTACACGGAGGTGGGCACATTGGTGGCGTCCAGAGAAGCCTCCATGGGGTTACTGTATTTCCGGGCGTCGGAGAAGAACTGCAGCTGCTTGACCTGGGCATTCAGCATGGCGGCGGCAGTGTTCTTAAAGCTGCCGATGGTGTTATACAGGGTTTCATAGGCGCTTTTGCGCAGCTCACGGTCGGGGCTTTCCTCGTAGGAGACGAAGGTGCCGGCGCTGAGGGGGTACTTGTTGCCCTTGGAGTCCACGGCGTCGGGGAAGGTCAGGTCGGCGTTGGCGAACAGGCTGTAGATGTTGTAGGGGGCGTTGGCCATCTCACCGGCAGCGGCCAGCAGCTTCTCCTCCGGGCCGGACAGGACATGGGCCTTGCGGCGGCGGATGTTCCACAGGTAGCGGCGGTAGCGCTCCAGCTTGGGCTGGGCGGCAAAGAAGCCCTCCAGGGTTTCGTCGCTGATTGCCAGAACCTCGGGGGTCTCAAAGCTGGTGGCGGCCTCCATAGCCACCATGGTACTCATGAACTGACCGCTCATGGCCTGATACTTGGACACTCGGGTGTCCTCATCGGCCTTGCGCATGCAGTAGCTGGCCACGGAATCTCCCAGAACATTTGCTGCCTCGAGCTTTTCCAGATAGGCCAGGAGCGCATCGGGACCGTCGGCAAGATGACCGGCAAAGGCGGTCAGTTCCTTTGTCATGGCCTGGAGCTTTAAAAGGTCTTCATTCCAGAGTTCGTCAGAGGCATACAGATCCTCCACGGCCCACTGGTCGGCAGGGTCCAACTCGCTGCGCTGGGGGATTTTTTTGATTTCAGACATTCGTGCAATCCTCCTAAAATTGTTGTCTTAAAAGTCTATGATATGTATTATATCACAATTTCTTGGTTTTGCAAGGGGAGGATCAGGCGGTGATGGCTGCTATGACACAGAAGGTGAGCATACTGACAACCGTCAGTACGGAGGACATGCTGGAGGCAAGCATTCGTTCCTGCTGGGTCCTTCCCAGACTGGGACCGATGTAGGTACACGGAAGTGTGCTGTACAGCAGCACGGCCCAGCGGGTTATGGGGTTCACATTGGGCACCAGGCACAGGGCTGCCTGAATCACCAGACCGATGGCCGCAAAGAACAGGAAACGGATCAGGCTCAGCCGCAGAATCAGGGGGCGGCTGTCCCCGTCCAGAGAGAAGTGGTAGCCGGCGGAAAACAGCATCAAAGCGCTGATGGGCGCGGCCAGGAACTGGGTGGTGGCGGTGATGACGGGGCCGATGCCAGCCCGATCCAGCACATCCATCAGACCGGACAGATTCAGCCCCAGGCCCAGAAGACCGGACAGCAGCAGGGGAGAGGTAAAGAGTCCTTTGAGGACGCTGCCCACGGTGGGCCTGTCCCCCTGTTTGGCAGACAGCAGGGCAATGACCGGCAGCACCAGCAGCCCCTGGGTCAGATCCAGGGCGGCCATGTGATAGACCTGGGACTGACCAAAGAGTACCAGAAACAAAGGGATGCCCAGCGCGCCGCTTTCCTGAGCCGTGAAGATCAGGGGCAGATTGTGGTAGGGCAGGCTTTTCTTTCTGGCGTGAAAGGCCCAAAGGCAGGGGATAAACAGCAGCGGCAGCAGCAGACCCATGCAAACCAGGGCCTCCGCCGAAAGCTCACAGGTGAGATAGGCATTGAACAGCACGCAGGGCAGCAGATACCGGACCACAAGCTGCTGGATACCGGCCATTCCCTCCTTGGAGATGGTCTGGGTCCGCCGCAGCAGCACACCCAGACCCATGGCAACAAAAATAGGGAGGATTACCTGTAAAATTGAAGAAATTCGCTCCATTATCCTTTAAAATCCATGAGATACAGGCCAATTTCCGGATCCATCCTGCGCTCCACGGTTCCGTCCAGAACCTGCACCACCAGCTCGCAGGTGGCGCTGATTACGGCCTTGTTCAGATGGCCGCCGAAGACCCGGCCCTCCTCATCGCCGATGGACATATGCAGGTGGGCGTAGGGCTTGCCCTCCTGGGTGGTGAGGGTACCGTGGAGGGAGACGATCTCATAATCTCCCTGGTAGTGATTTGCCTTATAGGTTTTGGTAGCAGGATAGAAAACGCCTACCGTCACCTCTTCCACGGCACCCAGACCGTTCACGGAGGCCAGACGAATGCCCAGGGACTTCTGCAGCTCCAGAAGCTGCTCCACGATTTCCTCACCCTTGTTCAGACGAACGATGAGAGTCGAACCAAATTTACCGTACTCCATTTTTTAATACCTCCTGATTATTTTTCAAAAAAACTGTTAAATATTGCGTTCATGGCAGGCTCATAATCCTGCTCCCCCACGCCCAACACAATGTTCAGCTCCTTGGTGCCCTGGTCGATCATCCGCACGTTGACGCCTGCGGCGCCTACGGCTCCAAAGAGCCGGGATGCCACCCCGGGCCGCCCCGCCATCCCTCTGCCTACCACGGCGATCATGGCAAGACCGTGGACCACCTGCAGGGTATCGGGGTGGACGGAGGACTGAATGTCCTCCAGCAGCTCCCTCTGATGCTTTTGCAGGTACGCCGTAGGCGCCACCAGGGAGATACTGCCGATGCCGGTGGCAAGATGCTCAAAGGGAACGCCGTTGCGCTCCAGGCAGGACAGAATCTTCCGGCAGTAGCCCACCTCGGAATTGGACCGCTCCTTCTCCACCTGAATGGCGGAGTAGCCCTTCCGTCCCGCAAGACCCGTGATGGCGCCCGCAGGCTCCGTGGCGGAGGCCATAACCCAGGTTCCCGGAGCGTCCGGCTCCAGGGTGTTGCGGATGTTGATGGGAATTCCTGCTGCCTTTACGGGGTAGATGGCATCCTCATGGAGTACCGTGGCGCCCAGATAGGCCAGCTCCCGCACCTCCGTATAGGTCATGGTGTGAATGGGGGTGGGCTGCTGTACCACCCGGGGGTCCGCCGCCAGGACGCCGGACACATCGGTCCAGTTTTCGTAGACCTGGGAGCCGGAGGCCCTGGCCAGCACCGCGCCGGAGATGTCGGATCCGCCCCGGGGGAAGACAGCGACGGAGCCATCGGGCATACCGCCGTAAAAGCCGGGCATGACGGCCCCGTCCAGACCGGCGAGCCGGGCGGACAGAGAGCGGTGGGCTGCCTCCGCGTCAAAGTTGCCCCGGTCATCGAAGAAGACGCATTGAACCGGGTCCACAAAGGGAAGGTTCAAAAGCCTTGCCATAATCCGTCCGCTGAAATACTCGCCCCGGCTGGCACAGAAGGCAAGACCGCCGCCCCGCTCCATGGCCCAGAGGGTGGACCGGAATTCCTCTTCCAGGTCCAGGTCCAGCTCCAGATCCCTAAGAATCTCCCGGAACCGGTCGGCTACCGGCTGGAAGGCTGCCGCCACATCTGCGCCGGAGCGGGCGGCCTCATGACATGCGTAGAGCTGGTCGGTGATTTTTACATCCTCCGGAAATCGCTTTCCGGGGGCGGAGACCGCAATGAAGCGGCGCTGAGGATTGGCGGCCAGAATGTCCCGGACCATCCGGAACCGGCTGGCATCGGCCAGAGAGGAGCCGCCGAATTTTGTTGTAATCATAATATCTGTTCCTTCAAAGGTTCTTTATTTTACCAGGTCGTCCATGCTGTAGAGCCCCAGGGCCTTGTTTACCAGGAAGGCAGCCGCTTCCAGAGCGCCCTGGGCAAACAGAGCCCGGTCGTGGGCCTCGTGCTTCAGGGTAATGGTCTGGGTTCCCGTGGAAATCATCACCTCATGGATGCCCACGGTGTTCCCCAGCCGGATGGAGGAAATGCCGATCTCCCCGGGGACCCGCTTGCCGGAGCCGGCCCGGCCGCAGTGAACCTGACTGTCCGGGCAGCCTTCCCGGACGGCATTTGCCAGCATCAGTGCCGTTCCGCTGGGGGCGTCGGCCTTCCGGTTGTGGTGAATTTCCAGAATCTCCACATCTGCCTGTGGGAAAAACCGGACGGCCTCCTTCACCAGCTTGCACAGAACCGCGATGCCCAGGCTCATGTTGCCGGTGTAAAACAGGGGGATTTTACTGGCGGCTGCCAGAATGTGGTTCCGTTCCTGCTCCGTGTGGCCGGTGGTGCCCACCACCAGGGGAAGCCCGTGGGCTACCGCGTAGTCCACGGCATCGGCAGTGGCCGTGTGGAAGGAGAAGTCCACCACCACGTCGGCAGGCCGGTCCACTTTTGAAAAATCCGTGCAGATGCCATCTCCGCCCTTGACGTCCACCAGGGGACCGGGCTGGCCGCCGGCGTAGCCTGCTTCCAGCAGCTTCCGCAGTTCCTTTCCCATGGCGCCTTCGGCGCCACTGACCAGGACCTTCATATCAGATGGCCCCCCACTTTTTCATTTCAGCCAGAAGCCTTGCCCGGTTTGCCTCCTCCATGGGGGTCAGGGGCAGACGGATGCCGCCCTGGCCGTAGCCCATGGCGGTGGTTGCCGCCTTGGCGGGAATGGGGTTGACCTCGCAGAACAGGGCGGAAACCATGGGCAGCAGCTTACACTGGAGCTTAGCCGCTTCCTCCGTCTTTCCCTGGAAGAACAGACCGCAAATCTCCACGGCCTCCTTGGGCAGTACGTTGGACAATACGGAGATGCAGCCGGAGCCGCCCAGGGACAGCACCGGAGTCACCTGGTCGTCGTTGCCGGAGTAGATAGCAAGATCCGCCCGGGCGGCGATTTCCGCCACCTGGCTCAGGTTGCCGGAGGCCTCCTTCACGGCGGCGATCCGGGGGTGCTTACCCAGCGCCTCACAGGTGGCGGGCAGCAGGTTGCAGCCGGTGCGGGAGGGTACGTTGTAGAGGATGATGGGCTTGGTGGAGGCGTCTGCAATGGCGGTATAGTGGGCGATGAGACCCTTCTGGGTGGCCTTGTTGTAGTAAGGCGTCACCACCAGACAGGCATCCGCCCCTGCCTCACAGGCGTACTTGGTCATGGCCACGGCCTTGGCGGTGCAGTTGCTGCCGGTTCCCGCGATGACGGGAACCTGTCCCGCTGCCCGCTCCACCGTGAAGCGAATGACCTCCTTGTGCTCGTCTTCCGTCATGGTGGCGCTTTCGCCGGTGGTGCCGCAGGCTACCAGGCCCTGGATGCCGGATTCAATTTGCCAGTCAATGAGACGGCCGTAGCTTTCAAAATCGATGGAGCCGTCGGCGTACATGGGGGTGACCAGCGCGGTGGCGATTCCTCTGAAAATTTCCTGTTTCATAGCAATTCTCCTCTTTCTATCAGAATGTGTGGATCAGGCTTGGGGGCTGCGCAGAAAACGCTCCAGCCTGTCCAGCCCCTCTTTCAACTGCTCCATGGAGCAGCAGTAGGACATACGGAAATAGCCCTCGTTTCCGAAGACCGTCCCCGGCACCGTTGCCACCTTGCCCTCCGTAATCAGCCGGGTGCAGAAGTCCTCGGCACTTGGGGCCAGATGGGAGATTTGGGGGAACACATAGAACGCACCCTCCGGTTGGGCGTATGGCAGCTTCATATCGTCCAGGCGGCCGCATACATAA
The DNA here is from genome assembly GCA_051867275.1 of Faecousia sp. Lineage (GTDB taxonomy): Bacteria > Bacillota > Clostridia > Oscillospirales > Oscillospiraceae > Faecousia. Next base: position 28,594 of record JBJDYK010000127.1, read on the forward strand.
TCCCGCCGCTGCCGGTAGGATTGGGCCATGGGGAACGGGTCCCATTTTAGGGCCGCCAGACAGGCAGCTTGCAGCATACTGGGCGCGCAGGTGACGGTGTGGGCATGGAACACGTTCAGCCGCTCCAATACAGCCTTTTCGGCCATCAGATACCCCATGCGCCAGCCGGTCATGGCATAGGGCTTGGAGAAGCTCTGCACCGCCAGAATCCGATCCTTCAGGTCGGAAAACCCGGTAAAGGTGAAGCAGGGGCTGAGGCCCCAGTATACATCATCGCAGAGGATGAACAGGTCCCGATTCCGTACCAGCTCCCGAATGGCCTCCAGATTTTCCCGGCTGTAGATCACGCCGGTGGGATTGTTGGGGGAGTTGAGAATCAGCAGCTTGGTTCTGGGGGTCAAGGCGCGCTGCAGGGCCTCCGCTGTCAGTTGGAAGTTCCGGGGGGCGGTGTCTACCGGTACGGGAACGGCCCCGCAAAGCTGAGCCACCGTCCCGTACAGGCTGAAGGCGGGGGTTGGGATGATGACCTCGTCTCCCGGGTTCAGAACCCCGGTCATGGCCACATAAATGGCCTCCGTGGCTCCCAGGGTCACAAGCACCTCGTCCGCCGTATAGGAAAGGCCCCGGCTTCTTTGCTCAAATTCCGCGATGGCCTTACGCAAAGGCGCGCTTCCCCGGTTTTCCGTATAGTGGGTGCAGCCTCCGTCCAGTGATGCCTTGGCAGCCTCCCGGATGGGCAGGGGGGTATCAAATTCCGGCTCGCCCAGGGTCAGCATGACGCAGCCGCCCACCTGGTTCGCCAGGGCGGTGTAGCGCCGGATGCCGCCCAGACGCAGACCGTCTAAGTTGTGGTTTAGTTCTGTCATGGGTATGCCTCCGCAATGCGCCGGAACAGCCGGAAGCCTGTCTCCAAAGCGCCCTCGTCAAATTGAAAATCCTCCCGGTGCAGAGCCGGCGCCGGTCCGCAGCCCAGGAAAAAGAACAGCCCCGGAAGCCTGCGCTGGTAATAGGAGAAGTCCTCGGCGATCCGCACCGGTTCCTCCAGCAAAGTAAGAGGATAAATCCGCGACACCTGTTTGTATAGTTCTTCGGGATTCCAGACCGCCGGATACCCTTCCGACAGATGCAGGTCAAACCGGCAGCCGGTCTCATGCTCCAGACTGTGGCAAAGCTGACGCAGCCGCAGAGCCAAGGCGTCAAACACCTCATCCTCATAGGCGCGAAGCGTACCCTCCAGGGTGGCGGAGCCTGCGATCACATTGCGGATGGTTCCCGCCTGCATTTTGCCGAATTTCAGCAGCCGGGGCGCGTCTCCGGGTAGGCTCCGCTCCGCCTCCATGGCCCCCAGATACCACCGGGCGGCTGCCTCCAGGGCGTCCAGCCCCATTTCGGCCCGGGCCACATGTGCGGACCTGCCTGTGACCGTCAGAGTAACCTCCGAGGAACGGCACATCATGCCTCCCGGCCTGGTGGCAATCCGGCCCAGGGGCAGGTCCGGCCACAGGTGCAGACCGAAGATGGCCTTTGTGTGATGGGCTTCAAAGACGCCGCTGTCGCAGATAATCCTGGCCCCGCCGGTGGTTTCCTCCGCAGGCTGGAACACCAGCAGCAGATTGTGGGGCAGGGTACGCTGCTCCGATGCCCACTGGGCCAGAGCCAGGACAATTGCCATGTGACCGTCATGGCCGCAGGCGTGCATCTGCCCCGGGTGACAGGAGGAGAAGGGGAGTCCCGTTTTCTCCGTCACGGGCAGAGCGTCCATATCCGCCCGAAAGGCCAGGGCGGTGTCCTTCCCAAAGTCGAAGAAAGCGCACAGACTGCCGGGGGCAGGAGAAAAGACCTGACAGGGGAGGGGGTCCAGAACGCTGTGGATATAATTTAGGGTTTCGGGGAGCCGGAAGTCCAGCTCCGGTATTTGGTGGAGGCGTCTGCGGTGAGCAATCAGATCCATGGAAAAACCTCCGGTTGTTTTTTTGACGGGATTGTGTTATCCTATGAAGGACAGACATGAAAACCAAAGGAGCGCCATATTATGAACGCAGAACAGATTATCGAATTCATCCGCACGGCGGAGAAGAAAACCCCGGTGAAGGTCTACCTCTGGGAGAATGCCCCCACCGCCTTCCCAGGCGCCAAGGAGTTCCCCACAGGGGATCATACTAAAATTGTCTTTGGGGACTGGAAGGTCATTGCCCCCGCCCTGGAGGCCCAGAAGGAAAAGATTGATGACCTGGTGGTGGAAAACGACTGCCGGAACTCCGCAGTGCCTCTGCTGGACAAGAAAAATATCAATGCCCGGATTGAGCCGGGTGCCATCATCCGGGATCAGGTGGAGATTCACGACAACGCCGTCATTATGATGGGCGCGGTCATTAACATCGGAGCCGTTGTGGGCCAGGGTTCCATGATCGACATGGGCGCGGTTCTGGGCGGCAGGGCCACAGTCGGCAAGCACTGCCATGTGGGCGCGGGCGCGGTCCTGGCCGGTGTTGTGGAGCCTGCCAGCGCCACCCCCGTGGTCATCGAGGACGATGTGCTCATCGGCGCCAACGCCGTGATTCTGGAGGGCGTCCGGGTAGGCCGTGGCGCTGTGGTGGCAGCCGGGGCCGTGGTGGTCTCCGACGTGATGCCGGAAACCGTGGTGGCGGGCGTCCCCGCCCGGGTCATCAAGCGGAAGGACCAGACGGCAGCCTCCAAAACCGCTCTGATTGACGCACTGCGGGAACTGTAATTACCCATATTATACACATTTTTGCGTCTCTTGTACAGACCAATTCCTGCAATTGCCTTTGCAGAATCTGCGCTTTTCACAGATATTGCCTCACCATAAGAAAAGGCTCAGCTCCAACACGGAGCTGAGCCTGTATGCTATGTGGCCGTAACCGTTTATTCCGCGTCCGTCACCAGCACGAAGTCCTGAGGAGTATCGTCCTCCGGGGCGGGGGCAGGCTGGGGGGCGGCATTTTTCTGCGCTTTCAGCTCCGCGATCCGGGCGGCGGCCTCCTGAATCAGAGCGATCTGCTTTTCGTATGCGGGACCCTGGGTAGGAACTCCGGCGGTGGTGTCCTGGAAGTACTGCTTGCCAAGCTGCTGATAGGCGGTCCGAATCCTATCCTCCTCGGCAGCAATGGCAATGGAGAGCTTTGCGGCATGGGCGGCGCTGCGGGCAGCCTCAGCGGCAGCACGGGCGGCGGCGCTGGCTTTGTCCAGCAGGTCTTGGAAATTTACTTCTGACATGGAAATTCCTCCTTCATTTCTATTTTATCGGCGGATGACCGATAGGTGACTGCTTAGCTGCGCAGCCAGCTTTGAAAACGGCTCCAGAGACTGGGCGCTGCCTTCTCATTGGCGGGGGAATCGGAATCATCTTCTTCCATAGCTTCCCTGGCGGCTACCTGATTGGCAAAGAGCTTCTCCGGGGAATGAGGTCGGAAGTGCATGACAATCAGAATCACCAGGGACACGGCGCAGCACAAAATGCCCAGCAATTGGCTGACCCGGATGCCGGTACCCGGAATGTACAAACTGTCCGTCCGCAGACCCTCGATCACGGCCCGTCCCGCGCCGTACCAGGCCAGGTATTGCAGGGCCGTCTGCCCGTCATATTTCCGGTTTTTGGACAGGTGATGGAGGAACAGGAAGCCCACCAGGTTCCAGAGAGATTCGTACAGGAAGGTGGGGTGGACATAAATGGTGTAGCCGCTGGTGTGGGTCAGGCCCATGCGCAGGAAGGATTCGGTTTCGGAGCCGAAGGCCTCCCGGTTGAAGAAGTTGCCCCACCGGCCAATGGACTGGCCGATGAGAAAGCCCAGAGACACCAGATCCAGCACGGCGGCAGGCTTGATCTTTTTAACCAGGCAGAATACCAGAGTACCCACAGCCGCGCCGATGACGCCGCCATAGATGGCCAGGCCGCCCTCCCAGATATACAGGACGGAGATGGGGTTGTCCGCGTACATCTCCCAGGAGAAGATGCAGTAGTAGGCCCGGGCGCAGACGATGGCGAAAGGTGTGACCCACAGAACGCCGTCCAGCAGGTCATCCTCGGAAATACCGAAGGACTTGCACCGGCGGCAGGCGTAGACCACCGCCAGACACAGGCCCAGGGCGATGATGACGCCGTACCAGTGGATGGTGAAGCTGCCCAGAGTCAGCCCCCGGGAGGGGTTCAGGGAGATGCCCAGCCCGGGAAAGGAAATTTGCTGGTAGGTTAAAAACATAAATAATACCTCCTGTTACCTGGGCAGGACTACAGACATGGCGCAGTTGTCCCGGCCAACGGCCTGCCGCAGGAATTGTTCCACCTGCTCCTGGGTAACTGCCTCGTATTGAGCAGGGAAGTCCAGATATTGTTCCTCGTCAAAGTGTGCGGCGCAGATGCGGAAGCACAGACTGTCGAAGCTGTCCAGGCTCCGGAAGCGTCGGCCCAGGGCGGATTTTTTCAGACGCAGGAAAAGTGCCTGGTCGATTCCCTCCCGGGAAATCCGCTCTGCCTCCTCCCAAATGGCCTGCCGTACCGCCTCCGGGTTCCGGCTGTCGCCGCCGCAGCTCAGAAGGGCTACGCCGGGCAGATCCTCATAGCCCGCGGCGAAGGAGCCGTCAATGAGCCCCTCCCGGTACAGCCGCAGATACAGCCGGGAGGACTCCCCCATGAGGGCCTCCGCCGCCAGATCGCCAATGATCTGCTGGTGGACGCAGGCCGGCCCTTTTCCCGGCCAGGGACATTTGAAGCCAAGCTGGAAGGTGGGCATGGCCACATCCATGACCCGGCGGGAATCCCTGCCCTGACAGACCATGGATTCCGCTTCCCCATAGTCCCGCACAGGCATTTCTCCGGGGCCATCGGGGAAGAAATCCCGGGCGATGCGAACCACCTCCTCCGGGTCCACATCTCCCACCACGGTCAGAATCATGTTGCCCGGATGGTAGAAGGCCCGGTAGCAGTCATAGAGGGTCTGGGCGGTGATATTCCCAATGGATTCCTCGCTTCCCGCAATGGGGACCCGAACCGGATGATTGCGGTACATGGCGGAAAACAAATCTTCATAGACCTTGCTGTCGGCATTGTCCTCGTACATCCGGATCTCCTGGCCGATGATGCCCCGCTCCTTTTCCACGGATTCCTCCGTGAAATAGGGGGTGGACACAAATTCCAGCAGCAGCTTCAGGCACCGGTCAAAGTGCAGCGTGCAGGTGAAGTAGTAGGCGGTCATGGAGTAGGCGGTGAAGGCGTTGGGGTTGGTGCCCAGCTCCGCGAATTCCGCCGAAACATCCCGCCCGGGCAGGTCAAACATCTTATGCTCCAGATAGTGGGCCACCCCGTCGGGGGAGACATGGGTCTGGCCGCCCAGGGAGTAGCGGGTATCGATGGAGCCGTAATTCACCGCAAGATAGGCGCATTTTTTGGAAAAACCCGGCTTTTTCACAACGGCGATTTGCAGGCCGTTGGGCAGGACCTGGGTATAGAGTGCCTCGTCCAGGGCGGGATAATGGGTTATACGCATGCGCTGACCCCCTTCAGGAAATAGATGGTGTCCAGCCGGAGCTGCCGTGCAACCCGGGCGGCGTCCTGCCTGGTGACGGCCCGAACCGCCTCCATATAGGCCTCCGGCTCCAGGGAGAAGCCGCTCAGCAGCCGGAAGGCGGCATAGTCCTCCATCCGGCCCACAGAATCGGGAATGGTCCGCAAGCTGGAGAAAATGGCCTCCTTGGCGGCGGTCAGCTCCTCATCGGTGATCTGCCCTTCTCTGCACAGCTCCAATTGATGCAGAATCTCGTCCAGAGCTTGCTGATAGTGATCCGTGTCAATGCCGGAGGACACGGTGACAATGCCCTTTGCGCCGTAGACGGCGGAGCTTACATAGTAGCACAGCGACAGCTTCTCCCGGACGTTCTGGAAGAGCTTGCTGGTCATGTCGCCGCCAAACAGAACGTTCAGCACCATGAGGGCCGGGAAATCCGGGTCCCGGGTGGTGATTCCGGCGGTAAAGCCCATGGCCAGCTTTCCCTGAGTCAGGTCCATGGTTTCCTCCAGATACTGAGGCTCCTGCCGGGGGCGCATGGGGGAGAAGGGGAGCCGGGCCATTTCCTCCCGGGGCAGGGACGAGAGCATCTGCCGGAGAATCCCGGCCACGGTTTCCACCGGCGCGCTTCCGGCGTAGAAGATTTCAATTTGGGAGGTGGCAAGAATTCGGTGGTAGTGTTCCGTCAGACCCTCCGGGGTGATGGCCTCCACATCGGACACCTCTCCAAGCCGGGGGACGCCGAAGGGGTCGTCGGCGCACATGGCCTGGAGCATTTTCATATCCGCGTAGGCCCGCTTGTCATTGAGGGTCGATTCAATGGTGTTGATGAGATTGTCCTTCTCCAGAGCCACCACCTCCGGAGAGAAGACCCCGTTTTCCAGCAGGGGGTCCAGCAGCAGCTCTCCCAGCAGCCGGACGGTTGGCTCCAGTACCTGGTCTCCCCGGAGGGCGAACCGATCCTCCAGACAGCTCATGAAGAAGCCCAGGGTCTGAATCTGTCCGTTTTTCCGAACCAGGGGACCCAGACTGGCGCCGTATAATTCATCCAGGGCCAGAGAAAGACTTTGAAGGTCAGGGTGCAGCCGGGAGCCCTGCATCAGCACGTTGGCCAGCAGTGCGTTTTTGGCGGCCTCCTCTTTGCACAGGGGCCGCAGCAGGCTTAGACTGAGACAGGCGCTTTTGAAGCGGGTGGTCTGCACCGCCTGAAGACGCACCCCGGGCAGCAATGTTATGGATTCAATCATGGTTTCCATCCTTTCGGCAGTTGCCTATCGGAATTATTATATACCATTTCTCCCCAAAGGGAAAGAGGATTCTGAAAAAACCTGCTAAAATACGAACCCCGGCTGCGGCAATGCCTGCAACCGGGGCAATTTCGTGGGAGATAACCTGTGATTATACCTGGAATCGGAAGGGACTGCCGTCAAAGGTGGCGAAATAGTCCGCCGGTGTTTCGGCTCTGCGGATGAGCTGGAAGCTGCCGTCAGGCCGCAGCAGAACCTCGGCGGAGCGGAGCTTGCCGTTGTAGTTATAGCCCATGGAGAAGCCGTGGGCGCCGGTGTCGTGGATGACCACAAGGTCGCCAACATCGATGGCCGGAAGGCTCCGCTCGATGGCGAATTTGTCATTGTTCTCGCAAAGACCGCCGGTGACATCGTAAACGTGGTCCAGGGTCGCGTCCTCCTTGCCGAGAACGGTAATGTGGTGATAGGCGCCGTACATGGCGGGCCGCATGAGATTGGCGGCGCAGGCGTCCAGACCGATATACTCCCGGTAGATGTGCTTCTGGTGCAGTACCGTGGAAACCAGGTGGCCGTAGGGAGCGAGCATAAATCTGCCCAGCTCCGTAAAGATGGCGATGTCGCCCATGCCGTTGGGGGTCAGAATCTGCTCATACTTCTGACGCACCCCCTCGCCGATGGCGTGAATGTCACAGCGGGGCTGCTCGGGCCGGTAGTCCACACCCACACCGCCGGAGAGATTTACAAAGGAGATATGGGCCCCGGTGGCGTTGCGCAGACGCACGGCCAGGCGGAACAGATTGCCAGCCAGCTCGGGGTAATACTCATTGGAGCAGGCGTTGGAGGCAAGCAGAGCATGAATACCAAAATGCTTTGCACCCAGCTTCATCAGGCGGCTGATGGCACCGGCCATCTGGTCCTCAGTCATGCCGTACTTGGCATCCCGGGGCATATCCATAATGGTGTTGCCCAGGCTGAAGGAGCCGCCGGGGTTATAGCGCAGGCAGACGGTTTCCGGGATACCGGCAACACGCTGCAAAAAGTCAACGTGGGTGGCATCGTCCAGGTTGATGTAGGCTCCCAGCTCCCAGGCCTTCTTCATGTCCTGCTCCGGGGTGACGTTGGAGGAGAACATGATCTCATGTCCCGTGACCCCTACGGCCTCTGCCATCAGCAGCTCGGTGTATGTGGCGCAGTCGCAGCCGCAGCCCTCCTGGTGAAGAATCTGGAGGATGTAGGGGTTGGGAGTGGCCTTGACGGCAAAATACTCCTTGAAGCCGGGGTTCCAGGCAAAGGCTTCCTTCAGTGCCCGGGCATTGGCACGGATTCCGGCCTCGTCATAAATGTGGAAGGGGGTGGGGATTTGGCCGGCGATTTCCCTGGCCTTTTCCAGTGTGAGAAACGGTGTTTTTTCATATGCAGCCTCTTTTCCAAAAGAATAAACCCTGTGCCAATGAGCGCAGGGCGACCACATACGATTCACCCCACGGTCAGCGCTCCATCCGTCAGGATGACAGTCCTGCACATCTTCTGTACAGGCCCAGAGGGGAGAAACGCGGCAGTCTCTCCACTCTTCGGTGCGCAGCCCTTTCACGCTCCGGCAATTGCCGGATCCGGAGCGATACTGATGCAGCACGCGACCTCAGCCATGGTTCTGTTAGAATTCTAGCGCAGCAAGGAAAATTTGTCAATCCTTTTTTTGCACCGTTCCGCTGCAAAGCCGAAAAAACGGCGTCGGAACGGATGCTCCGACGCCGGAATGCCTGGACGTACAGTCTATTTCTTCCCAAACAGGCCGCCCAGAGCGCCGCCCAATTTGTCCAGGCTGATCTTGGCCTTGATACCCTCAACCAGCTTCTCGATCTGGTCGTTGGGCAGATCCACGCCCAGCAGACCCTCCACGGTACCCACAGGGTCCTTCTGGAACTTGTCGCCCAGGGATTTGTCACTCTTGATTTTGGAAACCAGCTCGTCGATTTTTTCCTTAATGTTCATAGCGGTTACTCCTTCCTTTTAAAATCAGGCCGCCGGTGGATGCCGACGGCCTGTTTGTAAGAATCGGGTAAATTACAGGCCCAGAGCCTCGGCCACAGCCACGGCGACGCTGACGGTAGCGCCGACCATGGGGTTGTTGCCCATCCCTAAGAAGCCCATCATTTCCACATGAGCGGGGACGGAGGAGGAACCGGCGAACTGAGCGTCGGAGTGCATACGGCCCATGGTGTCGGTCATGCCGTAGGAAGCGGGGCCGGCAGCCATGTTATCGGGATGCAGGGTACGGCCGGTGCCGCCGCCGGAAGCCACGGAGAAGTACTTCTTGCCCTGCTCGATGCACTCTTTCTTGTAGGTGCCGGCCACGGGATGCTGGAAGCGGGTGGGGTTGGTGGAGTTGCCGGTGATGGACACGTCCACGCCCTCGGCGTGCATGATGGCCACGCCTTCCCGGACGTCGTCAGCGCCGTAGCAGCGGACGGCAGCCCGCTCGCCCTCGGAGTACTTGAACTCCTTCACAACCTTCAGCTCGCTGGTGTAGTAGTCGAACTGGGTCTGAACATAGGTAAAGCCATTGATCCGGCTGATGATCTGGGCAGCGTCCTTGCCCAGGCCGTTCAGGATGACCCGCAGGGGCTCCTTACGGGCCTTGTTGGCGGAGCGGGCGATGCCGATGGCGCCCTCGGCGGCGGCGAAGGACTCGTGGCCGGCCAGGAAGGCGAAGCACTTGGTCTCATCCCGCAGCAGCATGGCGCCCAGGTTGCCATGGCCCAGACCGACCTTCCGGTCCTCAGCCACGGAGCCGGGGATGCAGAAAGCCTGCAGGCCGATGCCGATGGCCTCGGCGGCCTCGGCGGCGTTCTTCACGCCCTTCTTCATGGCGATGGCGGCGCCCACGGTGTAGGCCCAGGCGGCATCCTCAAAGCAGATGGGCTGAATGTTCTTGGTGATGGTGTAGGGGTCGAAGCCCTTGGCCTGGCACAGCTCACGGCACTCCTCCACGGAGTTCAGACCGTACTGGGCGAGGACACCATTGATCTTGTCAATTTTTCTCTCGTAACCTTCAAACAAAGCCATTGTGCAGTCCTCCTCTTATTCGTGGCGGGGGTCAATAAACCGGGCGGCGTTATCGAACTGACCGTAGTGGCCCTTGGCCTTCTCCAGAGCAACGTTGGCATCGTCGCCCTTCTTAATGAAGTCCATCATCTTGCCCAGGTTCACGAACTCATAGCCGGTGATCAGGTCATCGGCGTTGAGGGCGATCCGGGTGACATAGCCTTCGGCCATCTCCAGGTAGCGGGGGCCCTTGGCCCGGGTGGCGAACATGGTGCCAACTTGGCTGCGCAGGCCCTTGCCCAGGTCCTCCAGGGAAGCGCCCACTGCCAGGCCATCCTCAGAGAAAGCGGACTGGCTGCGGCCATAGACGATCTGCAGGAACAGCTCCCGCATAGCGGTGTTGATGGCATCGCACACCAGGTCGGTGTTCAGGGCTTCCAGAATGGTCTTGCCGATGAGGATTTCGGCAGCCATGGCAGCGGAATGGGTCATGCCGGAGCAGCCCAGGGTCTCCACCAGAGCCTCCTCGATGATGCCCTCCTTGACATTCAGGGTCAACTTGCAGGCACCCTGCTGGGGAGCGCACCAGCCCACACCGTGGGTGAAGCCGCTGATGTCCTTGATCTCCTTAACCTGCACCCACTTGCCCTCTTCGGGAATGGGAGCGGGGCCGTGATAGGCACCCTTGGCCACGGAGCACATATTCTGTACTTCTGCACTATAAATCATGGCAATATTCCTTTCTTTTCAAAGGCCGAAAGCATTCGGCCCAAAGTATATCTTTCATGGAAGCATGTGCTTCCATGAAAGATTATACAGAAAAAGGGGTCCATTGTCAATGAATGAGAATGCAAAATGGGGAAGATTTTGTTCCCTTGTTTTTGGGCAAATTGCGTCTTTGCCGTTTGCCTGCCAACACAATGTTCAAATTTCCGTTTTCCCTCTGTAGGGGCCGGATACATCCGGCCCGGTGGTACAAATTGATTCAAACTGCGCACCTGTGCGAATCCGCAACATCATGCGTTTTTCCGGTTCTGCTCAGTTTCGCTGGGTTTGCGGGCCGGATATATCCGGCCCCTACAGGTGATATGCGATAAATTCCAATTTCCGATTTCCCCAAAACATAAAAAAAGGAAAGCAGGCTTGCGCCTGCTTTCCAAAAATTCCTGCAATCAGGGGAGCTTTACGATCCAGTCGTGGGGATCGGGACGCTCGCCCCGCTGGATGCCCACCAGGGTGTCGTACATATCCTGAGAGATGGGGCCGATGTTGCCGCCGCTCAGGAGCATCTCCTTGCCGTGGTACTCCAGCTGGCCAACAGGGGAAATGACGGCCGCGGTACCGGTGCCGAAAGCCTCGGTGAGCTTGCCCGCCTCATAGGCATTAAACAGCTCCTCCACGCTGATGGGACGGACCTCCACGGGGATGCCCTTGTCCTCGGCCAGCTGCAGGATGCTCATGCGGGTGATGCCAGGCAGGATGCTGCCCTGGGTGGGCGCGGTGACCACCTTGCCGTCCATGACAAACATCATGTTCATGGCGCCTACTTCTTCCACATACTTGTTCTCCTTGCCGTCCAGCCACAGCACCTGGTCATAGCCGTTCTTGGCGGCGTCGCTGGCGGCCTTCAGGGATGCGGCGTAGTTGCCGCCGGTCTTGGCAGCACCGGTGCCGCCCATGACGGCACGGACATAATGGTCCTCGATGTGAATCTTCACAGGGGCCATGCCGTTCTTGTAGTAGGAACCCGCGGGAGAGCAGATGATGTAGTACAGGTACTTCTTGGAGGGATGGACGCCCAGCTCAGCACCGTGGGCGATCATGGTGGGGCGCAGGTACAGAGAGGTGCCCTTCCGATGGGGAACCCAGTCCTTCTCCACTTCCACCAGGGCCTTCATAGCCGCCACCTGGAACTCCTCGTCCAGCTGGGGCATGCACATACGCTCCGCGCTGCGGTTCATACGCCGCGCGTTTTCGATGGGACGGAACATCTGCAGTCCTCCGTCCTCCCGGCGGTAAACCTTCAGACCCTCGAAAATCTCCTGGGCGTAGTGCAGCACGGGAGAAGCGGGGTCGATGCTCAGGGGGCCGTAGGGTTGGATTCTGGCGTCATGCCAGCCCTGACCCTCGGTGTATTCCACGATGAACATATGGTCGGTAAACAGCTTGCCAAAGCCCAGAGAGGACTCGTCCTGGGGCTTGAGCTTGGGTGTCTGGGTTCTGATAATGGGAATATTAGGCTCCATAATTGTACCCCTTTCGGTTGTTATCATCCTTCAACGCAGGCTGCGCCGCGGCGCAGAGCCTCGATGTTCAGGTCCACCAGCTTTGCCTTGGGGCCGGTGAACATATGTACCAGCATTTCCTTGATGGTCTCCACGCCCAGGTTGCCCATGGCCTTAATGTAGGCACCCAGCATGACCATGTTGGCCACCTTCAGGTTGCCCAGCTCATTGGCGATGTCCAGGCAGGGCACATAGACCGCCTTTACATCGGTGCGCTGCACCTTCTCGGTAATGATGGAGCTGTTGACGAAGATGGTACCGCCGGGAACCACCGTAGGCTCAAACTTCAGAAGAGACGGCAGGTTCATAGCGATGAGCTCCGTGGGCTCCAGAACGATGGGGCAAACGATGGGATCGGCGGAGATGACGACGCAGCAGTTAGCGGTACCGCCGCGCATCTCGGGGCCGTAGGAGGGCAGCCAGGAAACGTCCTTGCCCTCCTTCATGCCGGCCTCTGCCAGCGTCTTGCCGATGGCCATAACACCCTGCCCGCCGAAGCCGGCAATCATAATTTCGTTGGTCATGGTTCAGCCCTCCTGCGTGATATCCTTGTAGACCCCCAGGGGATAGTAGGGGATCATGTTTTCCTTCAGCCACTCGATGGAAGCGGCAGGAGTCTTGCCCCAGTTGGTGGGGCAGCAGGCCAGGACTTCCACGAAGGTGAAGCCCGCGCCTTCCTGCTGCAGCTGGAACGCCTTCTGAATGGCCTTCTTGGCCTTGTTCAGGTTGGGAACGTCGGTGGCACAGACACGGGCGGCGTAGGCGCAGCCCTCCAGGGTGCTGATGATCTCAGCCATGCGGATGGGGGCACCGTAGTGATCCTTCTGACGGCCCAGAGGGGCGGTGGTAGCCTTCTGGCCCACCAGGGTGGTGGGAGCCATCTGGCCGCCGGTCATGCCGTAGATGGCGTTGTTGATGAAGATGGTGGTGAACTTCTCACCGCGCATGGCGGCGTGAATGATCTCAGCGGTGCCGATGGCGGCCAGGTCGCCGTCGCCCTGATAGGTGAAGACGATGGTGCCCGGAGGGGAGACCCGCTTGATGCCGGTGGCAACGGCGGGGGCCCGGCCGTGGGCGGCCTCGTGCATATCGCAGTTGAAGTAGTTGTACGCGAAGACGGAGCAGCCCACGGGGGCTACGCCGATGGTGTTGCCCAGAACATCCATTTCCTCCAGGGTCTCGGCAACCAGCTTATGAATGATGCCATGGGTGCAGCCGGGGCAGTAGTGCAGCTCCGCATCGGTCAGGCCCTTGGACTTCTGATAAACAATTGCCATATCTCTTACCTCCCCATAGCAGCCTTCGCCGCGGAAGCCACCTCAGCGGGGGTGGGAACCACACCGCCGGCCCTGCCGATGAAGGAAACAGGACGGCAGCCCTCCAGGGCGATTTTCACATCGTCGATCATCTGGCCCATGCTCAGCTCCACGTCCACAACGGCCTTGACGCTGGCCTGGGTCGCGGCCTTCTTCAGTGCCTCGCCGGGGAAGGGCCACAGGGTAATGGGCCGCAGCAGACCGGCCTTGATGCCCTCTTTCTCCAGGAGCTTAATGGCAGCCCGGCAGACACGGGAGGGCGTACCGTAAGCCACGAACAGGACCTCGCAATCCTCGGTGCCCACCTCTTCCCAGCGGGTCTCGTTCTCCTCCATGGCCTTATACTTGGCGGCCAGGCGATCGTTATGGACGGCGCACAGGTTGGGATCGATGTACAGAGAGTTGATGACGTTGGGCTTTCTCTCACCCTTGGTGCAGGTGGTGGCCCAGGTCTTCTCGGGCAGCTCCCGCTTCTCGCCGGTGTGCCACTCAATGGCCTCCATCATCTGGCCGATCATGCCGTCAGCCACGATCATGACGGGGTTGCGGTACTGGTCGGCCACATCGAAGGCGATCTGCACATAGTCGGCGGCCTCCTGGATGGTGGCGGGGGCGTAGACCAGATGACGGTAGTCGCCGTTGCCGCCGCCGCGGGTGGCCTGGAAGTAGTCGCCCTGAGCGGGCTGGATGGTGCCCAGACCGGGACCGCCGCGCATCATGTTGATGATGACCGCAGGCAGCTCTGCACCGCACATATAGGTGATGCCCTCCTGCTTCAGGGAGATTCCGGGGGAAGAGGAAGAAGTCATGACACGGGCGCCGCAGCCGGCCGCGCCGTAGACCATGTTGATGGCAGCTACCTCAGACTCGGCCTGCAGGAAGCAGCCGCCGATCTGGGGCAGATGGAGGGACAGATACTCGGGGATTTCGTTCTGCGGGGTGATGGGGTAACCGAAGAAGTACTTGCAGCCGGCCCGGATGGCGGCCTCGGCAATGGCCTCATTGCCTTTCCAAAGTTCTTTAGCCATATGGGACCTCCTTAAACCCGTTCAACGGTGATGATGGAATCGGGACACATCTTGGCACAGCTTGCGCAGCCCACGCATTTTTCCATGTCTTCGGGGCGCACTGTGGCAGGATGGTATCCCTTGCGGTTGGTGGCGGTGTCATCCATGACGATGATGTGCTTGGGACAGACCAATGCGCAGAGCTCGCAGCCCTTGCACCGATCCCGCTGGAATGTTACGATTCCGGCCATATTGATGATTCCTCCTCGCAGGTAATAATTTCCCAGGGCTTTTTCATATAGAGATTCATGGGGAAAACAGGTTCCTGCAGAAGCTCCGCTGCCTGGGGGGCGAAGCGACGCTGAACCGCGTGGTGTACGATGGGAAGGCCCGTGCGCCGGGAAAGCTCCCGGGCCAGCTCCGCACCCTTGAGGATTTCCTCCAGGGTGGTTTCGCCGCACAGGTGGGTATTGTTGACGATGCCGGTGACTTTTTGCAGGCATTGACCTTCAATGGCCTCCAGATAGGCCTGGGCCTTTTCCGGGGTAGCGGTCTCCGGCCGGTTGGCGTTGAGGACATAGAGAAGCTCAAAGTCCGTTTTCTCCAGATGGGGAGCGAAGCGGGCCAGAACCCGGGCACCGATGGGGTCGCCGCCAATGTCCAGCACACCGGTAACATCATCGTTCTGGAAGACGGACAGCACGGCGGGGTTGATGGCGGGAATATCCGCCACACCGCCGCAGGAGGTGACGATGACTTGAACCCCGGCAGCCTCCAGCTTGGAGGCTTGCTCGTAGGAGCGGAAATAGGGATTCACAATGTCAAGGTCCGCCAGGGTGGTGCGGTGTCCTTCTCCGGCCAACGCCAGCGCCAGATTCACCGCGTACTCGGTCTTGCCGCTGCCATAGTGACCGGTGATGATCTGAATCCTGGCCATATCAGTACTCCATGACATCTTCCTGACCCTTCAGGACCCGAATGGCACCCTGAGCCAGGGCCAGCATCTCGTCCTCTCCGGGGTAGATATACACGGGAGCCAGGTATTTCACATAATCCTCAATCCAGCCCATAAGCATGGAGTCGTAGGCGAAGCCGCCGGTGAGCAGGATGGCGTCCACATCGCCGTGCAGAACCGCGCCGGCGGCACCGATCTCCTTGGCAACCTGGTAGGCCATGCCGCGGTAGGCAAGCTCGGCCTTCTTGTCGCCGGCCTTGATGCGGCGGACGATCTCCATACCATCGTTGGTGCCGGTGTATCCGGCCAGGCCGCACTGGGTGGCAAAGTGCTGGCGAAGCTCCTCATAATTGGAGCCGTATTTGCCGCTGTAGGCGATGCGCAGGACGTCCAGCACCGGCAGGGAGCCGGGACGCTCGCTGGTATAGGCGCCATCGCCCTCCAGACCGTTGTTCACGTCCACGATCTGGCCGTACATATGGGCGCCCACGGTAATGCCGCCGCCCATGTGGCACACAATGAGCCGCAGGGAATCATAGGAAAGACCGTACTCGGTGGCGTAACGCTTGGCGATGGCCTTCTGATTCAGGGCGTGGAACAGGGGACGCCGGGGGTAATCGGGATGGCCGGAGAGCCTTGCCAGGTCGGTCATCTCGTCGATGACGGGGGGGTCTACCACAAAGGCGGGCTTGCCGATCTCGTTGCCGATCTCGGAGGCCAGAATGCCGCCCAGGTTGCACACATGGACACCATAGGCGCAGCTGCGCAGATCCTTCAGCATCCGTTCGTTGACGGCGTAGGTACCGCCCACCAGGGGACGCACCAGACCACCCCGGCCCACGATGGCGTCGAAGTCCCGGAGATCGATGTTCTGCTCGGCCAGATAGTTCATGATGAGGGGCTTGCGGAAAGCGGCGTTCTCCTCCATGGAGTGAATGCCCTTCATTTCTTCCGTGGTATGGCGGAACACCTTCACAAAAATCTGGTTATCGCCTTCATAAGCGGCGATTTTGGTGGAGGTGGAGCCAAAATTCATTGCCAATACTTTGTATTCTTCCATGAGGTCACTCCTTTACGGTCTTGTTGGCGGCGATCATGAGAGCCAGCGCGATGGAATTCAGCTTGGCTTCATCGCTGTCCGCCCGGGAGGTGAGGACGACGGGTGCCTTGGCGCCCACGATGACACCGGCATTCTTGGCGCCTGCCATGAACACCAGAGCCTTGTAGAAGGCGTTGCCGGTTTCGATATTGGGAACCAGGAGAATATCGGCGTGGCCTGCCAAGGGATTGGCGATTCCCTTATGCCGGGCGGCCTCCGGAGAGATGGCGTTGTCCAGGGCCAGAGGGCCGATGACCTTGCAGCCGGTGATTTCGCCTGCTGCGTTGGCCTCCGTCAGGGCGGCGGCGTCCAGGGTGGCGGGCATCTTGGGGTTTACCTTTTCCACGGCGCACAGGCCGGCAACCACGGGCTCGGGATTTCCCAGGGCGTGGGCAACCTTCACGGCGTTGCGCAGGATTTCCTTTTTCGCGTCCAGGGTAGGAGCGATGTTCATGGCGGCATCCGTCACATAAAACAGCCGGTCAAAGCCTGCCACTTCAAAGACAGCCACATGGGACAGCAAAGGGCTGTCACGCAGGCCGATTTCCTTGTCCAGCACCGCCTTCAGAATGACGGAGGTGTCGATGATGCCCTTCATGACCACATCGGCTTCGCCGTTCCGGACCAGGGTCACCGCCTCACGGCAGGCCAGCACCTTGTCCTCCTGATGTACAATCCGGTAGTGCTCCAGGGGAATGTTCACTTCCTGGGCAACCTGACGGATGGCAGGCTCGTCGCCCACCAGAATTGCCTTGGCGATTCCCAGCTTCCGGGCGGCGTCCACAGCCAGCAGAACCTCGGCATCCTGTGCCACGGCAACGGCCAGAGTGCGGCTCCCAGAGCCAAGAACAGATGCGCGCAGGGATTCCATAGATTGAATCATACCGTATCTCCTTTTGTCTTGTGCGTTGTTAACAAAAACGAATGGGATTCTTGTGGAGAATTGTTTATTTTCAATGCCTCTTTTATCATAAAACAAATGCGGAAAAAGTCAATCAAAAAATATCAAATTGGAGAAATATACAAAAATGAGGTGCAATATTTGGCAATGCCGATAGGATAATGTCTCTGATACGCGGACAACCCTGCGCAGATAAGACGGCACAACAGCGTGCAGAAGTAATTGATGCCGGGATGCCTCTTGAAAAAGCACCGCTTCTGTTGTATGATACGGTCATCAAACAGGAAAATGCCCCTGGCCTGGGGCGGCGGAGGAACAGTTTTATGGAAAAGATTCCCAGTTTTACGGTCAATCACCTGGTTCTGGAGCCGGGCATTTATGTGTCCCGGAAGGATCACCTGGGGGCAGAAACGGTCACTACCTTTGACATTCGTCTTACGGCTCCCAATAGAGAGCCGGTTTGGAACACCGCTGAGATTCACACCCTGGAGCATCTGGGGGCCACCTATCTGCGCAATGACCCGGCCTGGAAGGAGCGGGTGATCTATTTTGGTCCCATGGGCTGCCGCACCGGATTCTACCTGCTGTTGGCAGGGGACCTGGAATCCGAGGATGTGGTGGAGCTGGTGACGGAGCTGTTTCGTTTTGTCCGGGATTTTGAGGGGAAGGTCCCCGGCGCGGCCCCCCGGGATTGCGGCAATTATCTGGACATGAATTTGCCTCTGACCAAAATCCTGGCGAGCCGTTTCCTGGAAAAGACCCTGCATCACCTGGACGAAGCCCACCTGCACTACAGGAGCTGAGTAAAACCTGAATTTATCGAGCCGACCGTAGGGGAGGGTCATGACCCTCCCGGCGGCAGGTACCTGCGATCTCCAACCATTTTGGGCGAATCCGCAGGGAATTCGGTTTGAATTTGCCGAAACATGGTACGCTGTGCTTCTGCATACTACCGGGAGGGTCATGACCCTCCCCTACTATGTTGTAACTTCTAAAAATTGGCTAAGGGAACAATGTAGTATAGGGCAGCAACCGCCGGACATCATCCGAACAGAATGCACTCCGGCGAATCCATATGGGCCCCGGTTTTCACGCGTAGGGGTCGGCCTCCTGGACGACCCGAATGCCGGGGTGACGTTTCGGTGTGAAAATCGGTGCCTGCGCGGGTCGTCTGGGAAGCCGACCCCTACGGCATATATCCATGGTGCAGGTCGTCCGGGAGGCCGGCCCCCTACCGTGATTCGTAAAGGTTTAGATGTTCCATGGTACTACGGGCGGTACGTTGAACGGATATTTGAGGAGTAACGTTATGAAAAAACTTGGAATCATCGGTGCCATGGAAGTGGAAGTGGCACTTTTAAAGGAACAATTGGAGAATGTGGCCGTGGAGCGGCACGCGGGAATGGAGTTCTGCTCCGGTATTCTGCGGGGGTTGCCTGTGGTTATCGTCCGGTGTGGCGTGGGTAAGGTCAACGCCGCCCTGTGCGTGCAGGTGCTGGCGGATCTGTTTAATGTGACCCACATTGTAAATACGGGCATTGCCGGCTCTTTGGATGCCGGCCTGGACATTGGAGATATTGTGATTTCCACCGATGTAATGTACCACGATTTCCATGTGGCCCCCTTCGGCTATCCCGTGGGTCAGGTGCCCGGTATGGATGTGCTGGCCTTCCCGGCGGACAAGACCCTGGCTGCCCTGGCCCGGGAGACCTGCCAAGCCCGGAACATCCGTTGCCGCCTGGGGCGGGTGGTATCGGGGGATCAGTTCGTCTGCGAGACCCGGGTGAAGGAACAGATCATCGCCAACTGCCACGGCCTGTGTACGGAGATGGAGGGCGCGGCCATTGCCCACGCGGCCTACCGAAACGGTATTCCCGTTTTGGTTCTCCGGGCCATTTCCGACAAGGCCGATGATTCGGCCACCATGGACTATCCCACCTTTGAGGCACAGGCGGCGGAGCACTGCGCCGCCATCACCGCCGCGCTGGCGGAGTCTCTGGCCGGAGATTGACGGAGAAAATCATACAGGCTGCGGCGTAGGCTGTGGCCTGTATTTTTTTGCGTCCATGAATTGCATTCTGTGAGAAGTTTGCTATAATAACAGTGATTTTATATCAATCGCGGACTCATCCTGGAGGATGCCTATGAACATTATCATTGCGGGAGCCGGTAAGGTTGGCTCGACTTTGGCAAGACAGCTTGCCGCAGAGGGGTATGATCTGACCCTGATCGATCGGAACCAGCGGGTGTTGGAATCCAGCGTGGAGGCCTTTGACGTAATGGCCGTCCACGGCAACTGCGCCAATATGGCGGTGCTTCAGCAGGCAGGGGTCATGGAGGCGGATCTGCTCATTGCCGCCACCGGTGAAGATGAGGTAAACCTGCTGTGCTGCATGACCGCCCACGGCTTGAACGACAGGCTCCATACCATTGCCCGCATCCGGAATCCGGAGTATTCCGATCAGATTTACAAAATGCGGGATGTGTTCGCCCTGTCCATGACGGTGAATCCGGAGAAGCAGGCGGCGGTGGAAATCGAACGCCTGCTGAAATACCCGGGCTTTTTGCGGCGGGATACCTTCGCCAAGGGCCGCACGGAGATTGTGGAGCTGCGGGTGGGCGCCCAGAGCAAGCTGTGCAACGTGTCCCTGGTGGATCTGGACAGCATCGTCAAGTGTAAGGTGCTGGTCTGCGCCGTTCTGCGCAGTGGCACGGCCGTGGCCCCCAGCGGCAATTTTGTCCTGCGGGAGGGGGACCGGATCTTCGTCACGGCTCCCACCGGCAACCTGACCCTCCTGCTGAAAAACCTGGGCATCATTACCCGCCGCGTGCGCCAGGCCATTCTCATTGGCGGCAGTCGGGTCAGTGTCTACCTGGCCGGCCTCCTGCAAAGAGACGGCATCGCAGTCCGGCTCATTGAGCGCGACCAGGAGAAGTGCCTCCGGCTGGCGGAGCTTCTGCCGGATACCTTTGTGGTCCATGGAGACGGCAGCAGCCAGAGCCTTCTGGAAAGCGAGGGTCTGGGGGAGTGCGACGCTCTGGTAACGCTGACGGGCCTGGACGAGTTGAATATGATTATTTCCATCTACGGCAGCAGCCGTGGCGTGCCCCAGGTGATTACCAAGCTGGGCCGGATGGAGAGCAGCAGCATGGTGGACAGCCTCAGCCTGGGCAGCGTCATCCGTCCCAAGGACCTGTGCTGTAATACCATCGTCCGGTATGTTCGCGCCATGCAGAACCAGACCGGCGCTGCGGTTTCCGTCCACGCCATTGCCGACGGCCAGGCCGAGGCGGTGGAATTTCTGGTGGATGAGACCACCCGCCACTGCGGTAAGCCCCTGAAGGAGATCAAGCTCCGGTCCAATGTTCTGCTGGTCAGCATCACCCATGAGGGCGTCACGGTGATTCCCAACGGTGATTCCGTGTTTCTTCAGGGGGACACCATCGTGGTGGTAACCAGCGGCAGGGGCGTGCTGCACCAACTGAACGACATCTTCCTGTAATGGAGTTTCCATATGAATTATAAGATGATGGGGCGGTTTATCGCCCAAATTCTGGCTTTGGAAATGGTTTTCCTGGTTCCCGCCCTGTTTATCAGCATGGGCTATGGGGAAGCCGGGGCCGTCCGGGGCTTTGTGCTGACCCTGGGCATCCTGGCAGTCATCACGGCGGTGCTGCTTCTGCTCACTCGGGGAGCCAGGAGGGGCTTCTATGCCAAGGAGGGCCTGGTGTGCGTGGGCCTGAGCTGGATTGTGCTGAGCCTTCTGGGCTGCCTGCCCTTCTGGCTTTCCGGCGAAATACCCAGCTTTATCGACGCGTTTTTTGAGATGGTCTCCGGCTTTACCACCACGGGCGCGTCTATTTTGCCCCAGGTGGAGAACCTGTCCCGAGGTATTTTGTACTGGCGCAGCTTCAGCCATTGGCTGGGCGGCATGGGCGTGCTGGTGTTTTTGCTGGCGGTTGCCCCCAAGGGCGACCAGAGCGCCGGCTTTACCATGCACCTGCTCCGGGCCGAGAGCCCCGGCCCCAATGTGGGCAAGCTGGTGCCCAGAATAAAAAAAACCGCCACCATTTTGTACCTGCTGTACATCGGGCTGACGGTTCTCAATGTGGTGTTCCTGCTGGCGGGCAAAATGCCCCTGTTTGACGCGGTGTGTACCGCCTTCGGCACCGCCGGTACCGGCGGCTTTGGCGTCCGCAACGACAGCATTGCCGGCTACAGCCCCTATATCCAGAATGTCTGCACCGTGTTCATGTTTCTGTTCGGTGTCAACTTCAGCTGCTATTATCTGCTGCTACTGGGCCAGTTCCGCAGTATCTTTAAAGATGAGGAGCTGCGGCTGTACCTGGGCCTGGCATTGGTCAGTACGGTGCTGATCGTCCTGAACCTCCGGGGCTACTACGGAACCCTGGGGGAGACCATCCGCCACGCGTCCTTCCAGGTGTCCAGCATCATGACCACCACAGGCTTTGCCACTACGGATTTCGACCTGTGGCCCAGCTTCTCCAAGACCATTCTGCTGTGCCTGATGGTGGTGGGTGCCTGTGCCGGCAGCACCGGCGGCGGCCTGAAATGCGGACGGCTTCTGTTGATCCTCAAGAGCCTGCGCCGCAGCATCCAGAAGCTGCTGCATCCCCGGCGTGTTCAGGTGGTCCGCACCAACGGCCAGGTGGTCAGCGAGGATGTGCTGGAGAACACCAACGCCTACCTGGCTGCCTATGCCCTGATTATTCTTTTGAGCTTTCTGCTGATTTCTATTGACGGCTTTTCCACCGGCACAAACCTTTCCGCCGTTTTTGCCTGTTTCAACAACATCGGCCCCGGCCTGGAGGCGGTGGGTCCTACCTGCAATTTCGGAGCTTTCAGTACCTTTTCCAAGCTGGTGCTGATCTTTGATATGCTGGCAGGCCGTCTGGAAATTTTCCCCATTCTGGTTCTGGCCTCCAAAAGCACCTGGAAGCGCCGCTGAGAACCCGCATAATTTGCCCGGCAGACGCATAAGGTGTTTTTGAGCAAACCGGTTGCATTTTGCTTTCAGGGTTTATATAATAGAGAAAATATAGATGAGCGGAGGAATCTGTTATGGCATTTTTGGACAACATCGGCAAGCGTGTTTCCGGCTTCGGCCAGGACGTGGCCACCAAGACACGGAATATGGCGGACATTTCCCGGCTGAACAGCGCGATTACGGAACAGGAACGGCAGATTGAGACCGCTTTTTCCAATATCGGAAAGGCCTACTATGCCAACCACAAGGATGATCCCCATGCCGAGGAAATGGAGAACATCACCTATATTAACGAGGCCTACGTTCGGATTCAGCAGTATAAGGCACAGATCAGCCAACTCAAGGGCATCGCCAATTGTCCAACCTGCGGCGCGGAGATTTCTTCCACGTCTCCCTTCTGCAGCTTCTGCGGCAACGCCACAGGCTTCGTGCCCCCCACCCAGCCCTGCCCCGGCTGTGGCAGCCCTATGGAGGTAGGCAGTGCCTTCTGCACCGCCTGCGGCACCAGGCTGACCCGGATTGTTACTCAGTCCGTTGTCCATAACCCGGAGCCGGAGCCTGTGTATCAGGAACAGCAGTCCCGGCAAAGCGGGCAGATTCCTCCCAGCCAGATGCCCCAGTCGCCTGCACAGCCCGTTACCTTCGAGACGGAGCCTGCCAGCCCCCAAACCTACGCCTGCCCCAACTGCGGCGCGTCCATTGAACCGGGGGACACTTTCTGCACCGTCTGCGGTATGCGCATCGGCTGACGGAATTTTATAAAAAACCACCGGGGAGCGGGTATTTTACCTGCTCCCCGGTGTAATATTATCCGTTGTTCCAGAGATCGCTGGGATACAGACCCTGCCGGGTCATCTCCGCAATGGCGGCAACCACCGTGGGCTTGTCCTCCCGGTAGGTGACGCCGTACCAGCGGTCGTGGCTGCGCAGCACCTTCACCCGGGCCTTGCCCTCATCCAGAAGCTGGCTCACCACGGCCGGCAGATAATACTCACCCTTCAGGGGGTTGTTTTTCAGAATGCTGTCCAGGAAGGCGGGGAACCGGTTCCAGGCCTCGTCCAGATAGCTGCGATGGAAGCCCCACAGGTTCATGGACACCACGGTGTCGCCGGGCAGATCGGTCCAGGTCTCGCCGTCGTCCTCGGTGTATCTGGGGCAGGCGTCGCCCTTGACGATCTTGGTCCGCTCCACCACGCTGGTCAGATAGTGGTCCTCGGTCTCCTGGCACACGCCCCGGGCCACATGGCCGTTTTCGGTGACGGTATTTTTCAGCAGATACCCCACCATGGCGTACTCATGGCAGCTTTCGGAGTCGGGATGATGGGAAAGATAGTCGTAAATTTCCCGCAGGCCGTTGGGGCCGTAGTAGTCGTCGGCGTTGATGACGGCGAAGGGACCGTCCACCACATGGCGGGCGGCCAGCACGGCCTGGGCCGTACCCCAGGGCTTTTCCCGGCCTTCCGGGCAGGTGTAGCCCTGGGGCAGGTCGTCCCGGTTCTGGTAGACGTACTTCACATCCATGACCTTGGAGATCCGGTCGCCGATACCGGCCCGGAAGGCCTCATCAATCTCGGGCTTGATGACAAAAATAACGGTCTCAAATCCGGTGCGGCGGGCGTCGTAAATGGAATAGTCGATGATCAGTTGATTGTGGTCGCCCACGGGGTCCAACTGCTTCAGGCCGCCGTAACGGCTGCCCATGCCGGCTGCCATAACCACTAAGACGGGCTTGTTCATTGTGTGCTTCCTCCTTTGACACCGGGGTCAGTGAGATGCCCCGGATACATCCTCACGCCGCTTATCGTACGGCGCGTTTTTTACGATTTATAGGAAAAACTGCAAAACCAGCAGCAAAACAATGCCCGGCAGACCCAGAAAGCCCACAATGGCGGCGGACAGGAAGGTGAGTTCAAACACCACACCGGTGTATTCTGCCAGCATATTCAGAAGGAACAGGCACACATAGCCGCTGGCCGCGTTGATGAGGATTTTGAAGATCAGCCGCATGGGCAGGGAAATGATTTTGATGAACAGGAAAATCAGTGCCACAATGGCCACAATGGAAATAAATTCAGTCATAAAAACCTCCGCGTAGGGAATAAGGGGGCATACCGGGGACATACTAACCCCGGGCAGACAAGGAAGGATTCGATGGACCTCCAAACCGGACGGTATGGAGAACGGACATTGCGCCAAAATCCGGTTTGCCAAGGGCATCCCGCATAGCAGCGGCGGAGTGATGCGAACCGGCGGACAAAAAGCTGTCCACCGGTACATATCTTATTAAAGGGTCCGTTACATTTTTTCGGGAGCCTGGAAGCCCAGAAGGTGGATGCACTGCTCCAGCACGTCCTTGGCAAGACCGATCAGGGCGATATATCCCGCCTGCAATTCCTGATTTTCCTCGGTCAAGATCCGGGTCTCGTGATAGAACTTGTTGACACAGCCTGCCAGCTCGTAGATATAGGCACAGATCAGGTTGGGCGAGGAGGTCCGCAGGGCAGACTCCAGGGCAGGGGCCAGCTTTGTAATGGCCAGCATCAGATCCTTCTGGCTGGGGCTGACGGCGGGCTGGATGGGCAGATGCTCCCAGGCGCCGTACCGGGCCAGAATGCTCTTGATACGCACAATGGTATAGAGGATATAGGGTCCGGTGTTTCCCTCAAAGGCGGTGAAGCGGTCCATATCGAAGATATAATCCTTGGTGGGCTGGTTGCTGAGGTCGCCGTACTTCAGGGCGGCCATGGCGATCATTCGGGTGGTGTCCTCCACCTGATCCTCCGCCACGATCTGATTCTCCACCACCTTCTTCCGGACAAAGTCGGTGATGTCGGAAATCAGTTGCTCCAGACGCATGACGCCGCCGTCTCTGGTCTTGAAGGGCTTGCCGTCGGCGCCGTTCATGGTGCCGAAGCCCAGGAACTCCAGCTCCGTCTCCGGGGGAACGATGCCGCACATTCCGGCTGCCCGGAATACCTGCTCAAAGTGGAGACTCTGACGCTTGTCCGCCAGATACAGCAGCTTGTCGGGGTGGAAGTCCCGCATCCGCTGAACCATGGTGGCCAGCTCCGTGGTGTCGTACAGCACGGCGCCGTCAGACTTGATGAGGATGCAGGGAGGCATTTCCTTCTTGTCATCCTCCCGGGCCACCGGGAACACCAGGGCGCCCTCGCTTTCCACGGCGTAGCCCTTGGCCTTCATGTCCTCGATCATGGCGGGGATGAAGGGGTCCGCGTCGCTTTCGCCCAGCCAGGATTCAAAGTGGACGTCCAGACTGTCGTAGATCTTCCGGATGTCTGCCAGGGACACGTTCATGATGTGACGCCAGAGTGCCCGGTAGCCGGGACGGCCGCTTTGCAGCTCATAGGTGGCGATGTGTGCCTTTTCGGCGAAGTCCGGGTCCACCTTCTTCCGGGCGGAGGCTTCGGGGTAGATTTTCTCCAGCTGGGAAAGGGTAAAGGGGGGCTCGGCGGGGTATTCGCCGGTGTAGTTGGGATCAAAGTAGCAAAGCTCCGGCTGCTGCTCCTGGAGACCTGCCACAATCAGACCCATCTGCAGGCCCCAGTCGCCCAGATGGATGTCGCCGATGGCATCGTAACCGAAGAACCGGTACAGCCGCTTCATGCTTTCGCCGATGATGGCAGAGCGCAGATGGCCGATGTGCAGAGGCTTTGCCACGTTGGGGCCGCCGTAATCTACCACCACCCGCTTGCCGGTGCCCAGCTTCTCCACGCCGAAGTCCGCCTCGGTCCGCATCCGGGTCAGATAGTCCTGCAGAAACCGGCCGGACAGCCGCAAATTGATAAAGCCGGGGGCCACGGCACTGATTTCCTCAAAGTCGGCTCCGTCCAGCTTTTGGGCCACGGCCTGGGCAATCTGAATGGGGGCCCGACGGTAAGCCTTGGCGGCGGCCAGAGCGCCGTTGCACTGGTACTCGCACAGGTCGGGCCGGTTGGACACGGTGACCCGGCCGTAGCTCCGGTCAAAACCGGCGGCCTCAAAGGCATCTGCCATTTTATCGGAAATGAGATCGAGAATCTTTTCCATTACACTTCTCCTCACATGGTTCTTTTCCCCTTACTATACCAAATCTTCCCGGAAATGTACAGGGAAAATTTCAAAAATGATTATGAGGTTGCGTCAGAAAATCGGCGAATGATCGCTTGCATCTACTGTAGGGGAGGGTCATGACCCTCCCGGCGGCAGGCACCGAAATTTACAAACGAATTTGGGCGAATCCGCAGGGAGTCTGACTCGAATTCGCCGAAATGCAGCGCAAAATGTTTTGCGTTCTGCCGGGAGGGTCATGACCCTCCCCTACAGTGGGTGTTGCGAAGAACGATCATTTTGCAGCCTTCAAAAAAACAGCCTTGCCGCCAGGGAAGCCATGCAGAAGCCGGTGAGATCCGCCACCAGGGCGGCGGGAACCGCGTAACGGGTTCGCTTAATGCCGGCGGCTCCGAAGTAGACGCTGATGGTGTAGAAGGTGGTCTCCGTGCTGCCCAGCATAATGGCGGCGGTGCGGCCGATGGTGCTGTCGGGGCCGTAGTGGGCCATCAGGTCCGCCCCGATGGCCAGGGCCGCGCTGCCGCTGATGGGCCGCACCAGCACCAGGGACGCGGTCTCCGGGGGGATTCCCAGCAGCGAGAACAGAGGCGAAAGAAAGCCGGTCATGGCTTCGATGGCCCCGGAGGCCCGCAGCATATGTACCGCCGTCAGCAGTGCCACCAGAGCAGGTACAATGGTCAGCAGCACCCGCAGTCCCTGTGCCGCCCCTGTCAGCAGGGCGTCATATACGTTCTCCCGCTTCCGCAGGGCCAGCAGGGACACGGCAGCCAGAATCAGGGGAATGATGTAGTCAACCATGGCCCGTGACCCTTTGCAGCAGCCGGGCCGCCGCCAGCCCGGCTGACACCGACAGCACCGAGGTAAACCAGACTGCCGGCAGAATATCGAAGGGACTCTCACAGCCCTGGGCCGCCCGGACTGCCGCCACATTGGCCGGAATCAACTGAATGGAGGCGGTATTCATCACAATAAATCTGCACATCTCGTCGCTGGCCTCCCCGGCGGGGGCGTAGCGGCTCATGGCCTGGACGGCCCGGATGCCCATGGGGGTGGCGGCGTTGCCCAGCCCCAGGAAATTGGCACAGATGTTGGCACAGGCCAATTGCCCCACCTGGGGGTCCTTTCGGGAGCTGGGGAACAGACGGCCCACCACCGGCTGAAAGAACCGGGCCAGAAGCTGGTTCAGTCCTGCCCGCTCCATAACCTGTCCCACCCCGGACCACAAACAGATGGCCCCGGCAATGGAGAGGGCCAGCTCCACCCCGGCCTGGGCCCCCGTAAGGGCCGCCTGACTGATGGCCCCGCCGCTGCCGTTCCACAGGCCAAACACCAAAGATACCAGTACAATTCCGGTCCATATGTACGACATGACCATATCATCACCTCTGTAATCGGAGTTTATGCGTATGGAAACCAAAAAAATACAGGAAAATTGTGACACGGATGCAGGAATGATTTGACAGAATGACAATTGTAGTTTATAATAATTTGTATCATGTATGTCTTAAGTTGCAATTCGGAGTCACTGCGCCATCTGCCGGCGGTGCAGCATTTTGCGCACACGGCAGGCTGGTACATACAGAAGACAAAGCGTGGAAACGGAAGGGAGCTGAATTCATGCGGTCAACCGGAATCATTCGTCGGATGGACGAGCTGGGCAGAATCGTTCTGCCTGTTGAAGTGCGCAGAAAACTGGACTTTGGAACGCGGGAGGAGCTGGAGTTTCTGATTGATGGGGATGCCCTGATTCTGAAGAGATGCAGTAAGACCTGCGTCTTCTGTGGTTCTGCCACAGACATTCTCAAATTCCGGGAAAAGAATGTGTGCCAGGTCTGTGTCCAAGCCCTGGCAAGCCTGGAGTAAGCAACAACACGAACCTTCGGTTTCGTGAGGAAAGCGAAGGTTCCACGGACAAAGAATGGGACCCGAGCCGGTTCAAAACCACCTTTCAGGAGGTTTCGAACCGGCTTTGTCCTTTTTTCAGAGAAAGTGAATGAACCAACGGGCATCATTGCGGTTTTGCTTAAAAAAACCGATTCAAAATAAACTTGATAAGCAAAAGATCATCTGCTATACTGAAAATGGAAGGAAGTATATTGGTGGTTCTTTATATCAAAGAAGAAGCAGGGCGGACCCTATGCGCGAAAGGGGTTTGACACGGAATTGAAGAATGGTTAATAGCCAAAAACTTAAGTGGAGGTGCCTTGTATGCGTTATTTTTTGATCTGTATGGTACTGGTACTGGGACTGTCGGCCTGCTGCGCGGAGCCTGCCGCCGGGACCACGGTTACGACGGGACCGACGGAGGCGCAAACTGCTCCGCATGTGACGCACGAGCCGCAAACTATCCAGCCCCAGACCAGCGAGCCCCAGGAGACGGAGCCTGTCAGCCTGGAGCCGGATGCCGAGCCCATGACGGAGGCGCGGTTGAACCTCTTACTGTGGAAGTTGGCAGCCGATCCTGACGGCTGGTACTCCGTGATCTTCGGCGTGGACTTCCAAACGGCGGACGAAGTGGACGGGAACCGGCTGTTCGCCAACGGCGTTCCCAATGAATCCCAGCCGGAGCTGAGTGCGGACGAGAGGGCCTGGCTGGAGGCGGCATCCTGGGAAGAGGATGATTTTTGGCTGGACATTCACAGAATCTCCCGGACGGAGGTGCTGGAGACGCTACAAACCTATCTGGGGCTTTCGGAAGACCAGGCTGCCGGTGTTTCCATGGATGAATTCACCTACCTTGCCCAGACGGACTGCTATTATAACAGCCGGGGAGATACCAATGTGTACATCCCGCTGCTTTACAGCGGCTACATCCGGTCCGACGGCACAATCGCCATATATTTTACGGACAATCTTCCGGTATCTGACGCGGTGCCCCGTCCGGACCGGTTGGCGGTATTGCGGGTGGAGAACGGGCATTTTGTGGTGCTGTCCTGTGTAGCACTGCCGGACAATCCGGCGGCATAAGCCATAAAGACAGCTTCGGATATACGAATGATTGTGGGGCGGTTCACGAAGAACCGCCCTGTGCTTTTGCCCGGATTCCGGAAGATGTTTTCCGGTCATGTATTTCGGAACAGGCGCCTGTCCCTGGGAAGAGGAGGCAAAGGGATTTTTACGCCCCTGGCGGAAACCCCGATGCTTCGGCGGAAGGCAAATGAAAAAAACCTGGAATCGGGTGTTGATTCTGGGAAAAAAGCTGGTATAATCTACTTGCAAGGTTGCAAGCAGCGGCGCGGTCCGGGCCTGCGGCCAAAATGAGAAAATGAAGGGGCACCTGCTATGAGCATCATACTACAGCGAGAACCGTGCATTTTGTATGAAACGGTGGAGCTGCTATACGCCTATGTAAACGGCGTTTCCGCGGAGCGATTGACCATGGAGGGGGCGTACTGTATTCCCGCCCCGGAGATTGCAGCCATGCTGGACCGGGCCTGTGCCGGTCTCGATCCCCAGGAGCCGCTTCTGCGGCAGTATTTCGGACGACAGGCCATTCTGGATGAATCCAGCCAGTCCACCTGCCTGGCCTCCTGCATGGTATATACCTTTATGAACCTGGCCCTGACGGATATGGCTTCCCAGATGGACAGTATGTGTACCTGCTGGGAACGGACACGCCGCCGCCCCTTTGCCATTAAGGCCATCAATCGGTTCGCGCTGGATATCGAGTCTCTGCCTGCCGGACAGATGGTTTCTCTGGCGGCGGAAATGCGGAAGCTGCCGGTGCGGGAGGACTTTTTCCTCAGCCTGTTGGAGACCTTTTCGGACTACAATTACCATATGGCCCGGCTGCGGGAGCTGCTGGAACCGGTGGCGACCCGGCTGCAGCCCCTGCTGGAGCCCTATGTGGTGCGGGCGGAGCCTCTGCGGGAAACCTGGCACCGGTTTTTTGAGGAGACCACCGTGGAAGATTTCGCGGTGAAGCGGACGGGGACCATACCGGAAAAGCCCTTCGACCAGGCGGGAATCTGTCTGCGCTACCTGGGGAGCCGCTATGCGGCGGGGCAGGTGAATGCGGAGCATAACAGCTTCTGGATGCACATTGGCGTCGGTGTGCGGCCCAGCCTGCAGCAGGTCTATGAGCGGTGCGGCCCCAATGAACGGGAGCTGGCGGCGCTGCGGCTGCTGGGGGATAAGGCCCGGTCGGAAATGGTCCAGGCCTTGATGCAGTCGCCCATGTCCATGCAGGAGCTGGCCACCCAACTGGGACTCAATCCGGGTACGGTATTCCGCAACCTGAACAGCCTAACCAATACGGAGCTTCTGACCAAGGAAATTCGGGGGGACCGGTACTACTATCAGACCAACTTCGCCTTTATTCAGGCCATCTTCCGCCATATGCTGGAGTATTACCAAAGCGGCAATCAACTGCGTCCCGGCTGAGCCGGAGCGGGACCTTATGCCTTCGAAAGGGAGGCGTTGGGTCCCGCTCCGCTTTTTTGCCGAACCCTGGTTTCCACTCGTAGGGACCGGCCTCCCGGACGGTCCGCCACCCCCCGAACGGGACGCACCCCCGGAGAATCCATGTGATCCCCGGTCCCTACGGACGGTGTACGAGACGACATTTTTGGGTTTTTATTTTCGCAAGTGTAAATAAAATTGTACTTGCGTTTCTGCAAATCATGATGTACAATAGATGTAACATCGTCAGTGTCGGATCGGCAGACCGCCCGGGAGAGGAGGAAAAGAGAGACACGCACTGAGGTGACTGAAGTATACGAAACGATGCGATTTCCGGCGGCACAGCGGCCGCCGGCCTGTGGAAAGGATGAGATATCATGAGAAAAATGCTATCCGCTCTCCTGGTTCTGGTCATGCTGGCGGTCATGCTGCCGGGGACAGCCCTGGGAGCCGACGCGGTAAAGCCTGTTGAGGTGACCGTGTCACTGACTGGCAGCGGCGTGACGCTGTGTATGGTTGCCCAGGAGGAGACCAGCAGCGGAACTCTGGCGCTGTCCTTTGACAAGGAGGCCCTGAAGCTGGCTGATTGTAAGGTGGAGGGCGATGTGACCCTGGTCACGGAGACGGACACCGGCCTGACGCTGGCCTATGCCGCCGACCACGAGACCGCCGTTGCTGCCGGTGAGACCATCGCCACGGTGGAGCTTGCCTGGGCTGCTGAGGCTCCCGCACGGCTGACCGTGACCCTGGAGGACTTCAACAACCGGGAAGGTCTGCACCTGGTGCTGGCCGTTCTGAATCTGGATCCCTCCCTTCCCTTTACCGATGTTGCGAAAAATCAGTGGTTCTATGACGCTGTAAAGTATACATACGACAGAGGCTGGTTTACCGGCGTGACGGAAACCAGCTTCCAGCCCCAGGGCAAGCTGACCCGGGCCATGTTCGTGACCCTGCTGGGTCGCATGGCAGGTGTGGAGGCGGAGGCCCGGTGGGAGACCTCCTTTGTGGATGTGAAGCAGGGCACCTACTACGGCCCCTATGTGGCTTGGGCCAAGGAGAACGGCATTGTGGAGGGCACCTCCCAAACCACCTTCTCCCCCAACGCTGAGGTAACCCGGGAGCAGATGGCCACCTTCCTGTACCGCTATGCCAAGTTTATGGGCAAGGATGTGACCGTTTCCGGCAGCCCCCTGTCCGACTTCCAGGATGCGGATGTTATCAGTGCCTATGCCGTGGACGCCATGGCCTGGGCCGCTTCCCGCGGCATTCTCATCGGAACCGGCAAGGGCCTGGAGCCCAAGGGCGTTGCCACCAGAGCCCAGGGCGCCCAGATTCTGATGAACTATGACCTGTACGCCTGATATGAGAGAGAGGAGAAGCGCTATGGTACATACGAAATTAAAGCGTATCCTGGCCGGCCTGCTGGTTTTGGCTCTGCTTCTGGGCATCGGGCCCATGGGCGTCTATGCCACCGACAGAGTCCTGCCCTACCAGGAGCTGGATCCGGAGCAGGTCTCCGCCGACCTGACCCGTCAGCAGGAAGCCGTGGAAGAAAAGACCGAGACATACGCGGACACCGATGTGGTCCGTGTCACCATCGTCCTGGAGGACGAGCCAGCCCTGACCGCGCAGGGCCTGGAGGCCACCCCGGCTTCCGTGGCCTACCGCTCCGGCCTGCTGGCAAAGCAGAATCTGCTGGCCAGCCGCATCTCCATGCAGGTGCTGGAGGGCCGGAAGCTGGATGTGGTGTGGAATCTGACCCTGGCCGAGAACGCCATCTCCGCCAACGTGGCCTACGGCAAGCTGGATGAGATTCGGCAGATGTCCGGCATCAAGGCCGTGTACCTGGAGACCCGGTATCTGCCCATGCAGGCCGATGTCAGCAACATCGTGGCCCAGGAGATGACCGGCGCGGCCACTGTCCAGTCCGGCTCCGGCTATACCGGCGCGGGCATCCGGGTTGCCGTCATCGACAGCGGCACGGACACGGATCACCAGTCCTTTGACAACGGCGGCTTCCTCTACGCCCTGGGCCTGGACGCGGAGCGGGAGGGCATGAGCCGGGAAATGTACAGGGATTCCCTGAATCTGCTGGATGTGGCAGAGATCGAAGCCGTTCTGGATATTCTCCATGCCGCCCGGCGTTATGAGGGCCTGACTGCTGCGGATCTGTATCTGAACGAGAAGCTGCCCTTCAACTTCAACTATGTGGACGGCGACCTGGACGTGACCCATGACTACGACGCCCAGGGTGAGCACGGCTCCCATGTGGCCGGTATCGCCACCGCCAACGACTACATCCCCGCCGAAAGCACCGTCTACGACTTTGACGGCGACGGCGACCTGGACCTGGACGATGCCCAGGCTCTGCTGGACTACGCCCTCACCGGCAAGTCCGTATCCAACGAAGACATGGCCGACATCAGCGGCAACGGCTCTGTCACCTCCTATGACGCCCACCTGCTGCTGGATATGGTAAAGGAAGGCCGGGCCTATGTGTCCGCGGAGAAGACCGTGGGCGTCAGCGGCGTGGCTCCCGATGCCCAGCTTCTGACCATGAAGGTCTTCGGCAAGACCGGCGGCGCCTACGCCAGCGACTACATGGCCGCCGTGGAGGACGCCCTCACCCTGGGCTGCACCGCCGTAAACCTGTCTCTGGGCGCGGCTTACCCCGGCTTTGCCAAGTCCCATGAGGACAACCCCAGCGACGCTGCCTTTACGGACAACGTCATGAAGCTGTTGGAAGACACGGGCATGGTCATGTGCGTGGCCGCCGGTAACTCCGGCAACTGGGCCGACCAGGACGACGCCTACGGCTACATGTACACCGATGAGGCCGGTACCGCCATGGTCTCCGACCCCGGCGCGTTTAAGAACTCCTTCTGCGTTGCCAGCGCCGACAATGTGGGCGGCGTCCGGACCTGCGATACCTACTTCGGCGACGGCCTGAAGGTGACTCTGGAGGACACCCCCGACGGCATCAACAAGATCTGGAATTCCTTGGATACCCAGGGCAACGGCACCACCTACGAGGTGGTCTTCCTGGGCGACCCCTCCAACCTGCTGGCCGGCAAGACCCAGACCGATGAGCGGATCTATGCCGGTTCCGCCAGCGATTTTGACGGCGTGGACTACACCGGCAAGGTGGTTCTGGTAGCCCGCGGCAACGGCATCTACTTCTCCGCCAAGCACATGGCCGCCGCCAAGGCAGGCGCCGCCGCCGTGGTGCTTTACAACAACGTACCCGGCGCCCTGCGGGCCTCCATCGAAGGCTCCACCGCCACCGTCCCCTGCGCCGGTCTGTCCTTTGAGGACGCCCAGGCCATCTTTGGCCTGTGCCGGAAGGACGAGGCGGGGGTCTATACCACCACCGTCACCGTCACCGACGGCCTGTTCGTGGACCGCGGCCAGGATGTGTCCCCCGAGATGAGCTACTTCTCCTCCTGGGGTGCTCCCGGCGACCTGACCATCAAGCCGGAGATCACCGCCCCCGGCGGCAATATCTACTCCGTCAACGGTCTGGATAAGAGCGGCACGGCCTATGAGCTGATGTCCGGTACCTCCATGGCTACCCCCCATGTGACCGGCCTGACGGCTCTGGCTGCCCAGTACTTCCGGGAGACCGGCCTTGTGGAGAAGGCCCGGGCTGTCTCCGGCCTGGAGACCCTGTCTCAGCGGAATCTGTCTCAAAGCCTGCTGATGTCCACCGCCACGCCGCTCATTGAGACCGAAAACGGTGTGGAGTACTCTGTCCGGAACCAGGGCGCTGGCCTTGCCAATGTGGAGGCCCTGACTCAGGCAGAGTCCTTCCTGATGGTGGAGGGCCAGCCTGATGGCAAGGTGAAGGCCGAGCTGGGCGACGGCACCCAGGGCTGGCAGTTCTCCTTTGACATCTACAACCTGTCCGGCTGCGACAAGACCTATGTTCTGGATGCCTCCGTCCTGACCACGGACACCTATGCGGCCTCCCAGGGCGTGAACCTGTCCGCCAACGCCATGACCGCCCTGGGCGCGGAGGTGACCTATTCCGGTGACACCGTAGCCGATGGCACCGTGACCGTCCCGGCCAACGGTTCCGCCTCAGTCACCGTAACCATGGACATCCCGGAGAAGACCGTGGAGCATATGCTGGCTCTGGGCTACACCAATGGCTTCTATGTGGAGGGCTTCGTGTACCTGCGTCCCCAGGCCGACAGCCAGGGCCGTCTGGATGTGACCCACTCCATCCCCATGCTGGGCTTCTACGGCAACTGGACCGACCCCTCCATGTTTGACACCGGCTCCTTCCTGGAGACCGCCTACGGCACCGCCACCCGGCCCAGCCATCTGGACTCCGAGGTCAAGAACATTGTGACCTGGTGCCCCAGGGGTGAACAGCAGGGCTACTATTACACCGGCAACATCTATGGCAGCTATGACGGAACCCAGGTGATCGGCGACCGGCACTACTACCCGGAGCGCAACGCCATCAGCAGCCTGGATTCCAGCCCCTGGCAGCTTTACGCCATGTTCCCCACGCTCATCCGCAACGCCGCCGACGTGGAGTTCCGTATCTCCAACGCCGATACCGGCGAGATCTACCATGTCAACGATTACGAGACCTTTGACGACTATATGCTGGGCAGCTTCTACTTCGCCAATGCCGGCCAGTGGTACGACACCACCGGCGACTACGGCATCGGCCTGGATTGGGACTTCATCGTGAATCCCGAAACCGGCGAGAAGGTACCCGAGGGCACCCGGCTGCGCTACACCTTCCTGTGCGCCCCGGACTACTATGTAAACGAAGACGGTTCCGTCCGCTGGGACGAGCTGGGCCAGGGCGCCACGCTGTCCTGCGAATTCACCGTGGACAATACCGCTCCCAAGCTGGCAGGTTCCCGGCCCCTGACCCTCAGCGCCGACGGCAACACCCTGTACTACACCGCACAGGACGATAACTATGTGGCAGCGGTGATTCTGATGAACGGCTCCGCTACCCGGTCCATGTACTACAGCTACCCCGATATGCCTGTGGAGAACAGAGGCAAGTCCGTCTCCGGCTCCCTGGATCTCACCGGCTTCCGGGAGATGTACGGCAACAAGGCCGTGGTGGCAGTCTGTGACTACGCCGGCAACCAGTCCTACTATGTGGTGAACCTGGGCGGCGAAGGCAGTGACTACGGCGCCCTGGTGGGCTTCCAGAACGGCTCCGGCGGCGTGGGCGGCACCTGGGTGGCCATGAACGACGGCGTGGAGAGAACCGAGACCGGCCTGTTCCTCACCGACATGAATTTCGTCTGCGCCGAGTATGTAAACGGCCATGTCTTCGCCCAGACCGACAACGGCAACCTCTACGGCTTCTCCTATGATGATTTCCTGGCCGATGCCATTGACCTGAATTCCACCTACATCGCCCACCTGGAAAACGTGTACCAGGATCTGGCCTACAGCTACGCCGAGGGCAAGCTCTACGGCCTGCAGTCCTATGAGGATAACGACGGCTATCCTACCACCGACATCTACTCCATCAACCTGAAGGGCGCCTACTACGATGCCGACAACTGGATGGATGTGGCGGCCTATCAGGAGGATTGGGCTATGGGACGGGGCGGCGTCTTCGGCCTGACCCTGGCCTGTGACGACGAAGGCTCCCTGTACGTCCTGGGCAATGTGACCGATGACGAAACCGGCGAAACCTCCGGCGCACAGCTCTGGAAGACGCAGCTTCAGGAGCAGTGGGGCTCTGTGAGCTTCGGTCCCTTCCGCATGGTTGGAGAAACCGGTATATCCATGGACTATCTCCAGTCCATGACATGGGATCACAACACCGAGACCCTGTACTGGGCCCACTTCAACGCCTCCGGCATCGGCCGGATCGAAAGCACCCTGGAGCGGATTGACCCCGCCACCGGTGCTTGTACCCGGGTAGGCACCCTCTCCGGCGAGACCTGCTGCCTGTTTGCCCCCCTGGGCGATGCGGCCGCCGCTCTGGAGACCCACGCCAACGTGCCGGAGATGAACCCTGACGAGGTAGGTACCCCCGTTCTGCGGGACGATGTGGCTACCATGAACGTGGGCACAACCCAGACCTTCCTGTACGATCTGGATCCCTGGTACACCGCCCATAAGGATGTGGTGTGGTCCTCCGACAATGAGGCCGTGGCCACCGTGGACCAGGATGGCAACGTCACCGCCGTCTCCGAGGGCTCCTGCATCATCACCGCCGCCGCCCGGGATGACGAAACCAAGTTCGACACCTGCAAGGTTGAGGTAGCCTCTCTGAGCCTCAGCTTCGACGGCATCATCTCCGCCCAGACCGCGGGCCTGGGCAACGTCAGCGGCGTCTGCACCTACAATTTCGCCATGGAAAAGGGCGTCCCCTCCTACGGCACCAAGGTGGCTCTGTCCTGGCCCGAGGAATTCCGGGGCTACGGTACCTCCCTGGCCTCCAGTGCCCTGGGACGCGGCTCCCTGTGGGTCTGCGAGTACGGCAACACCGGCATGATCTATGAGATCGACCCGGAAACTGGCGTGGTGAAGGATATGCTCGAGCCCATCGACGGCGACATGATGTTCGGCATCTCCTATTCCGACGTCACCGATCGGTTCAATTGCATCATGAACTTCTACCTGTATGTGGATCTGCCCTTTACCCGCGAGGCCTACAAGGACATGGAGGAGAGCTACAACGAGGAGACCTACCAATTTGAGTACCACCGGCTGAATATGCTGAAGTACCTGGCCGCCTCCGACAAGAACTTCCGCACCGGTGAGAACGGCGACGGCTCCATGTCCGACATCGTCTTCTGCGGCATCACCACCCTCCCCGGCGGCCAGAGCCAGAGCCTGAGCAAGGATTATCTGGGCCAGTGGGGCGGCAGCGCCTACTACACCCCAACCCTCACCCTGGCGCTGCTGGACAACGTGGGCCGGTTCTGGTACATCGACGAGATCACCGACATGGTGAAGTACACCGATGATTACGGCAATGTCTTCTTCACCGACGAGGCCATGGAAATGGCCATTGATCCCGCCTTCAACGGCGTGGAAGCCGTGGGCTACGACACCAACGGCGACGGTGAGGACGACACCTACTCCGTCTTCGTAATCCGTGCGCTCCAGGAGACTCCTCTGACCGATATGTATCTGGCCGGCACCATGCCCCGGATCACCTATCACTTCTCCGACATCGAGTATGCCGGCTCCCTGGAGGACGGCACGCCCATGATTGCCCTGTCCCTGTACGACTACTGGAACAACGGCCTCACCAACGAGCTGTACCTCTACGTTCCCGGCCACGAGACCAACGAGTGGGATTACGAGACCTGGACGAAGATCCGCACCCCCGACCGGCTCTTTGACCTGGGCGACACCGGTATCCACAACATCATCGCCACCATTCACTCCGCCACCGTCACCGGCGGCGTGGCGGTCCAGGAGGCGGCACTCACCCACACCCTGGCCCGTGGCTACTACACCGAGTAAACGGAACCATCAGAAAACCGGGGGCCGCAAGGCCCCCAACACAAACATAACGTAAAAAACCATGTGCCGTTTTTTGGCACATGGTTTTTTGTGAACGCGTTAATGCTATTTCGTCAAAATGGCATATCCCTCAGAACCACCTCCCGGATAAACCGGAAGGTTTCTTTTTCGCCCTTTTCCTCCAGCATGGTCAGTACCAGCTCCAATTGACGCCGGGTTTCCGGGTGGAGCATGGAGGCCTCGTGGGCATTGCGAAGATAGGCCAGGGCCGCGCCGTCGGTGTAGGCTTTTCCTATGTAGACCTTGCTGGCGGCGATCCGGTCCATAATCATTTCCGCGAAATACCGCCGGGGCATCTGCACCGGTTCGTACCGCCGGGTTTTGGGATTCAGGTCGGTCCAGTACTCATAGTGGTGCCGGTTTCGTCCCTTGTGATGCATCCAGGCCTTGGAAAAGCCGTTCTGCTCCCGCTCCGCGGCGTTGGGACTGCGGGTTCCCTGATAGTATCTGGCTCCGGTCCAAAACTCCGTGGGGGAGTATTTGGACAGGTCGTGGGTCAGCCCCTGCCGGATCAGACCCACCCGAAAGCAGTATTTCATCACAAGCAGCCGGTGGCGGGTGATGGTTTTAAAGTGTTTCCAGGGTTTCATAGGGACTCCTCTCCGGTTCTTGCCGGTCAGGGCGTGGGAATGATGCCGTATTCCAGCTTCAGCTCCAGGACCCGCAGAACGCTTTCCTCCAGCCGCTGCCGTTCCAGTTCTCCGGTTTCCAGCGCCGCCAGAATAGCCTGGGCGGTGGTCTCAAGGTCCTTCGGCATCAGCAGCAGGTCGCAGCCTGCCTCCAGGGCCATTACGGCAGCCTGCCCGTCCGGGTACAGTCGGTTGATGTCCTCCCGCAGGAGCACATCGGTCATCACAACGCCCCGGAAGCCCAAATCCGTCCGCAGCAGCTCCTGAATCAGCGCATGGGACAATGGCGCAGGCAGCTCGTCCCCGGTGACATTGGGGCAGGCGATGTAACCTGCCATAATCATGGGTAATCCGGCGTCGATACCGGCCTGGAAGGGCACCAGCTCCGTTTCCAGAAGCTGGTCCAGACTTTTGTAGGCACTGGCATAGCTCAAAGCATCCGTGTCCACATCCCCGTGGCCGGGATAGTGTTTCATGCAGGGAATCACGCCGCCCTCCGACAGGCCATTGGCGGCGGAGACAGCCAGTTCCGCCACCTGCTCCGGGTCGCTGCCAAAGGCCCGCTCGCCTATGACGATGTTTCCGGCGTTGGAATTGACATCGGACACGGGGGAAAGATTCAGGTTAAAGCCCAGAGCCCGGATGGCCTCTGCCAGAGAGCGGTTCCGATCATAGGCGGCAGTGCTATCGCCCAGGTCCTTTGCCAGGGGAATCTGCTCCACGCCCATGGTGCTGTTGCAGGAGATTTCCGTGTACTTGCCGCCTTCTTCGTTTACGGCAATGAACATGGGAATGCCCGAGGCGTTCTGCATGGCCTCAATCAGGTCCTTGCACTGCTCCGGAGTCAGAATGTTCCGCTCCGCCAGAATGACGCCACCAACCGGCATGGAGGCCAGAGCATCGGTAAGCCCCGCACCGGGGATCAGACAGGCTTCCTCGCCCGTAAGGGCCTCCGGCGTCACCACAAAAAGCTGATAGACCTGCTGCTCTGTCGTCATGCCCTGGAGCAACTGCCGTGCAAGCTCCTCCGTGGTGGGAGAGGGTGTGGTGGGTTCCGGCTCCGTCTGGGGCGTCTGGGTGACCTCCCCAGAGGCCGTGCTGCCGTCTGTGGGGTCGGGGGCCGTGCTGCCGTCGGTGAGGTCCGGCGGGTC
Organism: Faecousia sp.; assembly: GCA_051867275.1. Classification (GTDB taxonomy): domain Bacteria; phylum Bacillota; class Clostridia; order Oscillospirales; family Oscillospiraceae; genus Faecousia. The sequence continues at coordinate 68,756 of JBJDYK010000127.1, forward strand.
CTCATCCTGTTGGGAAGAATGGGAGGCGGAGATTTCCACCGGCTCTTCCAGAAACAAGCTGTAGACCAGTAATCCCAAGGCCCCTGCCAGCAAAAGGGACAGGGCCACAATCAGAGCCACCAGCCCGCCCTTCCGGGATTTCCGGGGGGCCACAGGGTGCTGCCGTGACAGCTTCGCGCCGCAGACGGTGCAGAATTTGGAGCCGTCAGGCATACTGCTTCCGCATTTTTCGCAAAACATGATTTACTACCTCCATCTGTCTCTGTCTATGGGGTCTGCGGGTCATGGGGACAGGATGCCGTAATCCGATTTGAGCCTCAGAATCCGCAGAACACTTTCATCAATCCGGGAAAGACTGAGCCGTCCTTCCTCCATGGCCTGGCGAACGGCGGCGGTGGCCTCCGCCAGATCGGCGGGAAGCAGCACCATGTCGCAGCCCGCCTCCAGAGCCATCACCGCCGCCTCTCCCGCGACGTATTGGTCCGTGATGGCGGCCATATCCATGGCGTCGGTGACGATGAGCCCCTCGTAGCCCATCTGCTGCCGAAGAAGCTCTCCCACCAGCTTGGGAGACAAGGAGGCAGGAAGCCGGTCCCCCGTGATATTGGGACAGGCAATATGCCCCACCATGACGACCGGGGCTCCCGCATCCATGCCGCTGCGGAAGGGCAGCAGCTCCGCCTGCTCCAACTGTTCCAGGGTCTTGTCAATGGAGACGGAGCCGGTGTGGGAGTCCGCGCTGGTGTCCCCGTGGCCGGGGAAGTGCTTGAGGCAGGAGATCATGCCCGCCTCCCGGAAGCCCTCCACACAGGCCTCCACCATGGAGGCCACGGTTTCCGGGTCGGAGCCGAAGGACCGGGGACCAATGACGGGGTTGTTCGGATTGGTATTTACGTCTGCTACCGGGGCGAAATCCACATTGAAGCCCAGAGCCTTGATTTCACTGCCGATGGTGAAGCCCACGTTGTAGGCATCCTGTGTGCCTTCGATTTGGGCCATATCGGGGAATGCGGTGGTGCCCATGGCGCTGTTGGAGCCGATGCGGCTGACGGAGCCGCCCTCCTCGTCCACGCAGATAAACAGGGGGACCCGGGAGGCGGACTGGAACGCGCCGGTCAGGGCGGTACACTGGTCCCGGTTTTCGATGTTGGAGCCAAAGAGGACCACACCGCCTACGGGATATTGGGCCAGAAGGGCATCCAGATTTTCCGGCGCCTGGGTCACGGGGTACTGGGGACACAGGGCCTCGGGCCGGACGATGAAGAGCTGGCAGATTTTTTCCTCCAGGCTCATGGAGTTAAAAACGGCCATGACCGCCTCGGTTTCAGGGGGGACCGTGCGTTCCGGTTCCGTTGCGGGTGTGGTTTCCTCCGGTTGGGTTGCAGCGGCAGTGACCTGAGCAGTGGCAGTGGGCTCCGGCGGGGCGGGGGGAGAGGTGGCAACGACATCCGGCTCCGGCTTCAGGGCCTCCCGGAGCCAGAACCCCGCCCCCAGGGCGGTGAGCAGCACCAGAAGACCTGCCAGTAATCCTGCCGCATTCCTCCGCAGCTTTTTCCGGCGGATATCCGCATAAAAATCATCAGACTTTTTCATAGAAACCTCATTGTAGTGGGAGTACAATCCATATCTATCAATATACAACAATTCCTCCGGGAAAGCAAGGGCTCCCCACCGCAAAACCGTCGTGCATCCGGGAGAAAAAGACAGGACGCCTGTTGATAAATGGCAGCTTCCGTCGTATAATATGGAGGTATTTGAAAATCATTTCAGGAGGCGGTAAATTGAAAAAGCTGCTGATTTACCTCAAAGGCTACGAAAAAGAGTGCGTTCTGGGTCCCCTGTTTAAGCTGCTGGAGGCTGTCTTTGAGCTGCTGGTGCCCCTGGTGGTGACGGCCATCATCGACACGGGCATTGCCAACGGGGACACAGGCTATATTCTGGGACGCTGCGGCATTCTGGCTGCCCTGGCACTCATCGGTCTGGTCTGTGCGGTAACGGCCCAGTTTTTCGCGGCGAGGGCAGCCACCGGCTGTGCGGCCAGGCTGCGTCAGGCCCTGTTTGCCCATTTGCAGAGCCTGTCCTATACCGAAATTGACACCCTTGGCACCTCCACCATGATTACCCGCATGACCAGCGATGTCAATCAGGTGCAGAACGGTGTAAATCTGGCGCTCCGGCTGCTGCTGCGGTCGCCCTTTGTGGTGTTCGGCGCCATGATTATGGCCTTTACCATTGACGTTTCCACTGCCACCGTCTTTGCCGCCGTGATCCCGGTGCTGCTGGTGGTGGTCTTTGCCATCATTCTTGTGACCATTCCCATGTACCGCAAGGTCCAGGGTGGGCTTGACGGTGTCACCGCCGCCATCCGGGAAAACCTGACCGGCGTCCGGGTCCTGCGGGCCTTCCGGAAAGAGGAGGAGGAAACAGAGCGGTTCTCCCGGCTCAACGGCAATTTGAACCGGCTGCAGCTCCGGGTGGGTCGGATCTCTAATCTGCTGAATCCGGCTACCTATGTGATTTTGAACCTGGCGGTGATTGCCCTGATTCAAAAGGGCGCCATTCAGGTAAGCGCCGGCAATCTGACCCAGGGCCAGGTGGTGGCACTCTACAACTATATGTCCCAGATTCTGGTAGAGCTGATTAAGTTTGCCAATCTGATCATTACCATGACCCGGGCCGTGGCCTGCGGCAACCGAATCGAGAAAATTCTGGAGGTTCCATCCTCCCAGGTTTCGGGGGACAAGACCATTCCCCATGATGCCCCCCGGGGCCGGGTGGAGTTCCGGCAGGTCCATATGTCCTACGCCGGAGCCGGCGGGGAGGCTCTTTCTCAGGTCAGCTTTCTGGCGGAGCCGGGCCAGACCATCGGCGTCATCGGCGGCACCGGTTCCGGCAAGACCACCCTTGTGAATCTGATTCCCCGGTTCTACGACGCCACTGGGGGCCAGGTGCTGGTGGACGGCGCGGATGTGAAAACACTGGAGCTGGAGGACCTGAGAAAGCGCATCGGCGTCGTGCCCCAGAAGGCGGTATTGTTTCGTGGCACCATCCGGTCCAACCTGCTGTGGGGACGGGAAGACGCCACCCAGGAGGAGCTGGAACAGGCTTTGCGGGTGGCCCAGGCCATGGAAATCATTACAAACAAAGAAGATGGGCTGGACAGCCCCGTGGAGCAGGGGGGAACCAACCTCTCCGGCGGCCAGCGTCAGCGGCTGACCATTGCCCGCGCTCTGGTTCGTCAGCCGGAAATTCTGATTCTGGACGACAGCGCCTCAGCCCTGGACTATGCCACCGACGCCAGTCTGCGCCGGGCCATCCGGGAGCTGCGGAATCCGCCCACCACCTTTATCGTCTCCCAGCGTGCCGCTTCCATTCTCCACGCGGATCAGATTCTGGTGCTGGACGACGGCTGCGTGGTGGGGAAGGGAACCCATCAGGAGCTGCTGGAGACCTGCCCGGTCTACCGGGAAATTTACCATTCTCAGTTCCGGAAGGAGGCGGTGAACCATGGCTAAAGATAAAAATCAGCTTGCCATTGCCCGAAAGGTTCTGCGCCGCATTGGGCCCTACCGCCCGCTGCTGTTCCTGTCCCTGGTGCTGGCTCTGGGCTGTGTGGCGCTACAATTGTATGTACCCATTCTGGTGGGTCAGGCGGTGGATCACATCGTGGAGCCAGGAAACGTGGATTTTGATGCTGTGGGAAAAAGCCTTCTGACCCTGGGCCTTGCGGCAGGGGGCGCGGCCCTGTGCCAGTGGTGGATGGGCCAAATGAACAACCGCATTACTTTCCGGGTGGTGCGGGATGTGCGGGAGGAGGCCTTCCGGCACATCCAGGAGCTACCCCTTTCCTACCTGGACAGCCACCCCCACGGGGAGACCGTGAGCCGGGTGGTTGCCGATGTGGACCAGTTTTCCGACGGTCTGCTTCTGGGCTTTACCCAGCTTTTCACCGGCATTATGACCATTTTCGGGACCCTTTTGTTCATGGTTTTGCTGAACTGGAAGATTGCTCTGGTGGTAATTTTTCTGACGCCAATGTCTCTGCTGGTGGCCAAATTCATTGCAAGCCGCACCTATTCCATGTTCCGCCTCCAGTCCCAGGCCCGGGGCCGGCAGACCGCCATCATCGATGAGACCATCGGAGAGCTGAAAACCGTCCAGGCCTTCAGCCGTCAGAGCGCCTGCCAGCAGGAATTTGACGCGGTCAATGAGGAGCTGCGCAAGTGCTCCCTGCGGGCCATTTTCTTCTCGTCCCTGACCAACCCCTCTACCCGCTTTGTCAACGCCCTGGTCTATGCCGGCGTGGGCCTGACGGGTGCCCTGTCCTGCATCACCGGCGCCATAACCGTGGGCGGCCTTACCAGCTTCCTCAGCTATGCCAACCAATATACCAAGCCCTTCAACGAGATTTCCGGCGTCCTGACGGAGCTGCAAAACGCTCTGGCCTGCGCCGGACGGATCTTCGAGCTGATTGAAGAACCTGCCCAAAGCGCGGAGCCCCGGTGGCAGGGAAGCGGCAGGGTGTCCGGTCAGGTGGAGCTGGACCGGGTTTCCTTCTCCTACAGCCCGGACCGCCCCCTGATTCGGGACTTCAGCCTCCATGTGCGGCCCGGTCAGCGGGTGGCCATCGTGGGCCCCACGGGCTGCGGCAAGACAACCCTCATCAATTTGCTCATGCGCTTTTACGATGTGGACGGGGGTACGATCCGGATTGACGGCACACCCACCGGGGATATGCCCCGTCAGGCGGTCAGAAGCTGCTTCGGCATGGTTTTGCAGGATACCTGGCTCCGGGCCGGTACCATTCGGGACAACATCGCCATGGGAAAACCGGATGCCACGCAGGAGCAGGTGATGGAGGCGGCCAAGGCAGCCTATGCCCACAGCTTCATCCGGCGGCTTCCCCAGGGCTATGACACGGTCATCGGGGAATCCGGCGGCAGTCTCTCCCAGGGACAGAAGCAGCTCCTATGCATTGCCCGGGTGATGCTGTGCCTGCCGCCCATGCTGATTCTGGACGAGGCCACCTCCTCCATCGACACCCGGACGGAAATTCGGATTCAGAAGGCCTTTGCCGCCATGATGGAGGGCCGCACCAGCTTCATCGTAGCCCACCGCCTGTCCACCATTCAGGAGGCGGACGTGATCCTGGTGATGCAGGACGGTCAGATTGTGGAGCAGGGAGACCACCGGAGTCTGCTGCAAAAAGGCGGTTTCTATGCCCAGCTTTACAATAGTCAATTTGCACAATAAGTCCCGGGGGAAATTTATAAAAAGATTGTCGGTTTATGTATTGCTTTTTATAGGGCCACTGATATAATATCCCTGTGAACGTTATGTCAACCCCTTGGCTACAGCGACAGTCTGCCGCCTGTGCTGCTTGCTTACGGTACAGGCGGCATCTTTATGACCTTTGGACGGATTTCTGGGAGTGTAAACCATGGAGTTTAACAGCATCAATTTTATATTTTTCTTTCTGCCGGCCTTCCTCCTGGTTTACTATCTGGTTCCGGCAGGGAGCCGCAATCCGGTGCTGACTCTGGGCAGCCTGGTTTTTTATGCCATTGGGGTGCGTGATCGCATCTGGTGCCTGGCACTCCTTCTGGGTTTGATCTTTCTGTCCTGGCTGGCCGGACTGTGGATGGAACATGTGTCCCGCAGGGGCCTGTTTCTTGCCGGATGCCTGACCGTTTTGTTCGGAGGACTTCTGGGCTTTAAGTATTCCGGCCTCTTCGGGCAGGGAATCGCCCTTCCCCTGGGTATCAGCTTCTTCACCTTCCAGATGGCCGCCTACCTTATAGATCTGTACCGCTGCAAAACCCAGCCGGAACTGAGTCTTTTGCGCTACAGCGCGGGAATCCTCCTGTTTCCCAAGCTTCTGTCCGGCCCCCTGATGGAGCCGGAGCGGCTGCGCCTGCAGCTTGCACACCGCCGCTTCGGCATCTGTGCCGTGGACGACGGTCTGCGGGATTTTATTCTGGGCCTTTCCATGAAAACCCTGTTGGCCGACCGGCTGGGTGGCCTGTGGAGCCAGGCCACCACCATCGGCTTTGAGAGCCTGTCCGCCCCCATGGCCTGGATGGCACTGCTGGCCTTTTCCCTGCAGCTCTATTTTGATTTCTGCGGCTATTCCCGGATGGCCATAGGCCTGGGCAAGATGCTGGGCTTCCGTCTGCCCCAGAACTTTGACTACCCCTATGTCGCCGCCTCCATGGCCGATTTCTGGCGCCGCTGGCATATAACCCTGGGTGCCTGGTTCCGGGAGTATCTCTACATTCCTCTGGGCGGCAGCCGAAACGGTACGGCCCGCTGGTTTATCAGCAGCCTGGTGGTGTGGCTGGCAACGGGAATCTGGCATGGAAGCACCTCCAACTTCATAGTATGGGGTATGTTCCAGTTCCTGCTGATTCTCCTGGAACGGTTCTGGATGGGGGACTTTCTGAAAAAGCACAGAGTTTTTTCCCATGTGTACATGATTCTTGCCATTATGCTTAGCTGGCTCCTGTTTGCGGTCCGGGATTTGGATCAGATTTTGCTGTACCTCAGCCGCCTGGTGCCCCTGTTTGGCACCGGCACTGCCGTCAATCCCAGAGACTTTATGATTTACGGCTCCCAATATCTGCCGTATTTGCTGGCGGGTATTGTCTTCTCCACGCCTCTGCTGCATAAGCCCTGGAAAAGGGTGCGCAACCGCTGGCTGGGAACCGTGATTTGCTTCCTTTTGTTCTGGGTGTCCGTATTCTGCCTGTCCGTTTCCGTAAATGACCCATTTCTGTATTTCAGCTTTTAAGGGGGGCGGGAAATGAAAAAACAAATCCGACTGCGTCGCCCCGGTGTACTGCTTTTGCTGCTGGTGGCCAGCGGCGCACTGGTGGCGGTTGCCGGCGTGATTCTGCGCCACGAGGTGGGGAAGGCCATCGAAAGCTACCGGGAGAAGCCTGCCGTGGCGGTGCCCTTCCTGCTTTTAAGCAGCGACGTGGATCGGGCCCTTTGGCATCAGAGCCGGGAGCCCGCTCCGCCTTCCACCCAACCTCCCACAGAGCCTCCCACGGAACCCCATACGGAACCGCCTACGGAACCACCTACGGAGCCGCCAACCGAACCGCCGACGGAGCCTCAGCCTGTTGCCGTCTATGGGGAGGACGAAAGCTGGTTTGACGATGCCCTGTTCATCGGCGATTCCCGCATGGTGAGCATGGCTCAGTACGCCCGCCTTGGGGAAGCGGACTATTTTGCCGATGTGGGAATGAGCGTGTTTTCCATGTTTTCCTCCCGGCTGTCCGATGAGAATTTCGACGCCACGGACCTGGAGAGCTTGCTGAAAAGCCGGGATTACGGCAAGATCTACATCATGCTGGGCCTGAACGAGCACGGCTATGCCTATGACAGACTGATGGACCAATACGCTGACGATGTGGCCCGTATCCGGGAGCTGCAGCCGGATGCCAGAATCTACCTGCTGAAAATCTACGGCGTTTCCCGAAGCATGGAGGCCTATGATCCCACCTTTTCCCCCAGGCATTTGACGGAAATCAACGACGGCATCGAGGCCCTGGCGGACAACGAGTTCGTCTTCTGCCTGGACCCCCGGCCCCTGTTTGAGGACGAGGAGGGCTACATCCTGGACGAGGTCAGTGGCGACGGCGTCCATCCCTATGTCAAGTACACGGACCTTTTCTCCCAGTGGCTGTGCCAGCAGACGAAATAAAAGCCTCCCCGGTCAGAACCAGACTGACCGGGGAGTTTCCGTAGGGCTATGATTTTTTCCGCATCTCCGCCAAAAGAAAGTCGGAAGGGCCATCTGCGGTCAGGACCAGCGCAACCTGGGCGGCATCCTCAATCAGCACGCTCTCTCCCTGGGCGCAGGGGATGACGCTGCCCTCTGCTGTCAGGGTTCCGCTGCCGGAGGCGCAATAGAGCAGCATGGTGCTTTTGGGATCGGGACTGCCGACCTCCATGGTGCCGGAACCGGCAAAGTGAAGGGGCCGGACGGAGCCATTGCACATTCCCTTGCGCAGCATCAGGTTGAAGTCGGTGCAGCGGCCCAGGGACCGGGTTTGGACGCCTCCGTCAAAGGTATGCACATCGTAGGGAGACAGGGAGATGGGCGCGCCGCCCTCGTGGGTTAGGGTGATGCTGCCCTCCAGAGTGGTGATCCAGCGGTGGTAGTCGGGGAGCATGGTAAAGTCGGAGGACTCCAGTTCCACGGTGGCGGAGCTGACCCGCCAGAGAAAATCCCGGTTGGCGTAATCGGCCCCCTCCGGAGCGATGCAAAGCTGTGTTGTGACCCCGCCGGACCAGCGGCTGACCCTGTAGTCCGATGGCGTCAGGTTCTTGATTCTCATAATAACATAACCTCCAATGGAATTATTAAATGCTTATCGATATAACGCAGCCGAGCCTTTGAAAGGCAGAAAAATGATTGTTCTTCGCAACGCCCACTGTAGGGGAGGGTCATCCGGCCCCTACAGTGGATGTATTTGCTGACTGGGCCCCATAAGCATTTATGATAATTGCAGCGGCCTGATTTTATTTTTGCAGATGGCTCTTCAGATATTTCATGGCTTCCGCATAGCCCGAGAGGCCCAGACCCATAATGGTGTGGATGCAGGCCTGCCGCACATAGGACACCTGTCGGAATGCTTCCCGCTTTGTCACGTCGGAGATGTGGACCTCCACCGTGGGAATCCCCACCGCCAACAGGGCGTCCAGCAGGGCTACGCTGGTGTGGGTGTAGGCGGCGGGGTTGAAAACGATGCCGTCAAAGACGCCCCGGGCCTCCTGAATTTTGTCCACCAGAACCCCCTCGTGGTTGGACTGGAAGCATTCTGCCTCCACCTCCAGCTCCCGGGCGGTTTGCTCCACCAGAGCCACCAGATCCCCATAGGTATCGGAGCCGTAGATGGCCGGCTCCCGCAGTCCCAGAAGATTGAGGTTCGGCCCGTTGAGAATCAGAAATTTCATTGGGAAATCGCCTCCAGAATTTGTTTTACGGTTTCCTCTACGGTGCTGTCATTGGAAATCTCAAAATCGGAGAAGTGACGGTAAAGGGAGGCTCTGGCGTCATAGAGGGCCTGCACCCCGGTCTGCCGGGACAGGGGGCGTCCCTCCGTGGGCAGCTTGTCCAGGGACCGCCGCAGCCAGATGACCCAGCCGTTTTGACGGAGCAGAGGGAGGTTTTCCTCTCTTGTGACGCAGCCGCCGCCGGTGGCGATCACCAGACCGGACTGCTTGCCAAGCTGCTCCAGCACCGCCGTCTCATAAGCCCGAAAGGCAGATTCTCCCTTCTGCTGAAAAAAGCGGGGAATTGACATTCCCATGGCCTTTTCGGCTTCCCGGTCCGCGTCCCGAAACATCTTGCCGGTGGCCCGGGCCAGTGCTGCGCCTACAGTGGTCTTGCCGCAGCCCGGCATACCGATGAGGATCAGATTTTCCATGGACCGGGCAATGGCCCGCTCCACGGCCTCCACCTTTTCCCGGGAAATGGTCTTTCCTGTAAACAGCTCGGAGGCCCGGGCCGCCTGGGAAACCAGCATGAGAAGGCCTCCTCTGTGGGGGATGCCAAGACGCTCCGCCTCCAGCAGCAGCCGGGTTCGGGCGGGGTTGTAGATCAGGTCCAGCACCGCCTCCAGCCGGGGAAACGATTCCAGAGAAACGGGTGCATCTTCGTTGTGGGGAAACATACCCACAGGCGTTGCGTTTACCAGTATGGCGGCGTCACCATGGCGGTCCAGGTTTTCGTAGTTGTGGGGCCCATTCCGGGAGATCACCGTGACATGGCAGCCCAATTCCTGAAGCACGGCCTGTACCGTCACCGAGGCCCCCCCGGAGCCAAGCACCAGGGCTTTCTTTCCGCCATAGTCCACATCCAGGCTCAGGGCCAACTGCTGAAAGCCGAAATAGTCCGTGTTGTCGCCGTAGAGGCTTCCGTCCGCCCGCCTGACCAGGGTGTTGACACTGCCCAGTTTTTGAGCCAGGGGGGACAGCTCCCGGCAGTAGGGAACCACCGCTTTTTTATAAGGAATGGTCACGTTGATGCCGTCCCAGAAACCATGGAGCAGAAAATCCTCCAGCTCCTCCGGCTCCCGTTGGTAGAGGCTGTAGGGCCAGCTGTCCAGCAGCCTATGGATGGCAGGGGAGAAGCTGTGGCCCAGACTGCGGCCCAATAGTCCGTATGTGCCCATCAGACCACCTCGGAGTAGGAGCCCAGGTAGGTGAACTCCTCATAGCTGGCGGACAGCTCGCAGATGATCTGCACGAACTCCTGGGAGTAGATGGAGGTATCCAGGTCAAAGTAGAACATGAATTCGAAATCCCGGTCAGGGATGGGGCGGCTCTCCAGCTTGGTGATGTTGATGCCCAGGGCATAGAACCGGGCCAGCAGCTTATACAGGGCTCCGGGCTTGTGGGCGGTGGCCAGCATGATGCTGGTGTGGTCGGCGCCGGGGTAGATTTCCAGGTTTTTGGAGATGCAGATGAAGCGGGTGTAGTTGTTGCCGCTGTCCTGAATGGCGCTCCGGAGGCACTTCAGGCCGTAGAGCTCCATGCAGTTCCGGGAGCAGATGGCAGCCACGTCCCGCCGCTCCGACTGGGCCACCAGCTTGGCCGCCATGGCGGTGTTCTCACAGACCGTCAGCTTCACATCCGGCCCCAGGGTCTTCAGGAATTGGGCGCACTGGCCGATGGCCTGCTCGTGGGAGAAAATCTCCTTTATGTCCTCCAGCCGGGTGTCGGGCTTGGCCAGGAGGTTGTGATCCACCTTCAGACGGGCCGAGCGGACGATGGAGAAGCGGTGGGAGATCATCAGGTCGTAGATTTTCTTCACGGAGCCTGCGGTGCTGTTCTCCAGGGGCACTACGCCGTACCGGCACAGGCCGCTGTCAATGGCGGAGAAGACACCTTCAAAGCTGTTGATATAGAGGAGGAAGGGACGGGGAAACAGCTTCTCGCAGGCAATCTGGGCAAAGGCACCCTCCACCCCGCAGACGGCCACGGTGGCATCCTGTGGGAACAGGGGTGTGGTGTTCTCAATGGCATGGGCAATCCGGTTGTACAGCTCCGTGTAGCGCTGGAACTGGCGGTTTTGATAGGAGCGGCTGAGCTCGAACAGGGAGGAGTACAGGACGCTGGTGTAGCTTCGCAGCTCCGGCGGCATTTTTCCGGTGAGGTCCTTGATTTTCTCCCGCTCCCGGCCTGCATCCAGAACGGGCAGGCCTTTTTCCTTCTTATAGGCGGCGATTTCCGCAGCCACCTCCATGCGGCGGCGGAAGAGATCCACAAGCTGGTCGTCAATGGCATCAATCTCCTGCCGATAATCCTTCAGGTCCATGAGGTTTCTCCTTTTTCTCTTTCCAATATGGCATCGTAAATGGCTATGGCGGCTGCTGCCTCCAGGCAGGGCACAGCCCGGGGGACGATGCAGGGGTCGTGACGGCCCCGGATTTCCAGGGGCTGCTCCACGCCCCGGGAGAGGGACACGCTTTGCTGCACCTGGGCGATGGAGGGGGTGGGCTTTACGGCAGCCCGGAACACCAGGGGCATTCCGCTGGTGATGCCCCCCAGAATGCCGCCGTGGTGGTTGGTTTTGGTTCGCACCCTGCCGTCTTCCATGCGGAAGGGGTCATTGTGGCTGCTTCCGGTCATGGAGGCGGCGGCGAAGCCCGCTCCGAATTCCAGGCCCCGGATGGCGGGGATGCCAAAGACAATCCGGGCGATTCTGTTTTCCATGCCGCCGAACATGGGGTCTCCCAGCCCGGAAGGAAGGCCCAGGGCTACGCACTCGATGACGCCGCCCAGGGAGTCCCCGCGGGACTTGGCACGCAGAATGGCGGCTTCCATTTCTCTGCCCCGTTCCGAAGACAGCACCCGGAGGGAACCTACATCACAAAGACGGCTGAGGTCGGGACGCACCGGGTCCAGAGCTTCGTCTGTAACTTGGCCGATGGATTGAATGTGTGCTGCCACGATGACCCCGTGGCGCTCCAGAATTTGCAGGCAGATGCCTCCGGCGATGCACAAGGGAGCGGTGAGCCGCCCGGAGAAGTGTCCGCCTCCCGCCGGATCCTGAAAGCCATGAAATCTCTCCTGGGCGGTGAAATCCGCGTGGCCGGGCCGGGGACAGTCCCGCAGGTTGGCATAGTCTTCGGAGCGGGTGTCCGTGTTGGGAATGACGGCTGTGAGGGGCGCTCCGCAGGTGCGGCCCTCCCGGAGGCCGGAGAGGAATTGGGGGCGGTCCGCCTCCCGCCGGGCCGTGGCCGTGGGGCTTTGCCCCGGGGCCCGGCGGTTCAGAAAGGCCTGGAGCCGGTCCGGGTCCATGGGAATACCGGCGGGCAGGCCCTCCAGGGTGACGCCGATGGCGGGGGAGTGAGACTGTCCGAATATGGTGAGGCGAAGGTTTTCGCCGTAGGTGCTGCTCATTGATTTACCTCCTTTGCGATGCCGCCCAGGGCGCGGTAGTCCTGCCAGAAGCGGGGATAGGATTTCTCCACGGCCTGGGCCCCCAGCAAGGTCACGGGCCCGGAGGCCACGGTGGCGGCGATGGCGGCGGCCATGGCAATGCGGTGGTCTCCCGCCGCGTCCACCACGCCTCCCGCGAGGGAGCCTCCTGTGACCGTGAGGCTGTGGGTCTCCTCCCGTACCTGCACCCCCAAACTGCGCAGCATGGCGCAGACCGTGGCGATCCGGTCAGACTCCTTCATGCGAAGCCGCCCGGTCCCTGCAAAGTGGGTCTCTCCCGGCCGCCCGGCGGCTGCCACCGCCAGAATGGGCACCAGATCGGGAATGTTGGACACGTCCACAAGACACCCGCTGCCCAGCTTGGGCAGGAGCAAGGCGATGGCCCGGTCGCCCTGGAGGGAGGACTGGGACAGGCCTGTCACCCGAATTTCGCTGCCCAGGGCGTTTGCCGCCAGCCAGAAGGCGGCGTTTGACCAGTCCCCCTCCACCGTCAGCTCCCCGGGGCCGGAAAAGGCGGCGGGGGAGATGTGATAGGGAGGGCCGGAGAGGGAGATACCGAAAGTCTCCAGGCAGGACAGGGTCATGTCCACATAGGGGGAGGACTCCAGTCGCCCCGTCACCGTCAGGGTGCTGGGGCCGGAAAGGAGCGGCAGGGCCAGGAGAAGGCCGGAGATAAACTGACTGGACACGTTCCCCGGGAGCCGGTAATCTCCCGGGCGAAGCTGCCCCCGAATCCGCAACAAATCCTCCCGGGGCCGCTCCAGGGTCAGACCGTGGGCCTCCAGCTCCCGGTCCAGAGGGGAGAGAGGCCGCTGAGGGAGCCGGCCCTCCATGGAAAATTCCGCCTCCAGTCCCAGGGCGCCCGCCACAGGCAGAAGGAAGCGCAATGTGGAGCCGCTTTCCCCGCAGGGAAGACGGCAGGGGCTGCGCCGGGGACCGGGGATGAGGGTACAGCCCCAGGAGGTTGTCTGAATATCCGCGCCCATGGCCCTGAGACACCGGGCTGTGGACTCGATGTCCCGGGAGCGCTCCGGGCAAGAGAGGGTCACTGGGCGGCCGCCCAGGGCGGCGCAGATGAGAAGCCGGTGGGCCATGGACTTGGAGGCAATGGCGGGGACGGTTCCCCGGAGCTTGGCAGGGATGAGCCGAAGATTCATAGAACACCCTCCCGTATCCAGTCCCCCAGAGCCTCTACGGGAATCTTGAGGAGCTCACAGCGGCCAATTTCCCGGGGGACGGCCAGGGTGATGGTGTTCCCCTGGCGTTTCTTGTCCCCCCGGGCAATGGCGAACAGGGCCTCCGGAGTCTGATCCGTGGTGGTGGGCAGGTCATAGCGCTTCAGAAGGTCAATGATCTGGTCCCGGGTCTCCGGGGCGCACAGGCCGAAGGAGGCTGCCGCCCGGGCAATGGATGCCATGCCCACGGCGACGCTCTGACCGTGGCTGAGGGAAAAGCCGCTGCCGGCCTCCACGGCGTGGCCGATGGTGTGGCCCAGATTCAGAAGCTGGCGGCAGCCGGTGTCAAACTCGTCCCGGCCCACGATGTCCCGCTTGATGGTGACACACTGGACAATCAGACCCTCCGGCGCTTCCCAGGACCGGGGTTCCTGAAGTGCCCGGAAGAGGGAGCCGCCCCGGAGGACGCCATACTTGATGACCTCGGCGCAGCCGTCCCGGAAGACGTGTTCCGGCAGGGTGGACAGGGTTTTGGTGTCGCACAGGACGCACCGGGGCTGATAGAAGGCCCCTGCCAGATTTTTGCTCTCCGGCAGGTCAATGGCCGTTTTGCCGCCTACGGAGCTGTCCACCATGGCAAGCAATGTAGTGGGAACCTGCATATAGGCAATGCCACGCAGATAACAGGCGGCTGCGAAGCCGGTCAGATCCCCCACCACGCCGCCTCCCATGGCCACCACCAAATCGCTGCGGGTCATATGATGTTTTGCCAAAAAGCCCAGCAAGTCCAGAAATCTTTCCCCATTTTTCGATTGCTCTCCCTGGGGAAAAACGTAGGTACAGACCGAAAAACCCGCCTCCTTCAGCGATTTGACGGCATCCTGACCGTACAGGTCGAAGACGGTATCGTCGCTGACAAGGGCGGCCTGGCGGCCCTGAACGCAGGCGGCGGCAAATTCCCCCAGTCGGTCCAGAAGCCCCGGGCCAATCTCCACGTTATAGCTTTGGGAGGCCGTTACCTGAATTGTGTCATGTGTCATGGAGCCACCACCTTCCGAATCTGTCTGACCTGCCGGGCCACGTCCGCGAACTGCTCCGGGGTCAGGGACTGAGCACCGTCGCACAGCGCGTGGGGGGGATCGTTGTGAACCTCAATCATGATGCCGTCGGCACCGGCGGCGGTGGCGGCCAGGCTCATAGGCTTCACCAACCGGGCCTGGCCCGTGGCGTGGCTGGGATCCACCACCACCGGAAGGTGGGTCAGGTGCTTAAGGACGGGGACGGCGGACAGGTCCAGGGTGTTCCGGGTGTAGGTCTCATAGGTGCGGATGCCCCGCTCGCAGAGGATTACCTGCTCGTTGCCCTCGGACATGATATATTCGGCGCTCATGAGCCACTCCTTGATGGTGCCGCACAGGCCCCGCTTCAGAAGGACGGGCTTGCGGAGCTTGCCCACCTCCTTGAGAAGGTCAAAGTTCTGCATATTCCGGGCCCCGATCTGGATGATGTCCACATCTTCAAACAGAGGCAGTTGGTTGATATTCATGGCTTCGGTGATGATGGGAAGGCCCGTCTCCCTCTTGGCCTCCAGGAGCATCTCAATGCCCAGGGCCCCCAGACCCTGGAAATCGTAGGGGGAGGTGCGGGGCTTGAAGGCGCCGCCCCGGAGAATGTTGGCGCCTGCGGCTTTCACCGCTTTGGCCACTCCGATGATCTGCTCGTGGGTCTCCACGGAGCAGGGGCCGGCAATGATGCAGAAGCTGCCCCCGCCGATTTTGGCCTGGCCCAGGTCGATTGCCGTATCCCTGGGCTGGAAATCCCGGCTGACCCGCTTGAATGGCTCCGTCACCCGCTTGACGGACTGCACAATATCCAGACTGGCCAGCAGATCCGCGTCCAGCTTGTCCGTATTGCCCACCAGGCCCAGCACCGTATACAGATCCCCCGCAGACAGGCAGGCTTTCACGCCCTGGGTCTCCAGCCAGCGGATCAGGTTGTCGATCTGACACTGGGCGGCGTCGGATTTGATAATGACAATCATACTGCCATCTCCTTTGAAGCCCCTGAAAAACGGCCGCACAGAAGTGATTCCGTGAGGCCGATGAGAGGGAACAAAATCACAAAAAAGTACCGTATAATCCGGAAATAACCCAAAAATACTACACTACAATAGCACCATTCTGTTAAGTTGTCAATAAAAAGGTCCGCGGCAGATTTTTAAGCCGCGGACTGTTTTTTCACTTGCCCCGTGCCACGCTCTGGCGCACCAGGGACCGCTTCAGCCGGGCCTCGGCCAGACGCAGGTCCATCTGGGAGGCGTCCTTGTCATGAAGGATGCGGTCAGCCCGGTCATAGGAGGCTCTGGCACGGCTCACATCGATGTTCTCCGCCCATTCGAAGGTGGTGGCCACCAGGGAAACCAGCTCCCTGGTAACGGACAGCATACCTCCGATGCAGGCGGCATAGCGGGGGCCGCTTTCCGTCACCACGGTGGCCCGGCCCATGCCCAGGGCGGTGACCAGGTCCATGTGGTCGGCCAGGATGCCCACGTCGCCCGCAACGGTGCGGACCGTCAGGGAATAGGCGTCCCCATCGAAAAGAAGGCCGTCAGGGGTGACGATTTTCAGATGGAAGGCTTTCATAACGCTCACCCTTTACTGGCCTTTGCAACCACGTCGTCAATGGTACCGGCGAACAGGAAAGCGGATTCCGGAATGTCGTCGTGCTTGCCTTCGATGATCTCCTTAAAGCCACGGATGGTTTCCTTCAGGGGGACATACTTACCCTCCATGCCGGTGAATTCCTCGGCCACGGAGAAGGGCTGGGACAGGAACCGCTGCACCTTACGGGCCCGGTTGACCGTCAGCTTGTCCTCCTCGGACAGCTCGTCCATGCCCATGATGGCAATGATGTCCTGCAGCTCCTTGTAGCGTTGCAAAATCCGCTGCACATCCCTTGCCACCTCGTAGTGTTCCCGGCCCAGAACCTCCGGGCTCAGAATCCGGGAGGTGGAGGCCAGGGGATCCACGGCGGGGTAGATGCCCAGAGAGGCGATGCCACGGTCCAGAACGGTGGTGGCGTCCAGATGGGCAAAGGTGGTGGCGGGGGCGGGGTCGGTCAGGTCGTCGGCAGGGACATACACGGCCTGAACGGAGGTGATGGAGCCCTCTTTCGTGGAGGTGATACGCTCCTGCAGAGCGCCCATTTCCGTAGCAAGGGTAGGCTGGTAGCCCACGGCGGAGGGCATACGGCCCAGCAGAGCGGACACCTCGGAACCGGCCTGGGTGAAACGGAAGATATTGTCTATGAACAGCAGCACATCCTGATGCTTCACATCCCGGAAGTATTCCGCCATGGTAAGACCCGACAGGCCAACCCGCATTCTGGCTCCGGGGGGCTCGTTCATCTGGCCGTAGACCAGGGCCGTCTTTTCCAGAACGCCGGACTGCTTCATTTCGTTGTACAGGTCGTTGCCCTCACGGGTACGCTCGCCAACACCGGTGAACACGGAGATACCACCGTGTTCCTTGGCCACGTTGTTAATCAGCTCCATAATCAGAACGGTCTTGCCCACGCCGGCGCCGCCGAACAGACCAATTTTACCGCCCTTGGCATAGGGGCAGATCAGGTCCACCACCTTGATGCCGGTTTCCAGAATCTCGGTCGTGGTGGCCTGCTGGTCGTAGGAGGGGGCAGGCCGGTGGATGGGCCAGTTGTCATCCGCCTGGGGGGCAGGCTGTTCGTCAATGGGCTGGCCCAGCAGATTAAAGATACGGCCCAGACAGCCCTCGCCCACGGGAACCTTGATGGGGGCACCGGTGTCAACGGCTTCCACGCCCCGCTGCAGGCCGTCGGTGGAACTCATGGCCACGGCCCGAACCACGTTGTCGCCCAGATGCTGGGCAACCTCCGCCACAATGACGCCGTCGCCATTGGGAACCTCAATGGCGTTCAGCAGGGCGGGAAGGCTGTCCTCCGGGAACCGGATATCCAGGACGGGGCCGATGACCTGCGTCACCGTACCGATGTTTTTTGCCATTGGAATCATCTCCTTGTACCGGACCGGTCAGGCTTCCGCGCCTGCCACGATCTCGGTGATCTCCTGGGTGATGGCGCCCTGGCGGGCGCGGTTGAACCTCAGATTCAGGTCTTCGATCATTTCGTCGGCGTTTTTCGTAGCCGAGTCCATGGCGGTCCGCCGGGCAGCCTGTTCGCTGGCCACGGATTCGCACAGGGCTCCGTAGACAACGCCGCCCAGGTATTCCGGAATGATCGAATCAAATACAGTCTGCGGATCCGGCTCATAGAGTACGGAGGAATGGTCCTCCCGGCCGGAAGCGGTCAGAGACAGGGGGAGCAGCGGCAGCATGGCCGGTGTCTGGGACAGAACCGAAACGAAGCTGGTGAAGGCAACGCACAGGCGGTCAAAGGAACCGGCCAGATACGCCTTGGAAATCAGCTTGGACAGGGAGAAGCAGTCGCCAATGGACAACTCCGCAGCCTCTCCGTACTGCTCCGTCAGAATTTCCACGTTCCTGGAACGATAGTAATCCACGGCTTTTTTGCCGATGGGGAGGACGCAGTATTCCTTCCCCTCCATCTCCCGGGCCACCAGCTTAAACACGTTGCTGTTGTAGCCTCCGGCCAGACCCCGGTCACCGGCGATGACGATGCAGCAGGTCTTCCTGCACTCCCTCCGGGTCAGGTAGGGGGAGGAGAAATCCTGCCGGTTGCAGGCGATGTGGGCAATGGTGGCATAGAGAAGCTCAAAATAGGGACGGCTGCTGAGGACACGGTCCTGGGCCTTGCGGAGCTTGGAGGCGGCAACCATTTCCATGGCCCGGGTGATCTGCCGGGTACTCTCCATGCTTCGGATTCGCTGCTTAATATCTTTGGTGGAAACGCCCGCCATGGGTCAGCCTCCTTACTTGTGGGTGTTCCGGAATTCTTCCGTAAACCGGGTGAGGAGCTGCTTCAGAGCCTCCTCGTTTTCGGGGGTCAGGGTTTTGGTATCCCGGATGGACGCCAGAATTTCGGGATGATGGTCATCCAGATAGGCATGGAGCCGGGCCTCGTAGTCTGCCACATCCGATACCTCCACCTCATCCAGGTAGCCCTTGGTGACGGCGTAGATGATGCACACCTGATGGGCAACCTCCACAGGCTCCCCGTTTTTCTGCTTCAGGATCTCCACGATTCTCTGACCCTGGGCCAGTCTGGCCTTGGTGTCGGCATCCAGGTCGGAGCCGAACTGGGCAAAGCTCTGCAGCTCCCGATACTGGGAGTACAGCAGCTTCAGGGAACCTGCCACCTTTTTCATGGCCTTGATCTGAGCCGAGCCGCCTACCCGGGACACGGAGATACCGGGGTTTACGGCGGGCATGACGCCGGAGTTGAACAGCTCCGTCTCCAGGAAGATCTGGCCGTCGGTAATGGAAATGACATTGGTGGGGATATAGGCGGACACGTCGCCGGCTTGGGTTTCGATGATGGGCAGGGCGGTGAGACTGCCGCCGCCATGTTCCGGAGACAGGCGTGCCGCCCGCTCCAGCAGGCGGGAATGGAGGTAGAAAACGTCGCCGGGGTAGGCTTCCCGTCCGGGGGGACGGCGAATCAGCAGGGAGATGGCTCGATAGGCCACGGCGTGCTTACTCAGGTCGTCGTAGACGATCAGCACATCCTTGCCCTGGTCCATAAAGTATTCGCCCATGGTACAGCCGGAGTAGGGGGCGATGTACTGCATGGGAGCCTGCTCGGAGGCGGTGGCGG
>JBJDYK010000128.1:0-7921 GCA_051867275.1 Faecousia sp.
CCGCCTTGCTTCACCATCAGAAATCAGCCGCTTTTCTGCCATCGTCAGACCTCCTGTTCCATGCCTCTGTTGACTTATTCAGCAAAACGGAATCTGTTGTTGCCCAATCCGGCAATTCAAAAATGCCCCTATCATCTAACGGCTCTCCTGTAAAAGGATTGCTGTTGTAATTCCAGTAAGGTATCACCTTTCCACCAGCTGTCCCACCACGAGCATGGCATTTGTTGCATCTAACTGAATAAGTTCTATGCTCCACTCGCATATCGAGTCCGTTATGTCCAATACTTTTGACTTTCATCTCATGATGTAGGTTTTTACTTCCGCAAAACGGGCACGGTTTCAATTCCGTCATCGTCAGCCCTCCATCTCTTTTCTAAGGGATTCCTTGATGTAGTAGTCCAGCCCAAGCTCTCTGCAAAGCTGCTCTGCTTCATGCCCAAACTGCTTCCAGTTGATGTTGGACTGGTGGTAATTCAATTTCCCAATCTTCACCTTGTCGAAGAAACTGTGGTGCGCCCGGATTGTCCAGAGCACCTGTTCTGCATCAACAACAGGCTCGAAAGAAACCCATGTTTTGATTCCACGGCTTTTGGCTTCTGCTAAGGTAAAGATACGATGCGTACGTTCCAATGCACACGGTTCATCCGCCACATCTGCCCCGCTGTATGTAATCCCATACCAGTCGTTTCCATCCAGAAGATCGAAGTCCCGGCTGCCGTCCCCCTTGGTGAGGACCTGCACATGGTTGCCGCTGTCCTTGATAGCCTTGATAACCTCCCGGGTGACGGATGTGTCGTACCAGGTGGGATATGGGTCACAGGTGAAGCAAAGGTGGATAAGCTTCCCGGTTACACCTTCCCGTTCCAACTGCCTTTTCAGGGCTTCCACGATTCCGGGACGAGGCTCAACATGGGTATGGAATTCCTCTCTATCCCGACGAAGGACAGATGGTGCGAAGCAGTAATAGCATCGGTGCGGACATCCGGTGTAGATATTCACGGCATAATCGCCGTATTCTTTCGCCTTGCCTTTCGGTACATATAATGGTTTCATTGTCATTCTCCCTCCTCCATCGGATGCCCCAAGCATCCTCTCTTCGGGTCGAAATTGTCGCATTCCTGGTTTCGGATATACTCGCAGCCCTCCGCCAGCGCTTCCGCCAGGGCCAGCCGAATCTCCCGAACGGACCGCAGCGGCTCCCCGGTTTCATCGTCATACATATTCCCAATCCACGTTTTCAGTTCGGAATCCGGCATCCCAGTGGCCCCCCGGACGCTTATGGAGATATGCCGTATCGTCTTTCCCATCGTGATACCTCCAACCTCATACCGCCACAACATTATCCAACTGTGCCATCGTCGTGATCTTCTCTGCGCACCACTCCGGCAGATTTGCACGGACCATAGCCTCCGCCAATGGCGGGCAGACGGCATTGCCGCAGCGGGCCACCTGTTTGCTTTTTGGATATTCATTTCCGAGATAGTCCCGGTCAATGATGTAATCCGGCGGGAAACCCATGGCGTTATACAGTTCCCGTGGTGTCAGCATCCGCAGTGTTATGTCCGCGATATAGTAGGCAATTCCCCGGATGATCAGCAGGATTACATCATCCTCCGCCAGGTGATACCCGCAATACCGGTTCAGAAGTTCCCTGATTTCAGGCCAGTGCCCCAGGTTCCGTCCGTCCGCCTTGGCAAGCACTGCTCGGCACTCTGCAAATTCCCCGGCGCTGGCCGTTATGGTGCGCAGCGGTGCATAAACACCCTGTCCGATATCCTGACCCTTGAACTCTGCAACATGAGCCGCGCACAGTGCATTGTGGTCTGCCGTTGTCACAGTAGGAAGCGGTTCCCTGGAATCCTCTCCCACCACTCCTCCGAAATACTTCTGGATATGCGCGGACACCAGCGCCTCCCGGTCATGCGCCGTCACCGTGTGCATTGGCTCCGACAAATCCAGAGGAACGCCGTTCCCGTAATACTCCACCAGATTGGCGCAGGAAAGGCCATATCGGTTGGAAGCGTCCACAGTGTTGATCGGCTTGTCCAGTCCTGCCGCCCGCACATTCTCCGTCTGCTCCGTGTGATACTGAATCATATTTGCTGCAACCACACAGGCTTCCTGTTTTGATACGGTTGTTGGAGCAGGCTCCATGACATCCCGAATACGGTCACCTCCTCCTGTCTGCCCAATGCTCATCAGGCTTGCAGAGGCAAATATTTGACCGCCGCTTCCAGTCCGAACGGTATGTACCGGTTCACTGGCATCTGCTCCAACACTGCTTCCCGTGTTGCTGAACGTGTAAGGAATCATTACTGGTTCGCACATATTCTGCTTAACAGTTGATACAACCGTGGAACACGGAGCATTTATGTCATGTACTCGCGGCGCCTGTCCCTTCCGCTCCCCGTATCCAGTAGGAACAATAAACGGATTCCCGCTTTTAATTGTGAACTTGTCCACTCCCCGGATTACCCGTCTCATAGTGTTGTCCGCCAGCGGCCTGACCACCTTTACCCCGTACCGCTCCATGATCTCCTGTTTGCTCGTAAAAATGGAGTGCCCCGGAATTGTCCAGTCGATGATCTCCGCCGCAGACCGCCACGGGAGCAGCTTCCCGGTCTTTACCGCCTCGCTGTCCCGTGGACCGTGGGTTGGCTCCGGCCAGACGATTGGCTTTCCATCGCAACGGGCTACCAGCACAAATCGCTTCCGGGTGGTGGGCGCACCGTAATCCGCCGCCACCAGCTCCCGGTGTTCAATGGCATAGCCCAGGTCTGAAAGCTGCTGCTTCCATTTGCGGAAGGTCTGCCCCGCCTTGGACTTCACCGGCTTCCCCTTGCGGACGGGCCCCCAGGTCTGAAATTCTTCCACATTTTCCAGCATGATCACCCTGGGCCGCACCAGCGCCGCCCACCGCAGGACGATCCACGCCAGTCCCCGGATATTCCGGTCAACCAGAGCCGCACCTTTGGCTTTGGAAAAATGCTTGCAGTCCGGCGAGAACCAAGCCAACCCAACAGGACGGCCCCGGCAGACCGCCACCGGGTCAACATCCCACACGGATGCCTGTAAATGCTCCGTGTACGGGTGGTTTGTTTTGTGGAGCAGAATGGCATCCGGGTCATGGTTGATGGCAATGGCTACCGGCCTCCCCGCCGCCAGCTCGATTCCCGTGGAAGCCCCGCCGCCACCGGCGAAATTGTCCACGATAATCTCATCAAAAATACCTATCTGGCTCATCATTCCATCCATTTTTCCGCCGTTCGCTTTCTTACCGGCTTTCCCCCTTCCCCCTTATAGCATTGCAGCTTCCCGTCCTCGTAGAGAAATCCAATATCCTCAATCCATTCTTTCAGCCGCGGCTCGTTTGTCTCCCGATCCTCATAGAAATCCTTCAGATCCTGCCGCCACTGCCGGTTCAGCCGCTCCATTCGTTCTTCCCCGAATCCGCACTCCCTGGCAATCACCCTCTGCCCGATTGTAAACGCCACGTTCTGCGCTTCCTGCCGGTTCGCAACAAGCCATTCCGAAATCTTCCGCCGCCGGCTGTCCGAAAGGTCCGCGAATCCCGTGATCGGGTCCGTGATCAGGTCACCGCAATCACCGCTGTCCAGCCGCAGCACCATTTCTTCCCCCGCCTGGTAGTATTCGGTGATGGCTGCTCCCCAGGCCGTGGCCAGCTTTGCAAGTCGCTGGAGCCCCAGTTTATGTACATGGTTCGCGCCCTTGATTCCCAGCATACAGCAGCACAGCGCCGCGTCCTTCCGTTCCGTCATGCAGTCATCCTGCAGCTTCTTCCTCCGCTTCAGCGACAGACGCTCCAGCTCACCCGGCATCTCCTGTGCCCACATGTTTCTCCCGCTCCTTCCTGTATTTTTCTGACCGCGCCGCACCGCCCAGCCGGTTCAGCCCCCGGCGCTTTGCGCTCTCACTCAGCCGCCGCCGGATGCACGCTTTGCAATACCGCCCCTTCGGCCCTGCTTCAAATACCCGCCCACAGTCCTGGCAAATCTCTTTCGCCATCTTACACGTCCTCCTGTTCTTCCAAGTCAAACAAACTCGGCTGCTCCATTTCCGCTTCCTCTGCCCGCAGGTACGAAACCGCATCCGAAAAATACCCGCTGTTCAGCTCACATCCGTATCCTTTCCGGCCCATCCGTACCGCCATCATGGGCACCGTCCCCAGCCCGGAGAATGGGTCAAATACCAAATCCCCCGGGTTTGAGTACCGGCCCACAATCCGCTCCACAATGTCGAGCTGCAGCGGACACACATGCAGCTGCTTCCTTCTCTGGCTCTGGGTTGTGTTCAGCGTTTTCATCCGGCTCACATCATCCCATACATCCGGGCAGGTAGAGGCAGGCGGTACCGTCATGAATTCTTTGCTAATGGCGTCCCGCTTCTCCAGCGCATAGGACAGGGCTACATGCTGGTCATAGTCATACACATGGGTCTTGCTGTACTCCCGGAACCTGCGCATCCGGTCGCTCATTTTCAGTCTGGCCAGTTCCTCCGGTTCCAGGTTCCGATCTCCGCTGGAACGCCAGAAAGCATGGGCGTCCAGCTGCCACCTGCTCAGCGGGTAGTCCTCCTTCCGCTTCTCCACCCGCACATCCGCATAGGCTTTGGAGCGGTCTGTGGGCAGCTTCCGAAACAGGAGGATATATTCCGGGCAGCCAACGCCCATCTTGGTTCCGTCCTTGCACTGCTCCGTCCAGCCCAGCCGGTAGGTCTGGTTGTTTTCCCGCACCACATCCGTCACCACGGTGATCATTCCGAAGTATGCAAAGCCGTGCTTCATGTAGTGCTGGATGCACATGGCATGAAACGGCTCCATGGTCGGCATCCCTGCCCCGGTTACATTTCCGAACAGCACCCGATCCTTCACGTGAATGGCCGCCACCCGGCCCGGCTGCAGGATTCGCAGCAGCTCCGGCGTCAGATAGTCCATCTGCTCAAAGAACCTGGCCGTATCCTCGTTGTGCCCGAAGTCGTTATAACTCGGGGTGTACTCATAATGGTTGCTGAATGGTATGGATGTATGGATCAGGCCGACGGAGTTGTCCTCCATCCGCCGCACTTCCTCCACGCAGTCGTTATTAACCAGCGTCCAGTTTTCCCCTTTGATTTCCACACGTTCCACCCCAATGCTTCTTGCCATTTTCTCCGCCTGCCGCTCTCCAAGCAGGCCGTATTGCTTCACGATTTCCCTCATTTTCTCCTGGAGTTTGTTGTGGTTTTCCCACTTTTCCAGCAGCACCCGCCAGATCTGTTCCTCCGCCTCCGTGAAAATCACGTCAATAATCACCTGCTCACTCTGGAGGAAACGGTAAATCCGGTGGATTGCCTGGATGAAATCATTGAATTCATAGTCGATTCCAACGAAAATAGCCCGGTGACAATGCCGCTGGAAATTGCACCCGGACCCGGACAGGCTCTTTTTCGTGGCGAACAAACGGCAGCGTCCCTCGGAAAAGTCGATTACTCGCCGTTCCCGTTCGTCATAATCCATGGAGCCGTAGATATCCACCACACCTGGAATCTCTTTCAGGATGGTTTCCCGCTCATATTCCAGGTCATGCCACAGGATAAAATGGGCATCCGGGTCGCTTTCCACAATTTGCTTTGCCATGGCTACCCGCTCCGCCACGGATTCCCGCTTTTCCTTCGCCGCATCCTGCAAACTGACGGCGGCATCCCGCATCATCTTGACCTGCCCGTTTTCATCCACCACATCCCCGATCCTGGAGGCGATGATATGTGTCCGCACATCCAGCGGCGGCAGATCATATCCGGTGTCATCATACCCCAGGTCGGATGGCTTGCTGAGAAACAGCGCCCAGGAGGATACCCACAGCCAGAATTCCTCCTCCTTGTGGGGGTACAGCGTCAGGTTGTTGGCCTTTGTGCTGTCCCGCTGGAAAAACCGGGTCAGTGCCTGGCCGGTGTCCATCACCTCCAGATACCCGGCATAGTGAATCAGTTCCTTATACCGGTTCGGGGAAGGCGTGGCCGTTGCCACCAGTTTGTATTTCACGCCCTTGAAAAGCTCCATGAAGGTCTGAAAGGTCTTGGAACCGTAGGACCGCAGCACGCTGGCTTCATCCAACGCCGCTCCCACAAAGGCAGTCGGGTCAATGTCACCATCCCGCACCCGCTCATAGTTGGTCATGAGGATGCTTCCCCTTGCGGCCTCTGCCTCCTGCATCGTGCGGATGTATGTCGGCGCCTCCATGCCCAGCAGATCGACAGCGTCCCTGGTAAACTCTTGCCGGACGCCCAGCGGCAGCACGATGAGGACTTTCCCCTGCTCATGCTCCGAAACCAACCGGCACCACTCCAGCTCCTGCACCGTCTTCCCCAGACCAAAGGCTTCAAACAGTGCCCGCCGTCCTCCCTTGATGGCCCACATCACCGCATCCCTCTGGTGCGGCTTCAAGGCTGGGTTTATCTTCTCCGGGCGAACCGCAAACCCGCTCACCGGTGCAACCTGAATTTTGCTGTGAAGAAATCCATCATAGTCCATCATGATTTCTCCCCCCGCCTTCTCTTCGCTTCCTGCACCAGCTTCTCCTGCTGCTCCCGGGTTTCCTTCTCCTGTTCCCATTTCATGGCCTTGTACTTCCCATAGGTCATGTGCAGCCTCGTGGCCATCAGCGCATCCCGGGACAGCTGGTCCATTTCCTTCTTTTTGCTCATGCGATTCTCTCCTTTTCTTCCTCCGGCCACTTCTTGTCCCCCTGGTAAATCCGGATGGTATCCCGTGTCCGGTAGCACAGCAGGTGCAGCCAATCTTCCCCGCCCTGCACCACGGCGTATTCCTCCGGGTCAAGCCCGTTTTCTTCCATGATCTGCTTTTCACGTTTTGTTGGAATGCGGTAATTCATAAATCCCGCCTCCGTTTCGGCGCCATGGGGTCATATACGTCCCATTGGTGCGCTTTCATATGTTCGTTTTTCCTGGCAACCGTCTCGCGGAATTCCCCATATTTCCCGCACCGGTCATGGCACCCCGGGTGCCGCTCTGAGCATCCCTTGCACGGGGCCGTCAGGTCCCTTCTCCGGGACCCCATTTTGCTGTTTTCCAATCCTTCCATCATTCATCCTCCAGAGGCGGGAGATCAAAAACAGGACATTCCAGCGTTTTCCTGATTGCCTCCAATTCTGCTTCACCAAGATTTCCGGATACTCCTTTCGGTATATCTCGTTTGGCATCAAATCCGCAGTCTTTTTGATGCAAAGCATAAACGTCATTCCAGCAATGGAACGTTGACTGATCTAAAATCTTTGCCATAAGGCCCTTATCATCACCGGCAAGCTTTTGCAAATTGCTACATATACCCGTCTTGGCACGATCCGTCAACGGCTTTTTGATTTCCTTCCGCATTTTTTCAAACTCTAAAAGCGATTCCATCAGCGCCACATCACCAGCGGCGAACGCCGCAAATATATCTTTGGTTTTGGAATCGGTTTTGGTATTGGCTTTGGTATTGGCTTTGGTATTGGCATTTTTAGCATTGCTTGGAATGCTTGCGCATGCTTGCGCATCCTTGTGCATGCTTGCGCATGCTTTAGCATTGCTCCATCTGGCATTAGCAGCGATTTTCGCCCTTTCGGTTTTGGCCTTTTCTTGTTCTCCAAAACTTTCTTGGTACCTATTTTCCCGATTTCGTACCCGTTTCCAATATACTTTCTCCTGCCCGCTAAGCTTTGGTTCTTCACCCGTGATGCTGTACTTTTGCAATCCACGTATCAAGCGCCCGTACTCAGCGTCTGAGAGACAATCCATTTCATCCAGGTATTCGTGGGGAACGGCGGTATATTCTCTTGCCATAATTGCACCTCAATCTTTAGGGAGATCAAACCCGGCAGCATATTCGCTGTACAGCTTCATCCAATCGTCCAGGCGCATTGTTACC
>JBJDYK010000129.1:0-7846 GCA_051867275.1 Faecousia sp.
CTGGTGGCCTTCGCCGGGCAGATGACCGGTGTGGAGGGCTATGTGGAGTCCACGGCCTCCGGGTGTCTGGCCGCCATTGCCATGGCGGCAAAGGTGCAGGGCAGGGAGATTCCCCTGTTCCCCAGGGAAACGGCCATCGGAGCCATGGCACTGTATATCAGCGACGAAACCGTGACCCATTTCCAGCCTATGAACGTGAATTTCGGAATCATTGCCCCTCTGGATCGCCGGATCAAGGGCAAGGCCCAGAAGAACCTTGCCATCGCCCAGCGGGCACTGGAGTCTCTGGACGCGGTGTTGGAAGCGGGTATTTAAACATTAGACAGAAAGGGTGACACCATGAAAATAATTCTCGATGCCATGGGCGGAGACCTGGCGCCGGAGGCTGCTGTTTTGGGTGCTTTGGAGGCACACCGGGAGTTCGGAACGGAGATCACGCTGGTTGGACGGGGCGAGGAAATTCTGGGTGTCATGCGCAAGCACAAGATTCAGGACCTGCCCAAGGGAATGGAGATCGCCAACGCCGACGATGTGGTGGATATGCACGACGACCCCACCTCCGTTATCCACAAGCGGAAAAACTCCTCCATGATCGTGGGCCTGAAAATGCTGGCCGACGGCCAGGGTGACGCCTTCGTCTCCGCCGGAAACACCGGCGCTCTGCTGACCGGCGGCACCCTGCTTGTCAAGCGGGTGAAGGGCGTCCGCCGTGCCTCCTTCGGCCCTGTTTTGCCCAACAAGGCAGGGGGCAGCACCCTGATTATCGACAGCGGCGCCAATGTGGAGTGTACACCGGAGTTTCTTCTCCAGTTCGGCGTGATCGGCTCCGAGTTTATGAGGAAATCCTGCGGCATCCGGGAGCCCCGTGTGGCTCTGCTGAACAACGGTGCCGAGGAAACCAAGGGCCCCGATCTGCAGAAGGAAGCCTACGGCCTTCTGAAGCAGGCAGGGGAGGCGGGAATCCTGAACTTCATCGGCA
The DNA here is from genome assembly GCA_051867275.1 of Faecousia sp. Lineage (GTDB taxonomy): Bacteria > Bacillota > Clostridia > Oscillospirales > Oscillospiraceae > Faecousia. The sequence continues at coordinate 980 of JBJDYK010000129.1, forward strand.
ATGCGGAGGGCCGGGACGTGCTGCTGGGCGGCGTGGACGTGGTGGTCTGCGACGGCTTCTCCGGCAACATTCTTCTGAAGTCCATTGAGGGCACCGCCATGTTCATGGGTTCTCTCCTGAAGGGAATGTTCAAGCAGAACCCTGTGACCATGCTGGGCGCGCTGTGCTGCAAGTCCGGCCTGAAACGGATTATGGGGATGATGGACTACCGCGAGGTGGGCGGCACGCCGCTGCTGGGCCTGCGCAAGCCGGTCATCAAGGCCCACGGCTCCTCCGACCCCAGAGCCTTCCGTAGTGCCATTCGTCAGGCCACGGAGGCTGCCGCGCAAAATCTGACCCCCGAATTGGAGGCGGCCCTGCAGCGTTTGGCCGCCATAAAGGAGCAGCCTGTTCATGATTAAAGACCTTGAGGTGTCCCTGGGATACCATTTCCATAACATTACATTTTTGCAGAACGCCCTGACCCACAGCTCCTACGCCAACGAGCGGTGGCGGGACAGCCTGGCCAGCAATGAGCGCCTGGAGTTTCTGGGAGACTCCATCCTGGGCATGGTGACGGCGGAGTACCTGTATAAGCTGCTGCCTGACCGCCCGGAGGGAGAACTGACCCGTATCCGGGCCGATCTGGTCTGTGAGACAAACCTTGCCAAGGTGGCCAGGCGGCTGAACCTGGGCAAGTATCTGCTGCTGGGCCACGGGGAGGAGCAGGGAGGCGGCCGGGATCGGGCCAGCATCCTGGCTGACGCCACGGAGTCCGTTCTGGCGGCTACCTATCTGGACGGCGGCTTCCAGGCGGCGGCGGACCTGATTCACCGGTTCATTCTGACGGACATTCCCACGGACCATCTGCGGAACGTGGACTATAAGACCAAGCTGCAGGAGCTGGTGCAGCAGCAGAAGAACCAGATTATCCAGTACGAGCTTACCGGCGAATCCGGCCCGGATCACGCCAAGGAGTTCACAGTGGTTGTGCGGCTCAACGACCGGGTGGTGGGAACCGGCGTTGGCAGCAGCAAAAAGCGGGCCGAGCAGGACGCCGCCCGGGCGGCCATTGCACGATTGTTTCCCAATGAAGATTGAATGAAATGAGCGCCCTGAAGCTTTACCTTCGGGGCGCTCGGTTTTGTTTATGTGCGCTTCAAAATTTTGGAGGCGTTTTCCTCGGCGAACTGCTTGCTGTACAGGTCGTGGTAGTAGCCGCCCTGTTTCAGAAGCTCCAGATGCCTGCCCTGCTCCACGATTTTGCCGTCCTTAACCACCAGAATCAGGTCCGCCTTGCGGATGGTGCTAAGCCGGTGGGCGATGAGGAAGGAGGTCCGGTCCTTCAACAGATGGTCGATGGCAGCCTGGATGAGCTGCTCGGTCTGGGTATCGATGGAGGAGGTGGCTTCGTCCAGTACGAAGATTCTGGGGTCCGCCAGAACCGCCCGGGCAAAGGAGATGAGCTGCTTTTCACCGGTGGAGAGCCGGTCGCCGCCCTCGCCTACGTTGCTGTCCCAGCCCTTTTCCAGCTTGGCCACCACCGTGTCGGCGGATACCGCCCTGGCGGCGGCCTCCACTTCCGCGTCGGTGGCGTCCAGCCTGCCGTAGCGGATGTTTTCCCGGACCGTACCGGAGAACAGGTGGGGGTTTTGCAGCACATAGCCGATGTTGGAGTGAAGCCAAAGCTGACTCCGCTGCCGGTAGTCCCTGCCGTCGATCAGAATTTGCCCCTGGGTAGGCTCAAAGAACCGGCAGGCCAGATTTACCAGGGTGCTTTTTCCCGCGCCGGTTTCGCCTACGATGGCCACGGTGGTGCCGGCGGGGATGTGCAGGGAGAAGTGTTCCAGCACGTTTTCGCCCCCGTCGGGGTAGCGGAAGGTCACATCCCGGAACTCGATGTCTCCCACCAGAGGCTCCCAGTTTTCCCGCCGGGGGTGGAATACATCGCCGTATATTTCCTCCACCTGGGGGCTGTCCTTGACTTGGGGTACTTCCTGCATCAGGTCCGTGACCCGCTCAATGGAGGCCTGCAGGGAAATGAACTCGGCGATGTTGGCGGCGGTCATCTGAATGGGTTCGAAAATGCCCACGGCGTAGGTGGTAAAGGCGGAGAGAGTGGCGATTTCCAGAGCCTGCTCCGTCACCATTTGACCGCCCCGCAGCAGCACGATGGCCACGGCCGCCGTAGAGCAGAAGAGAACCAGGGGAATGTACACCGCGTTGAGCCGGGCAGCCCGAATGCCGGAGTCGTGCATGGATTTGGTCAAATCCCGGAAGCCGGCGGTGTTTTGCTCCTCGATTACAAGGGTTTTGGAGGTCTTGGCACCGGTGATGCCCTCGTTGAAGGAGCCGGTGATTTTGGAATTGATCTTTCGGATTTTCCGGTTCCAGTGGAGAATGCGCCTCTGGAAATAGCCGGTCAGCACCGCGATGGCCGGTACAATGAGAATCACCACCAGAGCAAGACGCCAGTTGAGAAGCAACATGGCCCCGAAGGTGCCGAACACATAGAACAGGGCCCACAGAATGTCCGTCAGATTCCAGGCGATCATACTGGCGATCCGGTTGGTGTCGCTCATGACCCGGGACAGCAGATAGCCCACGGGGGTTACATTGAAGAAGGAGAAGGACAGGGTCTGCAAGTGGGTGAACAGATTCTGCCGCATATCCCTTCCTAGATTCATCTCAATGACCATGGAGTTCTGCCCAAAGGCGGCCACGCTGCAGGCCTGGGCCAGAATGACCAGCAGATACACGAGGGTAAAGGGCACGATGCCGGTCAGGCTCCGGGTCTCAATGAACTGGGAGATGGCGTAACGCTGAAACAGGGGCACCGCAATGTCCACAACGGCGGTCAGGCAATTGAACACCAGCATCAGGGCAAAGGCTTTCCTGTACCGCGCCAGAAAGGGGAGAAGCCGCTTCCAGATTTTCAGGTCAAAGGATTTGGTATATTCTTTTTCGTCGATGGCAGCCATCAGGCATTTCCTCCTTCCCGGATGAGGCGGCAGTCGTCGCTGCTCATCTGAATGTCGTAAATCTCCTTGTAAATGCCGGGCCGGGCGATCAACTCCTGGTGGGTTCCGATGTCACGGACGCGGCCCTGATCCAGCACCAGAATCCGATCCGCCTGCATGAGCGTGGTGACCCGGTGGGAAATCAGAATCACGGTGGCGTCGGCCAGGGTATCCCGCAGGGCGTGACGGATTTTGGTGTCCGTCTCCGCGTCCACGGCGGACAGGGAATCGTCGAAAATCATCACCGGCGCGTTCTGCATCAGCATCCGGGCAATGGCCACCCGCTGCTTCTGCCCGCCGGAGAGGGTGACACCCCGTTCGCCCACCACCGTATCATAGCCCTGGGGGAACTCCGTAATGGCCTCATCCACGCAGGCAATTCCGGCAACCCGCCGTACCGCTTCTTCACCGGCGTCAGGCCGGGTGGCGGCAATGTTTTCCCGGATGGTCCGGGAGAACAGGAAGGGCTCCTGTAATACCAGACCCACATTTTTCCGCAGATGCTCCCGGCGGATGGACCGGATATCCCGGCCTCCAATGGTGATGGAGCCTTGCCCCGGCTCCAGATCATACAGCCGGTCCAGCAGATGAACCAGGGTGCTTTTGCCGGAGCCGGTGCCGCCCAGAATGGCGAAGGTGCTGCCTTGGGGGATGGTGAAGGATACATCCTCCAGAACCTTCTGCTCCCCGTAACCGAAGGTCACATGGTCGAATACGATGTCCCCTGCAATGGGGGCGTCCTCCGCCTGGGGACTGTCCTGCTCCTCCGGGGCTTTCAGGATGTAGCCCACCCGGTCAATGGAGACGCCGGCCTTGCTCATTTCGGACAGCACCCGGCCCAGGGAACGGACCGGCCAGGTCAGAGCCTCGTTGTAGCTGATGAAGGCCACGAAGGAGCCCAGGCTCATGTTCTCCCGCACCGCCAGCACCGTGCCCACCACCAGAATCACCATCACCTGCAAACAGGTCAGAAAGGTGCCGGAGGCCCAGTAGACGCTCAGCAGCTTTCCCAGACGAATCCAGAGAGAGGAAAAACGCTGATTTTTTTCACCGAACCGCTCCACCTCGAACCGCTCCCGGCCGAAGGCCCGAACCACCCGGATGCCGGTGAGATTTTCCTGGGCGCAGGTGGTCAGCTCGCCCTCGGCTTCGTCCGCCACCTGGAACCGGCTGGAGATCTTCCGGTAGAACACGCCGGAGGAGATACCCACCAGAGGAATAAAGGCCAGGGCAACCAAAGAGAGCTTCACGTTCATGGAAAACATGATGCCCATGTACAGCAGAATCAGGAACACCGTCCGCACCACTTCCACCAACTGGTTGCAGACGAAGCTGCGAATCACATCCACATCCGAGGTACACCGCTGAATCATGTCGCCGGTGGAATGGGCGGTGTGCCAGCTATAGCTCAGACGCTGAATGTGGTGAAACAGCGCGTCCCTTATGCTTTTGACAAAGCCTTCGGAGCCTTTGGCCAGATTGACCCGCTGACCGAAGCCGCACAGACCCCGCAGCAGGGCGGTCAGAAGCACACCTCCGGCGGCCCACCACAGGGCTGTCCTGGGTTCCAGAGACAGCAGCGGTTCTGCCACCTTTGGAAGCTCCAGAGGCTTGTCGCCCAGAACCGAGTCCACGGTGACCCGGATGATCTGAGGCGTCAGGGCATTAAACACCATGCCGAGGCAGGCAAACACCAGGGCCAGCACAAAGTAGTGCAGATTACCCCTGAGAAACCTCATAACCAGTGCGGTTTTCTCCCGCCGCGGCAGCTTAAATTGTGGTTCCATATCATCCCTCCCAAAACAAAAAAGCGTTCCTCCGTCACGGAGGAACGCTGCATACCGAAACAGACCTTCTGACCTAAGCAGTCAGACGGCAGGCGCGCAGAAATCCCCCGGACAAAACAAAAACATTCAACATTCTGGTCATTCCGCGCACCTCCTTTCAAAATTTCATAGAATATCCTCGGACAGTATAACGAGGATGGGTATTTTTGTCAAGAGGGGATTTGGGAATATTTTGAAAAACGCTCTGGACAGTGGGGGAGCGGGGTGCTATATTTAGATGTATCATGTTGTGGAAATGGGGGAGACAGGCTATGCCGGGAGAGAACAGGCTGCAATCGGAGCAGCATAAGCTCATGCACCAAAGCAAGCGGGGCATCATCCAGGTGATTTTTGGCCGCTCCATGCTGATTGCGCTGCTGCTGGTCATTCAGTTCGGTGTTTTGTTTACCGCGCTTTTTTCGTTGTCCCATTATGTACCTTACCTGTTTGGAGGCGTTCTGGTCCTGACTGCCGTGATGGAGCTGTACATTCTGAACACCAGAGGCAACCCCACCGTGAAGCTGTCCTGGTGTATCGTGGTTGCCGTGTTGCCGGCCTTTGGCGCGCTGCTGTACCTCTATGTCCAGATCGATCTGGGACACCGCCTGGAACAGAAGCTGATCGGGCATACCATCCACGAGAGCCTGACCTATGTGCCGGAGCAGCCGGAGCTGATGGAGAAGCTCCGCCGGGAGGACAAGGACCTGTATAATCTGGCCCATTATATCCGCGCCAACGCCGGTACGCCGGTGGGCGAAAATACGGATGTCCGGTATTTCCCTCTGGGCGAGGATAAGTTCGCGGAGATGCTGGTCCAGTTGGAGCAGGCGCAACGGTTTATTTTTATGGAGTATTTCGCCGTAGGCGAGGGCTATATGTGGAACACCATTCTGGAGATTCTGGCCCGGAAGGCCGGCCAGGGGGTGGAGGTTCGGGTCATGTACGACGGCACCAGTGCCCTGGTGTCCCTGCCCTATAACTACCCTAAGGAGCTGGAAAAGCTGGGCATCCGGTGCAAAATGTTCTCCCCTCTGCGCCCCTTCGTCTCCACCCACTACAACAACCGGGATCATCGGAAGATTCTGGTCATCGATGGCCACACGGCCTTTACCGGCGGCGTCAATCTGGAGGACCGGTACATCAACAAGGAACAGGTCTACGGCCACTGGAAGGACACCGCCGTCATGGTCAAGGGCGACGCCGCCAGGAGCTTTACCCTGCTGTTTTTGCAGATGTGGAACGCCACGGAGAAGGAGCGGGTCTACGAGCCTTATCTTCAGCCCGTGGACTACCGGAGTACCGGCGGCGGCTATGTGATCCCCTATGGAGACAGCCCCATGGACACGGAAAACGTGGGGGAGATGGTGTATTTGAACATTCTGAACCAGGCGAAGGACTATGTCTACATCATGACTCCCTACCTGATTCTGGACAACGAAATGGTCACATCGCTCCGTTTTGCCGCCAAGCGTGGGGTGGATGTGCGGCTGATTCTGCCCCATATTCCCGATAAAAAGTACGCCTTTGTCCTGGCCAAGAGCCACTATAAGGAGCTGATCGAGGCCGGTGTCCGGATCTACGAGTATACCCCCGGCTTTCTCCATGCCAAGGTGTTTCTGAGTGACGACCGCCACGGCGTGGTGGGAACCATCAACCTGGACTTCCGAAGCCTGTATCTGCACTTTGAATGCGCGGCCTACCTCTACCGGGTGCCCGCCCTGCAAGACATCCTGGCGGATTTCCGGGATACCCTGGAAAAATCCCAGGAGATCACCATGGAGGACGTCCGCAAACAGGGCCCCCTGACCAAACTCTCCGGCGCCATTTTGAAAGCGGCGGCCCCCCTCATGTAAAGCAATCCGCACCCTTTTCCGGGTGCGGATTTTTCCCGCGCGGCACCACCAATATACGTTTGTAGGGGACGGATAAAAACCTGCCCGGCAGCACGCACCGATTCAACCCACGCACCCATGCGAATCCGTACTCCACGGGACGCACCCCGGCGAATCCGAATGGCCCCGTAGGGACCGGCCTCCTGGACG